>JBEINZ010000134.1:0-8643 GCA_040377825.1 Hyphomicrobiales bacterium | reverse complement strand
TGGGACCCGGCGGGGTGGCCGGTGATTGTTCGGTGCGGTGGCCGGCTTCATCTCGGAACGGTGGCCGGCTTCAAATCGGAATGGTGGCCGACATCAAATCGGAATACCCGGCCGGCTTCCGTCGGAATCTGCAGGTGCAGAGAGCAGACCGCTGTTGATCGTTTGATTTCGTGGGACCAACGGGTCAGCACGTACTCGCCCGCGGAGGGGTGGACGTGGCCGTAGGTTTGGGGAATGACGGACCACGGTCCGTTGACGTCGCGCCAGGTGCGCTTTCCACGCCGCCGGACTTCGACCAAGGTTGCGATGGCGCGATATCGAGCGCTCGCCAGGGTTTTTCTAGTGTCGTTCATCGTTGATAATCCTGCTCTGTTGCATGAAGCGGCGTGCGCAGAGAGTTGAACCGTTCGATCCTTCCCTCCCCTCGCCACACAAACCGCACGCAACATCGTGCAAGCTCGGCGCGCTTAAACCGCGCCGTCCTCCTTGCTCCAAGACAATACCGAGGAGACACGATTCAAGGCTTGCCGAAGAGATCGGGGGCCAGAATAGAAGTGAAATTGGGAAACCAAGCAGGGACTATCACTGGGGGCTCACATGGCCCTCGCCGCGACGTGTCTGCTCTCGTACGGTCGAACTGCCGTACTGACCTTTCCGCTTGGCGCCATAACCGGCTATTCGAGGTGGCGGCAAGAGCAGACGTTCTTTGACCGTAGCTGTCAGCCGCTTCCGATGGTTTGTGGAACGGCATACGGTTTGGACATCGCTTGGTTACGGAAGCCATTGATTCGACTTGCAATGGAAGGTTCCAGACGTCGCGCCGATTACACCTCGGCAGCAGACGCCCTGCTGACGCAGTCAGTCCGCCGTCTCTCCGTCGCCGGCGCCAAGAGCCTGGTCTTGAGCCGCCTCATCGATCTGACGCGCCGCGACATATTGCTCGCTGAGTCCCTTCCAGTTCGGCATCGGGTTCGCCCTTTCGACGTGCGGCGTGAGCTCTTCGAAGGCGCGGAAAATCCATGGGAGGTAGCTGCCAAATGCGTAGTCCAGCAGATCAACAAGCTTGTCGTACTGGGAGGCAGTGCGGTCATACTCCACTCCGGTAGCCCATAGGGCCGGTGTAACCTGTGCCTGCGACCGAATAGCTCTGGGTAATGCGAGGAAGATTTCGATGTAAGACGTCGACGCCAGCCAGAGCTGCGCGAGCTGCTCCAGGTCGGCAGCCTTGACGTAAAACTGCGTGCGAGTTGCATCCGCGATGTCCCTAAGCAGATAGTTGCTCTGCTCCGAAACGCTTCCGAAGCGGAGCAGGATGTCGGACGAAAGTTTGCTAGGTTCGGTCATCTCTACTTCGGCGAGGTAGGCCAACATCTTACGAACGGTACGGACGCCGAAGCCCGTTCGGTTCGCCGACAGTCCGAGCGGGGTCAGCCTCATTGGACTGGCGGCCTTGGCAAACGGCTCGCCGGCTCGATCATCAAGGAGTTCAGCTCGGATGAGCGCCATCATGGCCGACGGTGGCGTGCCCCGTATAGCAGCGTACATTGTATTCGCGAACACCTGATCCAACGGATCAACGGTCGGATTCTCCGGGATACTTGCGATTAGCTGGGCGCTGAGCGCGGCTTCGATCTTGTCTTGGGTCGCTTGGTCGACGTTGTCGTTCGCCGCGCTGACGAGAGGCGGAGGATCGCTCAACAACGATGCGAGCGCCCGCCCTCGAACCTCCTCGGCAGTATAGGTAAGTTTTCCCAGGACGTTATCGTAAACGATCGTGTCACCTTCGACGAACTGTCCGGCCCTTCCGCATCGCCCTGCAATGTTGCGGAACATAAGGGGCGACATCGGGGCCTGTTTGTCCTTCACGCCCACCAACCATTCGAACACGATGGTATGGCGGAAGGGCATATCTACGCCTTCCGCGAGGGTGGTTGTCGCACTCACGAAATCCAGTTCACGCGCTTTAATCGCCTCCTCTAGTCCATACTTCACTTCGGACGGAAGACTGGCGTTGTGGTAGGCGACGCCGTGCCGGAGCATGTCCGCCAACGGCCTTAGATGAGGGTGGGAGGCCTCGATTAAGGTCAGGAGGTTCGCGACGGTCACCGGCAGCGTCGGCCGGATCGACACTCGAGATGCGATAGCCTTGGCGACGCCGCGGGTGGATGCCCGTGTAGCGCAAGCAATCAGAATAGGACTGGGATCTCGATCATGCAGATGAAGCGCCAGAACTGCCACGTTCCGAAGCGCACCGAGCCGTTGGCCTTCCACGGCACGAGGGCTCTCGGCTGGCGTCTGCGACGCAGCCCACGGCAACGAGAATGACCCCATTTCGTCAAGTGCCCTCTTGTTGCTCGGTCTAAGAGGGTCATTGCCATAACGCCACGAAAGACAGCCCCCCTTATGCCAGAAGGCGATGCGGCGAGCGGTCGGACGCCAACTATGGTCATAGTGGACAGCGTCCGGGTCGAGCCAACGACGAACGTCCTCCCCATTATTCAATACTGCAGAAAGTAGGATAAGGCGGATCTTTGGGTACCGAAGTTGTTGCAACTTCAAGCGCGTGATCAGGCCTTCGAGGCGCAAACCCCTCGTGCCGTTCTCCAGGCCGTGCGCCTCGTCGAACACTACGGCCCTTAAACGCTCCAGCAACATCGAGTCGGCTCGTAAGATGCCGTCGAACCGTTCCGGCGTGACTACCAGGATCGTTCGCTTGTTAGCAGGAATGGACCGGAAGGCGCTGTTAAACGTCCCGAAGTGCCCACGGACCTCTATGTTGTCTGGGGCGCGCGTCCGGAGGCTGTCGAAGACCTGACGGCCAAGCGCAATATACGGTGCCACAAAAACGGAGACCGACCCTACGTCCTCAAGAGACCGCGCGATCGCCAGTTCGGCCAAGAGCGTCTTGCCCGTGCTCGTAGGAAGCGTGACGAGCGCATTCGTCCCACTCTCGAGCAAGCCCTGACTCCAGATGAGGGAAGTTTGGGGCGGCAGCAACGTGTATCGTCCCTCACTAAGTAGGTTTTGGACGTAGCCGTGGAACACGCTGCCCCAGTTCGCCCGAAGAAGCTTGGAGGTTGCCAATACGATCTGCTGGGCGAATATCGTCCGGCAGCATCGGGCGAGCACCCCCTCCCAGACCGTTGCGGCCGACAGCACGAATGGTCCAATCCCCTGCAAAGCTGCATCGGAGTCCGCCTGCCGACCGCTGCGCAGATACTGGCGGATGGCAAGGACGAAGTTCCGGGCCGGCCCAGGATCCGGCGGCGTAATGGCGTCGCGCGATGGGGCGGCGATGGCAATCGCGGCTGCTTCGATCGAAGACAAAGGCCGCGTCAGCTCAATTGCGGTGAGCGTCGCCGCAGCCGACGGAAAATTTCCGTACATTGCATAGGCGCAGGCGGACAAAAGCGTCAGCCGATGTCGTACGTCCGGGGCGAGGTCGGTGCTCTGGCAGACAGCGAGGTCGTGCACCATCCGCGCTGCTGCGATCAGTCCGCTTGCCGCTTGTTCGTCGTGGATATCAGCGATCTGAGCTTGGGCGGCCGGATCCTGGAATCGAACCATTGCATCCTGGGCGAGGGCGAGCAAGTATCCGAGCCGTTCCTCATCCAGGACTCCGAGCCGCTTCATCATCGCGGCTTCGGTCTCGGCGCGCCGGAGCTCGTCCGTGGCCGGCGGAAAACGCGGAGCCGATCCAACGGGGAGATCGGTCACGGCAACCCCCGGGACAGACGGATCAGACGATCGTCAAGATCAGACATAACGATCGACCAGGGCTCGATATTCGCCACTGGCCATCCAAAGGTTGCAATCGATCTTCGAATTACGCTCAGTTTCGTCAAAGGATCTCCGACGCCGATGCTGGAAATTCCGGTAGGGATTAGCCTTACACCGGAAGCAGTCGCCGGGGTCGTGGAAGCAAGGTCAGAGACCCTGCGAGCGGCGATCGGGTTGCCACGTTCGAACTCTAGGATGTTTTGGACGTGCTGGATGCGGCTTTGGAGCGTGAATTGCGGGTCTGTCCCAAACAGTTTGCTATAATCTCTCTTTAGCTCGTCGAGATAGTTCAGGTTGATCGCACCCGTTGTCTTTACCTCCTGAATGTAGATTAGATCATTTGCAGGGTTCGTATTATCGAAATAGAGATAAACAAGATCTAGGCCGGCGCCGCTGATCCTGCTGAGAGGATTTAGGGCGTTGCCGGCGAACCGCACATGGTCTGGGTAGGGATAGGCTGCGCTAGCGATATGATAGGAGATAAACTCGCCAAAGTTCCCTTTCTGGCTCGTAGTCAGGGTCCCGCCCGCCGGCAGGTAGGTCGTGCGCAGGGTGTTCAGCATCGCCAGCAGCGCGGCGTGAGCGTCGTCACACGTCGGCGAGCCACGATAACAGCGGACTTTATTCAGCACGGTGGCTTGAAAACCTGTCAATCCTCGTTCTCCCTGATCACTATGAGTGCAAGCTTGACGCGAATAAAGCACGCTCCTCCCGACGCAGGATAGGGATCATGCGATAGTTTTGAGCGTGAAACCGCTAAGCGCAGTCGGAACCGCTGTGCGCGCCGTTGCCCTACTGACGACTTACACCGCCACGCGTCAGGCGCAGCCCAGAAGAGGTAGCCACCTCCTCATCTGCGTGCACCGCTTCTTGGCCTCCGTCGTTCATCCTACGCCTCCACCAAAAGACGAGGCTCGGCGAGAGCCCATGGCGTCGAGCAACATAACTGATCGACATGCCTCGCTTCATCGTTTCAGCGACGACAGCCATCTTAAGGTCGGTCGTGAACCGACGCCGACGCGCAACGCCGGTGATCACTTCAACTTTCGAAAACTCTTCAGACATAGGCGTATGCCTAGGCTTAGCCTAGGCCCTCCGGCTAGAGCCGGTGTCCGGTCGAAACGGGGTGCACTTCACTGAGCGCCACCATCGACCGTAAAACGCATTAGTTAATAGTCACCACATTGGGTCGAAAGACGAGCTTAGACTTGGTCAGACTGCAAACAGATCCATGCGCAATTTTTTGTAGATGGCCATGCATGGCTTGATCAGCTTCGACAATGTGTTCCTTTCGAACGCCGGGGCGTCGTTCCCCACCTGCGTCAGAGACAGCACCTGCTTAGCCGCGACATAGATGGAGCCAGCGGCTTTCTTGATGTCGTCTGCGGGGTGGCCCCGGCTCACCATGCTGGCGATCGCAGCATGCTTAGCCGCGATTAAATCCGGCGCCTTTTCGGGCTTCCCTACCGAGTTACAGAGGGCGGTCAGCACCTCGTCGTCGTAGAGGTAGGCCTCAAGATGCCGAAGGCTCAGAACGCGTATGCCCTCGTTCCTTAGAGCGATAACATCGGTTGGGGTGTGGTCGTCCAAGTCGATTACGCGTATGATTTTCATGCCCGAGGCCAACTTCGGCAGTACGGTCGCCAGTCCGATGAAATCGTTCTGAACCTCCTTGGAGTTGCCGGCAGAAATGAAGGTGGTGTCGGCCACCTCGTCGCCGAAGATCGCTTCGTAGATCCGAGCGTCTTGCTCAGTGTTCTTCCCCGGCACCGCGCCCATCGGGTTGCCTTCGCAGATCACCACTTGTTTGGGCGCCACCAGCGCGGTGAGATCGTCGAGAGCGACGTGCATCACCGCTTCCCAGAAGTTTCGGGTTGGTTTGCTCGGCGAGAGCGTAATCTCCTGGTCGAAGTCGTGACCACTGAAATCTATGAACGCCACTGACAACGGGTCAGCATCGTACATCTCGCGCGCCTTCCGCATCATCCCGATCGAATGTGACGCGATCCAGAGTTGGGAGTTGTCGGGAAGCAGATCGACGAGTTCACCGAGAAGCGCACCCTGCAGCCGCGTGTTCATGTGGGTCTCCGGCTCGTCGATGCAGTAGATCGCATCCACATAACTGCGCCGCTTAACCACGAAATCGAGGATGAGGTCGAAGGAGGCCTTCTCACCACTGGAGAGATTCTTGTAGTCGAAGCCCTTCGAAGTGCCTTTATCGAATTGGAAGGTGCCCTGGTCGAGAGGATTGCCTACGCCGACGAAGGTCAGATCGGGGAACAACTGCTTGAGTGGCGAGCGGACCTCGCCGATTAGCTTCTCGCGGTACTCGCCCATCGTCGTCCCGGCCGCCTCCCTGACGAATACGTCCTCCATTGCTTGGGAGGCAAGGCGCTGGTAGTTGGTGCTGACCGTGGCGTCGGGCTCGATCAGCCGTCTCAAGTTCCTACTGTCGAGGATAGCTCCCTGCCGAGAGAGGGCATTGGTAGTGAATTCATGGTCGTTCCTGTACGCCGTCCGGACGTAGAGATTGCCCAGGGCGAAGCGGTTGCCGGCATCGGTGGTGAAGGAAATTCTGGCGTCGTGGTCGACGACCTGTTCCTGCGGCCGATCGTAGTACTTGGTATCGTTGCTCCAACCGGATGCCGTGTCCTTACCATAACGCAGAAGCAGGGCGTCGAAGAGCGAAGACTTTCCTGATCCGTTCGGGCCAGCAAGCACCACCAACTTAGCGCTCGCTGGGATATTCTGAACTGTCAAATCTTTGAACCGGCGGAAATGGTTAATATGTATATTGAGTAGACGCACGGCTAAGCCCCTCTAAATTGATTTGAGGATTGAAGCCGGTGCACAGTCGTTTGACTAGGCCTCTCGAAGCGAGTTGACCGGCTTCCTCGGTCGCACCGTGCAGTTGTCGCGGCAAAGGCGTGCGCCGATGCAGTGGGTCAACGTCGCTCTCCACCGAAATGATGTCCACCGCCGGTCCGGTTTCGAGTGCATTCTTGTTTCGAGGAGCGTCCGCTTCTGGTCAGCCGCAATGTCCCTCACTGGATGACGCCTATGGATCGAATCCAGCCAGTTTCCTATCGCACGCAGTAGCGCGAGGCTAATGAAACCCTTGCCCGATTTCGATCGCAGAACCGTCCACCTGGAGGGGCGCAGCCGTCGGACTTACCCACTGTGTACCGATCTATCCCAACCTGGATATGGGACATTTATTGGACAGCGCCAAGATTTCGTGGTGACGTGTCGCCCTAAGTCATTGAAATCGCTGGCGTCCCCTAGGGGATTCGAACCCCTGTTACCGCCGTGAGAGGGCGGTGTCCTAGGCCTCTAGACGAAGGGGACCGGCGCAGCCAAGGAATGAAATTAGTGGAGCGGTGGAAAAAAGCAAGAGTTGGCAGCCTGTCGGATTGGCGCGCGAGAGATTCCCAAATCAGGGCTGATGGTGCAAGATTCGGGGATGGCGAACCACATCCCCTTTGACCGTGATCAATCCTATCTCTTGCCCCCAGACCTGTAGGAATGGGCGCCTGGCGACGATGTCGCGCCTTTCGCCATACCGGCGGATTGAGCGGGCGACCTATCGGGATGTCGGGGTTCGGTTTGTCGCGGCGAACCTGCAGCCCGGTCACGACACGATCGCGACGTTACGGCGCGCGAAGAAGGCGGCGTTTGCGGCGGCTGTAGCGGGCTTTGGCGTCATCAAATGCGTCCTGGGGTTCCGACGATTCCGCCTGCTGGGCCTGCCAAACATCGACACCGAATGATCGCTCATCGCGCTGGCTTACGCTTGCAAAAGGCTCACCCGCTCCAAACCGGTTGAGAGCGATCAACCGCCAATCCCGGCGCGACACTCAAAGCGCGAGGCGTCGCCAGCTATCCAGGGCTGGCTGAATCCGCCAAGCTGTCAGCTTGAGCGCAGGAGGCTGAGGCATGAGCGTATTGATCACCGGGGGCACCGGCTTCGTCGGTCTGGGCGTTGCGGAGGCCCTGCTGGCGCGCGGCGAGAAAGTGGCCTTGTTCGGCCTGGAGCCGCCGCCCCCCGCCGCCAAGCCCGCTTTCGAGAAGCTGGAGGGCAAGGTGATCGCGGTGATCGGCGACGTGCGCGACACGGCGGCGCTGGAGCGCCTGATCGCCGACGCCAAGATCGACCGCATCGTCCACGCCGCCGTCATCACTGCGGGATCCCAGCGCGAGCGGCGCGACCCGCGCAGCATCATGGACACCAACCTGATGGGCACGCTGTCGGTGCTGGAGGCGGCGCAGCGCCACCCCATCCGCCGGATCGTGCTGCTGTCCTCCGCCTCGGTCTATGGCGCGGCGGGTGGTCGGGCCAAGCCGCTGACCGAGGACGACCCGACGCCCAATCCGGAAACCCTCTACGCCATCACCAAATTCGCGTCGGAGCGGCTGGCGCTGCGCCAGCAGGCGCTGACCGGGTTGGACGTTGTGGTGGCGCGCCTGTCCGCCGTGTTCGGCCCCTGGGAGCGCGACACCGGCTTGCGCGATACGCTCAGCGCGCCGTTTCAGGCGCTGGCGCTGGCGATCGAGGGCAATGAGGCGGTGCTCTCCCGCCCTGGCCTGCGCGACTGGGTCTATGTCCGTGACGTCGCCAGCGCGGTGATTGCGCTGCTGGACGCCAACAAGCCGAAGCATGGCGTCTACAATGTCAGCACTGGCTTCCGCTGGACCGTGGAGGATTGGTGCCAAAGGCTCGCCCGTCGCTATCCGGGATTCAAATGGCGGCTCTCCAGCGACCCGACCGAATGCACGGTGGATCTGTTCTCCACGGTCGATCGCGCTTCGCTCTCGATCGATCGGCTGACCAAGGAATTCGGCTTCCGCGCCCGCTACGACATC
>JBEINZ010000165.1:0-7346 GCA_040377825.1 Hyphomicrobiales bacterium | reverse complement strand
TATGGCCCCTGGGCAGAGACCCTACCAAACTTCAAGTTCGTCGACATTGAGGGCAAGCCGTCGGTCCGGAGCGACTTCACCGTTCCCACCGAAGGATTCGAAGCGCCTTGGACCATGGCCCAAATCGTTTTCTACTACGATTCCGCTCGAATTAAGTCTCCCCCACGGACAGCCAAGGCTTTGCTTGCATGGGCGAAGGCAAATCCCGGACGCTTCGCGTTTCCCGACCCTTCCGACTTTATTGGCGCTACGTTTCTGAAACAGATCCTCAGCGAACTCACGGTTGACAAAGCGCGGCTTTTACTGCCGGCAGATAACGCCGAATTCCAGAATTTGACAGCGCCACTTTGGGCTTATCTCGACGCGCTAACCCCAAATCTTTGGCGAGCCGGCAAGGCATACCCAAGAAATAGCGCGGATTTGCGCCGGCTGCTCGGCGACGGGGAAATCGACGTCAGTCTTTCGTTCAATCCCGCCGAGGCGAGTGCGGCGATCGCGCGCAACGAGCTTCCAGATACGGTGCGGACCTATGTGTTTGAAGGTGGAACGATCGGCAATGCCAGCTTCGTCGCGATTCCCTTTAACGCGGCCCACAAGGAGGGGGCGATGGTGATCGCGGACTTCTTGCTATCGCCTGAAGCGCAGTTGAAGAAACAGGATCCGGCCGGCTTCGGTGGATTCACGGTGCTGTCCATGAGCAAGCTTCCCGCCGAAGCAAGGGCGTCCTTTGCGGCTCAGGAACGCGGAGTGGCGACGCTCTCGACCGAAGAACTCGGCGCGCACCTTCCCGAGCCTCACCCTAGCTGGATGACACGCATTACGGACGCGTGGAAAACGCGTTACGGCGTGCGGTAGTCCTCGGAATGTTCATTCGTATAGCACCGACGCTGACCTTCATGCTGTTGGCAGCGCCGGTCTCCGCGGGCCTAATCGGGACAATACTACCGGCATTCGGTTTCATGCCTGCTCTTGGGCGCTCATCGCTATCGCTGGAGCCATGGCGGGATCTATTGGCTACTCCGGGGCTCGGCTCTTCGGTCATTGTGTGTTTGTTCGTAGGCTTCGCCACGACGGCGATTTCGCTTCTGGTCGTTGTATTGATCGCTGCTGCATTTCACGGTCGTCCGACGTTTTGCCTGATCCGGCGTTGCCTCTCGCCCATACTTGCCGTTCCGCACTTCGCTGTCGCGATCGGCCTTGCCTTCGTCATTGCACCTTCGGGGCTCATGTTCCGTCTGTGGAGCACCTATCTGGGCGGTCCGCCGCGTCCACCGGACATATTGATCGTCAACGATAGCTGGGGCCTTGCGCTGATCGCGGGGTTGATCGTCAAAGAGGTCCCGTTTCTGTTCTTGATGCTACTCTCAGCGCTGCCGCAGGCGGATGCCGATCGATCGTTGGCGATTGCCCGAACGCTCGGATATCGGCCGGTCGCGGCTTGGCTGAAGGTGGTGTTGCCGCGGGTCTATCCGCAGATTCGGCTCCCCGTTCTCGCCGTGCTCGTCTATGGCATATCGGTCGTCGATGTCGCGATGGTTCTCGGCCCGAATACACCCGCTACGCTCCCGGTGCAGATTCTAAGGTGGATGAACGACCCCGATTTGACTTTGCGCTTTCGGGCAAGTGCCGGTGCGCTTTTGTTGCTTGTCTTGGTCTTCGGATCGATAGCGCTATGGCTTGGCGCCGAGGCATTGACCACGCAATTCGCCCGACGATGGGTGAATGCCGGCGGTCGGCAAGCCTTCGAAACGGGTTCAGCTATATTCGCGACGATCTTAGGTAGTACAATCCTAGCTTTTGCGATGCTCGCAATCGCCTCGATTTTTCTATGGTCGATTGCAGAAGTGTGGCGCTACCCGCATCCTTTACCCTCGGTCTTTACCTTGGCGAATTGGGAACGCAGCGGAACGCAGGCCTTTGAGTTAATCGCCAATAGTGTGATCATCGCGATAGTAACAGCATTGATTTCTGTGATTTTGGTTGTCGCCATCCTCGAGAAGGAAGCGCGCTGTGGCCGCAGTACAATAGAATTAACGGCCTTATGGTTGCTCTATCTTCCGCTACTCGCGCCTCAGATTTCTTATCTCCAAGGGTTACACATACTCATCATTCAACTAAATCTCGACGAGATGGTAGCTGCAGTCATCCTGGCTCATATCGTTTTCGTTTTGCCTTACGTACTTTTATCTCTGGCCGATCCTTGGCGAGCCTTCGACGGCCGCTATCGTAAGGTAGCGCTTTCACTCGGCTCAACGCCAACCCGGTTTCTGTTCAAGGTGAAGCTACCGATGTTGCTGCGAGCGCTCCTCGCCGCGTTCGCGGTCGCAATCGCGGTCAGCATTGGGCAGTATCTACCCACGCTCTTGGTTGCCGGCGCTCGCTGGCCGACGATCACGACCGAGGCGGTATCGATTTCTTCTGGCGGAGATCGTCGAATACTCGCTGTCTATGCTGTGCTCCAAATGCTGGTCCCCTTTGTTGCATTTCTGATGGCAATGGTCTTGCCGAGCATCCTTTTCCGCAATCGTAAGGGCATGGCAGGGCAATGAACGTCTGTAATGTTGGCTCTATATTCACAAACGGACTGGTTCTGGATCAGTTGCGCGTTTGCTTAGGCACGCGTGTGCTTTTCGAGCTATCCGCGACCGTCAGTCTAGGTGAAGTCCTCACCGTCATGGGGGCGAGCGGTTCGGGCAAGTCCTCGCTGCTGTCATGTATTGCTGGGACCATATCTACGGCATTCACGGCACAAGGTAAGCTTTTGCTCGACGGTGTTCCGCTTCTCGGCTTGCCGCCAGAGCGCCGTGGCGTAGGGCTCCTGTTCCAAGACGATCTGTTGTTTCCACATCTTTCGGTTGGGGGAAACCTCGCCTTCGCGATCCCGAGGGAGATACATAGCAAGCTTGATCGACGCCGATTGATCGAAGAGGCATTGGCCGATTGTGGCCTTGACGGGTTCGCCGATCGCGACCCGGCCACGCTGTCCGGCGGCCAACGGGCGCGCATTTCGGTTATGCGTGTTCTCCTGTCGAGGCCGCGCGCGCTTTTGCTCGACGAACCCTTCTCCAAGCTCGATCATGCCTTGCGCGGCCAGTTTCGAAACTTTGTCTTCCGCGAGGCACAGCGCCGAGACTTGCCGATCGTTTTGGTGACTCATGATCCCGCAGATGCGGAGGCCGCCGGAAATAATGTGATTACTCTCTCCGAAGAACAATTAATCATTGACATACAATAATAATACATCCGGGTAAAAACCGGCTCTGAATACCTAATTCGTGCAATCTAATACAGTTTACCGCTATATTTTCCGAAAACACGGATCGCACCGTGTTTTAAACTGATTTACAAGATCTAACATAGCCGCTTTTGTGTTGGATGCCCGATATATAACGATGATCGCGCGAAGATTTCTCTAATTGTTCACTTCGAACGCAACTTATGGGCGCCTGTAGGAAAGACACCTCCTTTTGTTGAACGGAGACCCATGGCAAACTGAACAAAAATTTTCAATTCATGATGAGATGAAAAATGAATACCGAGAATGTCTGGCGGACGCAGGGCCCATTTGCCAATTCAGACCTTGGGCGGCGCCTCGGCGAACTGCACCGCAGCGGCTCCATATCGCAACGCCGGCTGGCTGATTTTGTACTTCGCAATCCAATCCGCGTATCGGCAACCACGATCGAGGACATGGCCCGCGCGACTGGCGTTTCCGCGCCGACCATCAGCCGGTTCGCACGAGAGCTTGGCCTCGTGGGATTTGCCGAGATGCGAGCGGCGATCGCCGAGTCGGTGCAGACACTCATGGATCCCGTGGCAAAGCTACGCGATCAATTGCTGTCCGACGCGACCCTCGGCGGTAGCGGGGCGACGTTTGATGCCGTTCGACAGCAGATCGCCCTGATCGATTCCGCAGCGTTGGCGGGTCAAGCCGACACTGTTGCCCGGCGCATCAAGGCAGCCCGAAGTGTCTATGTCATCGGTTTCGGACTGTCTTCCCATGTGGCCGCCATTCTCGTGCTCGGGCTCCAGCCGTTTCATCCTTCCGTCGTCGGCGTCGTCGAATTTGGCGGGACGGAGGTCGCGGCCGGTCGTCTCATGGGCGTCGAACCGGGGGACCTTATCATTGCAATCACGTTTCCACGCTATGCCAACGACATTGTGCAACTTGCCCGCTATGCGCGGGATCGAGGCGCGGCCGTTATTGCCTTGACGGATAGCCCGGCCTCGCCGATCGCGTCATTTGCGGACGAACTCATTCTTTCACCGTCCGACCACCCGGTTTTGTCGTCCAGCATGGTCGCGGCCGTCGCCGTCGCCGAAACGATTGTCGCAACCGTGATGCTGTCAGATAAAGACAATGCGGAGAAAGCTTCTAAGCTGACGCAAGCAATCGCAGCGTATCTTCATCGGGGGGAGTAATGCAGGACCTGACACTGAAGATACTCATCCAGTTGAGCCTAGATGTTTAGTCCCGACCGAAGTTGAAATGCACCCTACACGTTGGGGCATATGAGACTGGAAACTTCCAGGGTTAGGGCTTATTCTGACGTTGGCGCCGATCAGTCGTTTATAAGCGCGATCAACAACATATTCCATCAATAAACAGATACAATTTTGTCATTGCGATCGGGGTCGCCTAGCGTCAATACCGCGCAATCTAGATTGCTCCGCTCAGGCCCTTTCTTCATGACGAACACAATGTTCTAATTGGGTATAGCTTCATCACAGTTTTTGAAATCAAAAATCAGCGATATCGCCGCAGGATGTCTTTGTCGACCTTGCAGATATAGGTGTACTTCGGGTTGACAACCTGGGTGCAGCGGGCTTCGGCGATTTGGCCGAGCAGCATATAGGCCTCCGGCTCCGGGATGTCGTAATCATCGGCGAGCCAGTGGATCATCTCCTCGAACGCGATCCGCATGGCGTCTTCAAGCGGTCGGGCGCAGCCGGTTGTGCAAATATGGGTGGGCGTTACGATCCTGGGGTGGTTCAATCGGGCAGGCGCTTCAGCAAGTGTTACCCTGATTGTCAAAACTGTTGCGATTTCGATGGCGCCCATTCCGTTCGCTTCGCCATCGCCCTGGATGGCGTGGCAGTCGCCGAGGAACAGATGCGCGCCGGCTTTGGCGACCCTGAACAACGCAGAGTTGTTAGTGGTCATCTCCTGCACGTCCATGTTTCCGCCGTGCGGACCGTTGTCGAGCGTCAGCACTGCACCATGCATCGGCGCGACGCCGATCACGCCGATCATGGGCTTGACGGGCAGTTTTAACGTCTCGTTCCAGTGCACGAGACCGTCCTTAACCTCGACGACCCGCGTCTGAATGCCAAACTCTTTGTGCCGCACCCAATCCGGAAACATGCCGATTCCCGGCCACAGAGCGGTGTAGCCAATGGTATCGAGTTCAATGCCCAGGATCTCGACGCGGAGCACGTCGCCCGGCTTCGCGCCAACAACTTCGATCGGCCCGGTCGCGCCGTTCACAAACGGTAGCGTCACGTCGGCCAGCGTCAGTTGCTGTCCAAGATGGCGGATAGTGCCATCATTAATGTTGATCGCCGTCTCGACCTCGAACACCTCGCCCGGCATTACACTTGCCACGAAGGCTTCATCGCCCGACAGCGCATATTTGATGTTGCCGACCTTGGAAACGCGCATGATCCCTCTCCCGGGCCTTGGATTAAAGTTGTACGCCGCGCGTCAGCGCACCATCAACAACAAGGTTGGTGCCGGTGATGAAGCTGGCGGCCGGACTCGCGAGGAAAACCGCGGCATTGGCCATTTCCTGCGGGGTGCCCATCCGGCCAGTTGGATTGAGGTCCAAGGCCATTTTGTAGAGCGCAGGATTACCATCCTTGATCTGGTTCCAGACGCCGCCTTCAAAGTAGGTATTGCCCGGCGAGACGGTGTTAGCGCGAATGCCCTTTCCCGCGAGTTGATTGGCGAGGCCTTGCGTATAATGCACGATCGCTGCCTTGAACACGCCATAGGGTCCGGCTGCAAAGTCGATTTCGCGACCGGACACGCTTGAGATCGTCACAATCGCGCCGGCCTTGCTCCGAAGCAGAAACGGCAATGCGGCATCGACGAGCCGAACGGTTCCCATCATGTCGGTCGAGAAGCCTTTTGCCCAGCCCTCTTCATCGTTCGAGATGGCGAGCGCGCTCACGTTGGCCACGATGATATCGAGCCCACCGAGCGTGCCGGCCGCCTCGGCGACCCAGGCTTTCAAGGCGGGACCGTCGCTGACGTCAACCGCCGAGCCGGTCGCTTCTACGCCCTTCGCAGCCAAGGCAGCGACTGCGGAAGCAACATCCGCGGCATTTCGGGCGCAAATCGCCACATCGCATCCTTCAGCGGCCAACGTTTCGGCAATGGCACGGCCTATCCCCTTTGTCCCGCCGGTGACAAGTGCTTTAAGCCCGTTCAAACCCAGGTCCATCGTCCCCTCCTGATGCGGCACCTTGCCGATCTATCGTTTCTACTCAAAACTACGCTCATATCCGTGACCGGCCGAGGGAAAGCTCGCGGCGCGGTCTAGATTGGCGGGTCGGACAGCATGCGGTCAATCAAGTCACGCAAGTGTCCGGCGTCCTCCGCCCCAAGTCTGTCAACGATATCACGGTGCTGGGAAACGGCGATTGCATTCAACCGATTATGGACGGCGACACCTCGTGACGACAGAAATGCGAGCACCTTGCGGCGGTCGGAGGTGTCCGGCGCACGAAACACGAGACCTTCCGACACCATCCTGTCGATCACCTTGGTCAGCGATGGCGCTTCGATTAGGACCTTGCTGGCGAGCGAACTCATCGTCTGGCCATTAGACTCCACAAGGGCCGCCAGGACGCGCCAATGGTCGATTGGGGTGCCCTCCAGGGAAAACTGTCTTTCCAGCTGCTCTTCAAGCCGCTTGTTCAACGTGGCGATCTGATGGCTGAGTTGGTCTTTCAACTTCGCGGGGGTCATCGGCTCCTCGGCACAATGATCGTTCGACCGTCTATTTCTTTTTCTAGCGTTACCTCTTTCATGCGTCCGGATCAATTTGAATTCCTGGCCAGCCAACATTGATCCGGGGTGGCGACAGCCCAGGCTGAACGCTCCTCCGAAACGGATTCCTCTGAGAAACCTCGGCGCGTTCGCTCGATCTCCGTCCGAAGCGCCGTTGTGCGGATTTTCGCTCAAGCGCGATGCCTCAGCAGGGCAATTTCGTGGCCCGTTGGTGGGCTTCTCCGCCGGCCCAGGCCGCCCGATCGGCCGGGATTTTGCATCTTAAGCGTCGATTTCATCTCCTATGCCTACCTCAGATCGCAATCTTGGCCGCCCTCGTCAAATTGTACAC
>JBEINZ010000226.1:0-4977 GCA_040377825.1 Hyphomicrobiales bacterium | reverse complement strand
CACCGCATAACGCCTACGAGCTCTGCCAGGCCGCACTGAAGCTGATTGAAGCGCCTGACACGCCGGTCGAAGATCTCGTCGCCCTTGTACCGGGTCCGGATTTTCCCACCGGCGGCATTATCGTGGAAAGCCGTGCGTCGATTTTGGAATCCTATCGGACCGGCCGCGGCGCCTTCCGCGTGCGCGCAACATGGGCGTTGGAAGACACCGGCCGTGGGACTTGGGTCATTGTCATCACCGAGATCCCCTACCAAGTGCAAAAGGGCCGGCTGATCGAAAAACTCGCCGAACTCATTCAGGATCGCAAACTGCCGCTGCTTGACGATGTTCGCGATGAGTCCGCCGAGGATGTGCGCATCGTGCTCGTGCCGAAGAGCCGGAATGTCGAGCCCGGCCTCTTGATGGAGTCGGTCTTCAAACTGAGCGAACTGGAAAGCCGCATCTCGCTCAATATGAACGTTCTCTCGCGCGGGGTCGTGCCGAACGTTCTGGGTTTGCGCGATGTGCTTCGCGAATGGCTCGATCACCGCAAGGACGTGCTGGTCCGCCGATCGCGGCACCGGCTCGGCGTCATCGAGAAGCGGCTGGAGATCCTCGGCGGTCTGCTGATCGCTTATCTCAACCTCGATGAAGTGATCCGGATCATCCGCGAGGAGGATGAACCCAAACAGGTCTTGATCGCCCGCTTTACGCTAACGGACGTCCAGGCCGAAGCGATCCTCAACATGCGCCTGCGCAATTTGCGCAAGCTCGAGGAGTTTGAAATTCGTCGTGAACATGAAGCGCTGAGCAAGGAAGCCGATGAGCTGCGCACGCTTCTTGATTCGCAGAGCATGCTGTGGAGCCGTGTTGCCCACCAAATTCGCGAAGTCGCGACGTCATTCGGCCCTGAAACGAAACTCGGCAAGCGCCGCTCCGCATTCGCGGATGCACCCGACCATGCCCAAGTCGACATCAAGGAGGCGATGATCGAGCGCGAGCCGATCACGGTCGTCGTATCCGACAAGGGGTGGATCCGTGCCCTCAAGGGCCACATGGACGATCTAACGCGGCTGGAGTTTAAACAGGGCGACAAACTTCGCTTCGCCTTCAAGGCGGAGACGATCGACAAGATCGTGATCTTCTCCACGGGTGGGCGCTTCTTCACGCTTGATGCTTCTAAGCTCCCAGGCGGGCGCGGGCATGGCGAGCCAATCCGGCTTCAAGTCGATATGGACCAAGACCAGGACGTTCTTGACGCGTTCGTGCATCGCCCGGATCGGCGGTTGCTCGTTGCGACCAAGGATGGCCGCGGATTTATTGTTCAAGAGTCCGAAGTCGTCGCGCAGACCCGTAAAGGCAAGCAGGTCTTGAACGTGGCGGCAACCGACGAAGCGCGAATTCTGCGGACCGTGGCCGATGGCGCCACGCATGTGGCGACAATCGGCGACAATCGTAAGCTCCTCGTCTTTACGCTCGATCAGATCCCAGAACTGTCAAAAGGCTCCGGTGTCCGATTGCAGCGGTTTAAGGACGGCGGCATAGCGGACCTGAAGTGTTTCGTTGGCAGCGAGGGACTAACATGGACAGATTCGGCGAGCCGGGCCTTTACCCGATCGCTCGACGAAATGAAGGAATGGATTGGCACTCGCGGAGACGCTGGCCGTTTGCCGCCACCGGGCTTCCCCAAAACCAACCGATTTGACAAAGGCTGAGCAGTGCGACCTCGTTAGCCAGCGTGGCACAGATCGCAGCCATTTCTCGACCATCAACAGAAAACGTTGTCGCCGGTCAGTCGACCGGTTGAATATGATTTTAACAATGTGAATATGAGATCGATCGATTCGTGTGTTCGAGTGTGCCCTGGCATTGTTTGCCGTTCGGCTCATTCCGGATCGATGATGGTAATGAAGGTCGCAAACGTTCGTGCGTCGGCCTCATTCACTTTCAGTGGGTCGGTTGGGTCGGCTTCAGCCTCAAATGCGTGCGTTACCGTAACGAGTTCGGCGCGTTACAGGCGTGCACTTGGGATCGAAGTCGCAGTACGTCCAATGGCGTAGCTAGCACCGAGTTCGCGTTAAGTCTGCGTTCTTTCAAAAATTTTATGTCCATGCGCAGCTTTTTCAGCTGAGCGATTGTTGGCGTACGCCTGTTATTCGAAGCTGCACTCTTTTGCTTATCGACCGGTCATGGCTCAATTCAGGAAGTTGGAGTTTGAATAGGGTCGACACGCTTATTTCACGAGTAAATTACTGAATATTCCAAATTTCATAACACGAGGGAGGGCTGGTTATGGCGGCTGTCCGTATCCTAGCTGGAGATTTCATCGCGGACGAAGTCCGGATCCGTTACTCACGCGCGGGGCGGGCTTTCCTTAGGGTGGCCAGTGTCGACGGGATCATCGAGGATCTCTATCTCAAAACGAACATCATTGATGTCATCGAGCCCGATGCCGGGCATGTTTCGACGGTGATCCTTCGTCAACTGGCAGAAGCCGGCCTCGGTGAGCATCCGGTGCTGCGTCGCAACGGCCGAGAAGAACGGCTCTTTCTTGTATTACTCAAGGACGGGCGACGTCTGGTCGCTAGGGCGAGCACAGCGATGATTTCCGAGTTGCGCGATCTTGCGCGGGGCGGGACGCCAGTGTCACCTCCACTGATAGCCGAAGCCTCCCGTATAGGCATGTTTGCGCGACTTCTTCCGGCTCGCCTGAGGACGGCGCACATTGATCACACCTAACGGAGCCGCCTTTGCTCCAAAGAAGCTCTGTCAACGCCGCGCCCACCCTTGTGGACTCAGATATTCAAGCGGTTGGAAGCGGCGCTTGTAATCCATCTTTCGTGATCCCGATACCCAGTAGCCGAGATAGACATAGGCAAGCCCATGGTCGCGGGCACGGCGCACATGGTCGAGGATCATAAAGGTCCCAAGCCCGCGATCGGTATGGTCAGGATCATAAAACGAATAGACCATCGACAGCCCGTCGCCGAGCACATCGGTCAAAGCCATGCCGAGCAAGGGTCCGCTACCGCGTTGGGTGATGGCCGTATCGGGTCCTCGTTTCCGATATTCAACGACCATCGTGTCAACATGCGTATCTTCGATCATCATGGCATAATCGAGCACGGTCATATCCGCCATGCCGCCGTCGCCGTGGCGGGCATCGAGATAATTGCGAAAGAGTGAATACTGCTCGGTGGTCGGTGACGGGGTCAATTCGGCGCCGAGCACGTCGGCATTGTCGCGCAGCGCGCGACGAAAACTCCTCGACCATTCGAATTCTTCAACGGCGATGCGGACTGAAACGCAGGCCCGGCAATGTTCGCAAGCCGGCCGATAGGCAATGTTCTGGCTGCGGCGAAAGCCACCTTGCGTGAGCACATCATTCAGTTGTGCCGCGCGTTCACCGACCAAATGCGTGAAAACCTTACGCTCCTGCCGCCCTGGCAAATATGGACATGTCGCCGGCGCCGTCAGATAGAATTGGGGAGCGTCTACTGGGTGTTGTGTCATCGATGCCTTTGGTCGGCCCGGTCGGCAAGGGTCGTGTGGTTGTCAGTCAACGATAATACAAAGTGCGGCCCCGCGAGAAGCGGCACGATCTCTTATTTGGCAGCAAGAGGCCGCGAAACTAGTGACAATACGCTTAAAGACAGGGCTATGGCCTTTCGCTGCCCTCCTCCAGCGCCGCGCGATTGCCAAGCAAACCATTCGGCTGCAGCGTCAGAAAAACGACGAGAAGCGACAAGATCACAACGTCACGCCAGATGCTCGCTTCGTATGCGGACCAGAACGTTTCCGTAAAGCCGATCAAAATTCCTCCGAGCAACGCGCCTGGCAACGACCCGATGCCGCCGATAATCGCGGCGACCAAAGCCTTCAGGCCGATCATGGTGCCCAACGAAAAGCTTACCCCGCCGTAGTACATCAAAACGATCGCGCCGGTACACGCCGCCAGCGCACCTGCCAAGGCGAAGGTGACGCTCAGCACCCGCGCGGGATCGATACCGAGCAAACGAGACATGGTGCTATCGTCCGCCACCGCGCGCCATGCTCGTCCGAACCGGCTTGTTCGCATTACAACGACGACCGCGACGGACAGGAGGATTGCCGTGCCGATAACGGCCGTCTGAAGCGTGGTAATCACAACCTCGAAGCCGCCGCTGGCAAGCACATGGGGATCGCCAAGGACAGACGGCAGCCATCGGTCTCGTACGCCTTGTGTGCGACCGATAAATTCTTGAGTTGCAACCGACAGCCCGATCGTCGCGACCAAGAGCGGTTGCGAGGATCGCCCAAGCAGCGGCAGGAATACCAAGCGACCGATTGTCCGGCTCCATGCCGCGGTCACGACGACGGATACGAGGATAGCGGCCGGGAGCGCGATGCCCCAAGCCGGGAACCCGGCCGTGATCGCCGCAGCCACGCCAATCAGGCTGCTGTAAGCGCCGATCGTCGCGATATCGCCGAACGCCACGTTGATCCGATTGGTTAGGCCATAAACGAGGGAAAAGGCGACCGCTAGAAGAGCATAAAGCGCGGAAGGAACGCCAGCATTGACGATTTGCTGAAGGAAGTAGCCGAACCCCGCATCGACTTCTATAAATCCCTTCTTCCTCGTATCCGACCCCCGCGCCATTCGGGCGAGTGCTTCCGACGTTGCGCTGGCATCACGAAGCCAAAAGCGATTGAGCATAAGAAGTTGCACGTCAGACAGTCGCCCGGCCGCGGTCTCGACACCGATAAGTGTTGCCTTGCCAGAGGCAAACCCTGTCCCGGCAAACGCGCAAGCGATCGATGTTTCAATACCATTTGGCGCCGCGCTCGACAGTGTTTGTGAGGAGCGATAGCGAATCCTTATGATACTCGCGCGGCGCCGATCTGGCTCGGCGCCCAGCAGAGTGTTAGCCGCGCCGTCAGGTTCGACGACCGGCACGATGCGCTCACAGATATCGCGCTGGACTTGATCGACAGCGGTGTTTTGCATGCCGATCCCAT
>JBEINZ010000146.1:0-8056 GCA_040377825.1 Hyphomicrobiales bacterium | reverse complement strand
TGTCGGATGGAATGGATATTGATTCCATAGAAGAATCGGTTCGCCTTCTGCGCGGCCGCGCTGGGGTCTCGATCGGTTGGGGCACGAATCTCACCAACGATTTCCGAGGCTGCGCTCCCGATGGCACCGATGATCGGCTGGCTCCGATCTCGATCGTCTGTAAAGTCATCTCGGCGAACGGCCGCCCGGCCATCAAGCTTTCCGACAATATCAACAAGACCAGCGGCCCGGCTGACGCACTTCAACGTTATCGCCGCGTTTTCGGTGACGAAGGCATGGTCGAACGACCGGTGGAAGTTTGAACGCGCTTGCCTAAGGCCCTTGCATCGTCTAACGATCCGCGCATGGCCTCGTGGCGGAGTGGTCACGCAGCGGACTGCAAATCCGTGAACCCCGGTTCGATTCCGGGCGAGGCCTCCACACTCCATGATTTTGGTTGAAATCGCGCGCTCGGCCTCGGCATTGGCGCGCGGATGCCTCTTGTGCGGCGTGGGGGCGGGCATTATTGAACCGTCAGATCCGCGGAGCCTCGGGGGACCCCATGACCGATTTCGCCGCCCAGCGCCTGACCATGTTGGACAACCAGATCCGCCCGAGCGACGTGACGGACCTGCGGCTGCTTGATGTTCTTGGCGAAGTGCCGCGCGAACTCTTTGTGCCGGCGGACCTCCAACAGCTCGCCTATATCGATCGTCATCTTGAGTTGACGAACGGATCGGCAGGCCAGCCCCCGCGCTATCTCATGCAGCCGGCGCCCTTCGCGCGCCTCGTCCAACTCGCGGCCATTCAAGCCACCGACAAGGTTCTGGTCGTCGGTGCAGCCAGCGGTTATGCGGCCGCCGTCGTCGGCAGCCTTGCGAAATCGGTGGTGGCGCTGGAGGAGGACGTGGGGCTTGTTGCGACCGCGAAACAGGCCCTTGCCCAGCTGGGGCTTGCCAATATCGAGATCGTTTCCGCGCCGCTGATCGATGGTGCACCCGCCGGCGCGCCCTACGACGTGATTTTGTTTGTCGGCGCCGTCAGCGTCATGCCGCCTGCCTTGCCCGCTCAACTCGCGGAGCGCGGCCGTTTGGTCGTGGTCGAAGGTCACGGTCCGTCCGCTCGCGCCATGCTCTATGTTCGTACGGGCGCCGATGTCACCGGCCGTGCCGTATTCAACTGCGCGGCCAAGGCATTACCGGGTTTCGAAATGAAACCGGCTTTTCAATTCTGACGGTACACTTGAACCTTGCAGAAACTACCCAGGATGTTGCCGTCGTGCCTCACTGGCCGATAAATGACCCTTCGTCACCTCGATCGTCGCAGTATCGTATCCCACAACCGTGAGAGTCCCGGCTATGACAGGTATAGGTTGGTCATAGCTTGTCGGGTCGTCCGCTCGGCTTGGCAGAGAGTTAAGGGTGATGGGGATGCGATTTGCACAATCTGGGGCCGCAATCGTCGCTTTACTCATGGCGAGCCAAGCAGCGTCTGCGCAGTCGCTGACAGAAAGTCTTGCTTTAGCTTATTCCAATAATCCGACATTGAATTCGGCTCGTTCGGTCGGGCGCGCGACCGACGAGGGTGTCGGAATCGCAATCTCTGGATATCGGCCGCAGATATCGGCTTCCGGAAGCTATGGATTCGAATCCCAGTCGGGTTCGATCCGTCGGGATTCGCGCCCTGCTTCGATCTCGCTCAATCTGGTGCAGCCCATCTTCAACGGGTTTCAGACCGCCAATCAGGTGCAGGCCTCCGAGGCGTCTGTCCGCGCCCAGCGCGAGTCGCTTCGCAATACCGAGCAGACGGTGCTGCTGGATGCGGCGACCGCCTTCGTGGATGTGATCCGCGACACGTCGGTCGCGGCGCTGCGTGAAACGGACGTCAAGTTCTTTGTCGAACAGGTACGCGCCGCGAAGGACCGCTTCAACGTCGGCGAAGGCACGAAGACGGATGTGGCGCAGGCGGAAGCGCGCTTGCAGCAATCGATCTCGCAGCTGAATTTTGCCAAGGCCAACGTGTCCAGCTCGCGCGCGACCTATCGCCAAGTGGTTGGCGTGGAGCCGGCCAAGCTGACCGGCTCTTACCCGATCGAGCGGTTCATACCGAAGTCGATCGATCTTGCCTTAAGCACCTCGCAAAACGAGCACCCGGCAATCAAGGCCAGCGTTCAGAATATCGACGTGGCCTCCTTTAACGTGAAGGTCCTTGAAGCGGAGCTATTACCGAGGCTGAATCTGCAGGGTTCGGTATCGCGCTCATGGGATCAAAGCGTCCCGGTGCTTAACCAGGCGCAGATTGGTCTGAACGTGACGGTTCCGATCTATCAAGGCGGCGCGGAATACGCGCGCATTCGCCAGTCCAAGGAACAGCTCGGAACCGCGCGCATTCAGTCGGACGTGAATCGCGATCAAGTTCGCGCCGCTGTTGTCTCCAACTGGGGGCAGCTGGAATCGTCCACCGCATCGATCACCGCTGCCAAGGCTCAGGTCGCCGCCGCGCAACTCGCCCTCGAGGGCGTTATTGAAGAGCAGCGCGTCGGGCAACGCACCACGCTCGATGTGTTGAACGCGCAAACCGACCTCACCACCGCGCAAATCACGCTCATTCAAGCTGAGCGCAACAGAATTGTCGCCGCGTTCTCGCTGACCGCCTCGATCGGTCGCCTCGATAGCGACAACCTCCGGCTTCCCGCCGTCAAGTATCGGCCGCAAGAACATTACGAGCAGGTTCGTGATCTTTGGATTGGCCTGCGGACACCTGACGGTCGGTAAAGAGATCAGCGAGGATAATGTCCTCGCCACCTTACGCCGGATCCGGGGATAACTCGGTGCGACCTGATCCAGCACTTTCCCGCAAAGCACTATCCCGTATAGACTTTCCATTGCGCGAGTCGGGGATCGGCTTGATTCGTTGCGGACGCGATAGCGGCGACGGATGGACCGATCGTCGTTGTTTCGACGTCGGACGGATTTTCTCGGGGGACCTCATGGCCAAGGTTCAAGCACAGGAACCCTCGATGGAGGAGATCTTGGCTTCGATCCGCCGAATCATAGCGGATGAGGACAAACCGCCGTTTGCCTCGCCGCTGAAGGCCGTTGCTGCGGTGGCTGTCGCCCCGCCCACTGAAACCGTCAGCGAGGAAGATCTCGACAAGCTATTTTCCGAAGCCGCGCCCTATGACGACGTCGAGGATGAGAGCGAGGACGCCGATATCTTGACCTTAACGGAAGATGCGATCGACAAAAGCGCTCATTTGCAGATTGTCGACGAAGATACCGATCTAACGTTTTCCGAACCCGCGCCCGCCCCAAAGCCTGCGCGGCCATCGCCCCAGAAGTTCGAGCCCGCACCGATGCGCCCGACGCCACGCCCGCCCGCGCCAGATCCGGAGCCGCTTCGGCTCGTGTCCGAAGCCACCGATCAAGTGGTGGGCGCGGCCTTCGATAGCCTCGCGATGACTTTGCTCAGCAAGAACTCCCGTACGCTGGAAGACCTCGTCCAGGACATGCTTCGTCCCATGTTGAAGGAGTGGCTCGACAAAAGCCTTCCGAGCATGGTGGAGCGCATGGTGCGCGCGGAAATCGAGCGCGTTTCGCGCAGCCGCTGAGCGTGCAATCACGTCCGGGATGGCCCTGTCGCAAGCGGGTTGACACTCGATGGCTCGTCGGGCTTATCGGCGTGGTCGCGATCAAACTCCTGCCGTTAGCGCAATCGGCGCATCGCAAGACTTTAACTTGCGTCGATGAGCTCTGGGGCTATTCCTTGAGCCGGTGCTTTTCGTTCGGATCGGTTCAATCCGAACGAGACAGGCTCTAGCGTCCAGATCAACCCGGGTACCAGTCAGCATGCTTGAGAAAACCTTCGACGCGGCCGCCGTGGAGCCGCGCATCGCCGAAATCTGGGAGCGGGCAGGGGCCTTCAAGGCCGGTGCGGGCGCTGAAGTGGGCGCAGAGACCTTCACGATCGTGATCCCGCCGCCGAACGTCACCGGCTCGCTGCATATGGGCCACGCGCTCAACAACACGCTGCAGGACATTCTCGTCCGCGTGGAGCGCATGCGCGGCAAGGACGTGCTCTGGCAGCCCGGCACGGACCATGCGGGCATCGCGACGCAGATGGTCGTCGAGCGGCAGATGATGGAGCGTCAGGAGCCCGGCCGCCGCGAAATCGGCCGCGAGGCATTCCTTGAGACGATTTGGGCCTGGAAGGCGGAATCCGGCGGCACCATCGTCAATCAGCTAAAGCGGCTCGGCGCCTCCTGCGACTGGTCGCGCGAGCGCTTCACGATGGACGAGGGTCTGTCGCGCGCGGTGCGCAAGGTCTTTGTCGATCTCCACAAGAAGGGCCTGATCTATCGCGACAAGCGGCTGGTCAATTGGGACCCGAAGCTCTTGACGGCGATCTCCGATCTCGAGGTCGTGCAGGTCGAGACCAAGGGTCATCTCTGGCATTTCCGCTATCCGATCGAGGGCGAAACCTTCGATCCGGAGTATCCGGCGACCTTCATCACGGTCGCGACCACGCGGCCGGAGACAATGCTCGGCGATACGGCCGTGGCGGTGCACCCGGACGATGAGCGTTACACGCATCTGGTCGGCCGCCATGTCATCCTGCCCCTGGTCGGCCGGCGGATCCCCATTGTCGCCGACGCCTATTCCGACCCGGAGAAAGGCTCCGGCGCGGTCAAGATCACGCCGGCCCACGACTTCAACGACTTCGAGGTCGGCAGGCGGCATGGCCTGCCGATGATCAACGTCATGAATGCCGAGGGCGCGATCGATATCGCGGAAAACTCCGCCTTCCTGGATACTTTGCCGGCAAACGACGAACTCGTCGAAACGATGACGCTTATGCACGGGCAGGACCGCTTTATGGCCCGAAAGCGCGTCGTGGCGCAGATGGACGCGCGCGGCTTCCTCGCGAAGATCGAGCCGCATGCCCATACGGTTCCGCATGGCGACCGCAGCGGCGTGCCGATCGAGCCCTATTTGACCGACCAATGGTATGTCGACGCCGCGACCTTGGCCAGCCCGGCCATCGCGAGCGTGCGCGAGGGGCGAACGACATTTGTCCCGAAGAATTGGGAGAACACCTATTATCAGTGGATGGAGAATATCCAGCCGTGGTGCGTCTCGCGGCAATTGTGGTGGGGGCATCAGATCCCGGCTTGGTACGGGCCGGAGCATCCTGATAGATACGGCGCGGCACCAATACTCAACGGGCAATTGCCACGAGAGATATTTGTCGCCGAATCTGAAGAAGATGTTTTAAAGAAAGCAAAAGAATTCTATCCAAACGATATCGAGGTAGAAATAGCAAAAGACGAAAAAGAGTTTCAAGATTGGCGAAAAAAATATGTGCATGGTGGTCGTGAGAAGATCGTACTTCAGCGCGACCCCGACGTCCTCGACACCTGGTTCTCCTCCGCGCTTTGGCCGTTTTCCACGCTTGGCTGGCCGGACGAGACGCCGGAATTGCGGCGCTATTACCCGACATCGGTTCTCGTCACCGGCTTCGACATCATCTTCTTCTGGGTCGCCCGGATGATGATGATGGGCCTGGAATTCATGGGCACCGAGCCCTTCAAGGACGTCTATATCCACGCCCTTGTCCGCGACGAGAAGGGCGCGAAGATGTCGAAGTCCAAGGGCAACGTCATCGATCCGCTCGAACTCGTCGACGAATTCGGCGCCGACGCGCTGCGCTTCACGCTAGCCGCCATGGCGGCGCAGGGCCGCGACATCAAGCTCGCCCCGGCCCGCGTCGCCGGCTACCGCAACTTCGCGACCAAGCTGTGGAACGCCGCCCGCTTCGCTGAAATGAACGGCTGCGTCAGCGTCGGCGATTTCGAGCCCCAGACCTCCAAGGAAACGATCAACCGCTGGATCGTATCGAGCCTCAACGACACGATTGCCCAACTCAATTTCGCGCTTGCCGGATATCGCTTCAACGACGCGGCCAACGTGGTCTATCGCTTCGTTTGGAACCAGTATTGTGACTGGTACCTCGAATTCGCCAAGCCGATCCTGCAAGGCACCGACAGCGAGGCCCGCGCCGAGACGCGCGCGACGGCCGCCTATATCCTCGATGAAATCCTAAAAATCCTGCATCCCTTTATGCCCTTCATCACCGAGGAACTGTGGCGCAGCACCGCGGCGGAGGCCGGCATCGTCCGCCCGAATGTGCTCGCGCTGACGCGTTGGCCGACGGATGGCTTTGTCGATCAGGAGGCGTTCGAGGAAATCAATTGGCTGGTTGATCTCGTGACCGAGATCCGTTCCGTGCGCGTGGAAATGAACGTGCCGGTCGCAAGCCAGATCCCACTGGCGATCGCCGCCGCCGGTGCGCTCACGCGCGCTCGCGTCGAGACCCACCGCGCGGCGATCGAGCGGCTCGCCCGCATCAGCGCGATCGACCTCGTGGACAATGCGCCGCCGGCCTCAGCCCAGATTGTCGTCGGGGAGACGGTCGCCTGCCTGCCGCTTGAAGGCGTCATTGATGTCAGCGCCGAGCGCGCGCGCCTCGGCAAGGAACTGAAGAAGCTCGACGACGAAGTCGGCCGAATCGACGCCAAGCTTGGCAACGCGCAATTCGTCGCCAAGGCGCCCGAAGAGGTCATCGAGGAAAACCGCGACAAACGCGAGGAATATCTGACACGGCGCGTCAAGGTGGCCGAAGCGCTCGAGCGATTGACGGTTAGAGCTTGACCGCACGGATGTCGAGCGCGCTCGTCGAGCTTTCAAAAGAGCTCTCGGCGCCGCTCGGGCGGGTTACCTTTCGAAGGATGTTTAGCGGATGGGGTGTCTTTTGCGAGGCCGGAATGTTCGGTCTTGTGGCGGATGATGTTCTCTATTTGAAAGTCGACTCCGAAACGCGAGCGGTCTTCGAGGCGGAAGGCCTCGAGCCTTTTGGCTATCAGTCGTCACGTGCCCGTCGCATCGTGTTGCCTAATACCAAAGGCCTCGTTTTGTGACTCACGTGGATTCCCTTAGCGTTCTGGGTGTGATTCCTTGGCGCGGGGAGGGTTCGTGCCATGCCCGCACCCGTGAAGATCCGGACTGATTATTTGGTGGACGACCTGCGCCGTTTGGCGGCGCGTGCGAAGGACGCCAAGCAGAGTCGGAGGCTGCTTTCGCTTGCGGCGGTTCTCGAGGGGCGGAGCCGTAAGGAGGCCGCGCGGATCGGCGGCATGGATCGACAGACCTTGCGCGACTGGGTGCACCGGTTCAACGAACAAGAGCCTGACGGATTGACAGACCGATACGCTCCTGGGCCGGAGAGCCGGCTGACGGAGGCGCAGCTCGCGGAACTCGCCGAGATCGTCGAGACGGGTCCGGACCGGGCGAAACACGGCGTCGTCCGGTGGCGCCGGGTCGACCTGAAGCAGGTCATCGAGGAGCGCTTCGGTGTCGTCTATCACCAGCGCACGGTCGGCAAAATTCTGAGAAAACCCGGCTTCTCGCACATTAGCGCGCGGCCGCGGCATCCCGGCCAGAAGGCCGAGACCCTGGAGGCGTTCAAAAAAACTTCCCCGCGACCCTGAAGGTGCATCTCGGCCATATCCCGAAAGGCAAGCCGATCGAGATCTGGTTCCAGGACGAGGCTCGGATCGGACAGAAAAACGGGATTGTGCGCCAATGGGCCAGGCGCGGCACCCGGCCTCGCCAGCCGGCCGACCAGCGCTACGAGAGCGCCTACCTGTTCGGCGCCATCTGCCCGGCCCGCGGCGTCGGCGCGGCGCTCGCCATGCCCTTCGCCGACACCAAGGCGATGCAGGCCCATCTCGACGAGATCGGCCGTACCGTCGCGCGCGGCGCGCACGCCGTCCTCCTCCTCGATCGCGCCGGCTGGCACACCACCGAAAAGCTCGAGGTTGCGAAGAACATGACAATGATCCTGCAGCCGTCGCGCTCACCCGAACTGAACCCGGTCGAGAACGTCTGGCAATATCTCCGAGCGAACTGGCTCTCCAACAGGGTCTTCGAGACCTATGCCGACATCCTCGATGCCGCCTGCGATGCCTGGAACAGGCTATCCGCCCTTCCGGAGGTGATCACATCGATCGGAATGCGCG
>JBEINZ010000284.1:0-3510 GCA_040377825.1 Hyphomicrobiales bacterium | reverse complement strand
TCATTTGCCTCGCCGGCGACGGCTGCTTTCAGATGACCGGCCAAGAGTTCGGCACGGCGGTGCAATACGGCGCGAATGTCGTGGTGCTGGTCGTCGACAACGGCATCTACGGCACCATTCGCATGCACCAGGAGCGCGCCTATCCCGGCCGCGTGCACGCAACCGACCTCGTCAACCCCGATTTCGCCGCCATGGCGCGGGCCTATGGCGGCGCCGGCTTCACCGTCGCCTCGACCGCCGACATCGCCCCCGCCCTCGACGCGGCGCTTGCCGCCGACGTCCCCGCCCTGGTGCATCTGAAGGTTGATAAGGAAGCCATCACGCCGACAACGACGATCAGCGCGCTCAGGGACGCGGGGCGGTAACGGCCGAGGCGGGGTCACGGACATCGGTACTTCTCAGCAGGATTTATCCGCGAAAGGCGGTTTCCAGCGCTGTCGGCACGAGGAGACGATCGACGCCAAACCCTCAAATCCATCGTGTCCATCGCCTTATCCCCTTGAGGGATAAGGCGATGGATCTGCAACCTTGAACTGCACTCAGAGCTGCTCGAGGATTGCGGCGGCGCTTGAGACTTCGGCCTTGCCGGGCGAGCTTTCCACATTCAGCCGTGAGACGATGCCGTCCTTTACGATCATCGAATAGCGCTTGGAGCGAAGGCCAAGTCCGCCGGCGCCAAGATCGATTTCCAGACCGATGCTCTTGACGAAGTTGGCGGATCCGTCGGCCAGGAAGTGAATCTTTCCCTTGCCGCCGCTATGCTTGGCCCAGGCATCCATGACAAAGACGTCATTGACCGAGACAACGGCAATGTCATCGACACCTTTTGCCTTTAGCTGATCCACGTTATCCAGAAAGCCCGGCAGATGATTCATCGTGCAGGTTGGCGTAAAGGCACCGGGAACGGCGAATAGCACAACCGTCTTGCCGGAAAAAAGCTCATCGGTGCTACGCTCGGCCGGACCGTCTTCGGTCATGATTTTGAGCTTCGCCTCGGGAAGTCTCTGTCCAACTTCAATCGACATGCGATCATCCTCTTTCGGATCGGCAAGCTTGGCGCCGAGGTTTGTTTCGCTTGTTTGATAGTCCAAGCCGATGACAGCGTCGAGACCCTGACGCTCAAGCTTACTCGAGGATCCAACGCTGCTCGCTCGCACGCCGTCCGGCCGTCAGCGTAAAGCGCAGGGGCGCGCCCTTGGTAGTGGCGCCGACGGGCACGCCGTCGAGCGAAAGCTGCCAACGCGGGAAGCCGTTAATAGACGCGATTCGCTCGGGAAGCCGCAAACGCCAAGTCGGCGGCCCCTCCACGAAGAGGTCGAGCTCCTGCCCAGGATCCGACTTCGCGGTGAAGACCATGGCCGGCTTCGTTCGATCGGGCGCGGACGAAACCGACACGATCGATAGGTCCGCGCCCACCTCAACCAGCTTGGGCAGCCGCGCCTTGGCGCTAGCGATCGCGGATAGGGCGCGCGGCGTTGGCGTCGTTCCAGGCTCAACCGTAGCCTCGAACGCAGCATCGACGGGGACGCAAATATCCTTGCAGATTCCAACGAGCACCTTCAGAACAAGGTGCCCGGGCCGAGCCGATTCCTGAAGCTTAATCCGCAAGGGCAACACTATCGACGACGTATAACCGATGCTTTCGCTGGCTCCCTCGGTAAAGCGCGTCGGGGCGGGAAAGCCGATTTCGACGGAGGCGATGTTGGTGGAGCCCTCATGATCAAGGGTCGGAGGAATGCCGCCATCGCCGGGGCTACGCCAATAGGTCTTCCAACCGGGGTCGAGCGCGATCTCTAGCCCGAAGTCGAAGGTCGTTCCGTCGTTCATGCCGGCAAGGAGCTTGAGCTCCCCGCCGATATGCGCACGCTCCGTCGCCGATGCGGCGTTGGCGAAAAGCAGGACGAAAAGCAGAGACCACATTGTAACGGTGCGTTGAGTCATGCCGCAGATCTAGGTGATCGCAATCCGTCTGTCGCGGTCGACGGCAATGGGTAGCGTCATTTCTACGTGATCTTCCGTTAGAACGCGACGAGGCAAATCATTGCCTCACCTCACGCAAGGCATTATATTTGACATATGGATCGAAACTCGACGGGAAAATCTCGCAGCGCGCCCACGGCATCAGCCTCAAGGGCTGGAGCAAGCGCCATGGCCGCCGAATTGCCGACGGACTATCTCGACGGGCAAATTCTCATCGCCATGCCGGGCATGGAAGATCCCCGTTTCGCACGTTCGTTGGTTTATGTTTGCGCCCATTCGTCTGAAGGAGCCATGGGTATCATCCTCAATCAGCTCTCGCCTCAGCTGACTTTCCCGCAACTTCTCCTCCAACTCGACGTCATCTCGGAGGGCGAGCAAATCCGGCTTCCGGCCCTCGCCAAGCGCATGCGGGTGATGCAAGGCGGGCCCGTGGAAACCGGGCGCGGCTTCGTGTTGCACTCAGCCGATTATCATGTCGAGAACGCGACGCTGCCGATCGATGACGGCGTATCCCTGACGACGACGCTGGAAATCCTCAAGGCGATCGCCGATGGCCGCGGTCCAACGGACGCCATGATCGCGCTCGGCTATGCCGGCTGGCAGCCGGGCCAACTCGAAACGGAGATCCAAGCGAACGGCTGGCTCCATTGCGAAGCCGATGTCGGCTTGGTTTTCGACATCGATCTGGACACAAAATACGATCGCGCCATGCGCAAGATCGGCATTAACATTGGAATGCTGTCGCGCGACGCGGGGCATGCATAGGCGCCAAGGCCGCCGAAGCTCAATCAGGCTCATAGCATTTGTCGATAGTGTCCAAACGCCAGGATGTCGTTCTTCGCCGCACAATCAACTTGTAGAAACGACAAAAGGCCGTCAGTAATCAATTACCCTGAGAGCCTGCCTCAAGGCAGAGGCCGACCCAGGGTGTACGTTAAGACCATAAACCGATCTCGCCAAAAACACAGGTTGGGCCTGTGCGCAAAGAACGCATCAACAAACCCCTCGAATCAATCCGTTCGCGAGGCAGCCTAAAAAAATATCTTGAATATTCGAGTGTTGACCTTCACGAAGCCATCACGATTTATGAAAGGAATATGAGACTTTCGGAAGCATTTTATTCGCCGCTCCAATGCTTGGAGATTTGCCTCCGAAACGCAATGGCATCGCAAATGGCCTCCGCTTATGGGGAGAATTGGCCGGTCAATCCAGATGTTCCTTTGCATCTTGACGCAAGAAAGGCCGTCAAGGAAGCGAAAGAAAAGCTTCCGAAAGACGCCAACCAGACCAACGATATCGTCGCTGCACTGAGTTTCGGCTTTTGGGTGGCATTGCTGGCCAAACGGTATGACGCGACTGTTTGGCGCGAGGCGCTTTTTCGCGCATTTCTCTCCAGCGGCAAACAGAAGCGACCCGCAGTGCATGAGAGATGAAATGCCCTGCGACTTCTCAGAAATCGTAGAGCCCACTACCCGCCGATCTTTCATAATGATCTGAAGACGACCCATGGCGAACTCATCGAAGCCATCG
>JBEINZ010000021.1:0-21654 GCA_040377825.1 Hyphomicrobiales bacterium | reverse complement strand
TGACGATGAAGGGATAGATAATCGGTGTCGCGCCGACCAGGACTTCCGGAGCACAAGTGTCCGTCAGCGCGACGGCCTTGCCGGGCAGCCATTCGAGCGTGCCGTGCGTGCCGAGGTGAATCATCGCATCGATTTGAAAGACATGCCGAAGCCAAAGATAAAAGGCTATATAGCCGTGGCGCGGCGGCAGATTGGCGTCGTGATAGCTGGCTTTCCTGTCAGCGGTTCGGCCTCGATCCGGCTGCACGGCAACGATGATGTTGCCGGTTCCGACGACTGGAAAACGGAACGCGTCCTGATCCCCTTCTCCCCTTGAGGGAGAAGGCGGCCGAAGGCCTGATGAGGGGTCAAACGGGCGTGATTGAGCGGGATCCGTCGCTGGATCGCCCCAGGCGGCGGTCACGGCCGCCTGGAACGACTGCGGCAATGCGGTGAACATCCGACGATAATCGGCGAGCGATAGATATGCCTCGGCGCCGGGCGCTCGGCCTTCAAGGCACTCCATCATTGTGTCGCCGCTCGGCAACGACCCAACCGCGTAGCCGGCTTGGCCAAGCGCCTCAGTTATCGTGCCAACGCTTGCCGGAGTATCGAGCCCAACGGCATATCCGGTTCGTCCGCGCTTGGCCGGGTAGTCCGACAGAACGAGGGCGACCCTCCGCTCGGCCGGTGCGGCTTGCCGAAGCCGCACCCACGCCGCGGCGAGATCGGCGACATGGGCGATGCGCGAGGGCTCGGTTTCGTGAGCCGTGCGGGCGAATTCCAGTTCGGCATCAAGTACGCCATCCCGCTTGAAGGAGATCGGCCGCGTGACGATGCGCCCGTCAAGTTCAGGCAGAACGACGTTCATGGCCAGATCCGCCGCGCCGAGCCCGCGCGGGCTTGCCGCCCAGGCCTCGCGCGGCGTCGTGGGCAAAATCGCTTGCAGCACTGGGACGCCTGCGCGTTCGAGCACGGTCGAGCCGTCTTCGAGCCGACCGGAAAACGCCGTGGTATTGAGAATCACGTTCGGCGGTTCTGCGGCCATGGCCTCGGCGATGGCTATGACCGCGCGCGGATCCTTGAGGCTGGTGACGGATAGAGCGGTCGTGCTCAGCCCTCGTTCAGCCAACGCCTCCGCAAGTGCTTCGATCGGCGCGGTGTCGGCCGCCAGGAGGAGCGAGCGGTAGGATAAGATGAGCGCGCGGGGGGCCTCGCCCCTCCGTCCAAGATCATCAATGGGAACGCGCGCCGCGCGGCAAGCGCTCTCATACCGCGCGGCTGCCGGGAGAGGCTCGGGCTCGCGCCAAACACAAGGGTGGCCGGCCAAGCGCGAAACATAGCCGATTAGCGAGCCCATATTCGTGGGCCCGCCTTCCTGAAACCAAGTCCAGATGCGCCGCAGTTCCGGCTCGGGCAACGTCGAGGCGCGATCCAGGCGGGGATCGTCCACATGGTCGCCCGGCACGATCGCTAGCGCGATGCTTTTCGAGCGCGAGAGCACGGCGAGTTCGTCGATGCCATAGCGCCAGTAATCCGCGCCGCCAAGGCAACGCACAATAATGGCGCGCGCTCGGCTAGCCACGCGTTCGAGGTGAAGATCGACCGAATAGGGGTGTTTCAGCCGGCCGAGATTGGCAAGCCGCAAGCTAGGGCGCGGCCCGTCCACGGCCTTCCAAGCGGCGGCAACGGCGGCAAGATCGGAATCGGTGAAGGACAGTACCACGAGGTCGGCCGGGCTTTGGCCGAGATCGACCGCGGTCTCTGCTTCGTCGAGCGAGCGGATCTCCTGCGCCAGCAGGTGCACGACCGGTCCCGACCCTCCTCAGCGCGCCACGAGCAAGGCTTCGATCGCCGGCCGATCGAGCCCTTTCTGGCCGATCACGACAAGGCGGCCGAGGCGTGGTTCGTCTGGACGCCACGCGCGATCGTAGTGATGGCGAAAGCGGGTGCCGACGCCCTGTACGAGCAGGCGCATCGGCTTGCCGGCAACCGCGACGAAGCCCTTCATCCGCAGCACATCATGCGCCTCGGCGATGCTCGCCAGCCGAGCAACAAGAGCGGCCGGATCGTTCGCCGGCGATAGGTTCACCACAAAACTCTCGAAATCGTCATGGTCGTGATCGGGTTCCGAATCGTGTTGTGAGGGTCGGTTGGCGAGGTCGTCCTCCGCGCCGGCAGCGAGGCCGAGGAGCACGTCGGCATCGACCTTGCCTTCGTGGGACGAGACGATCTTGACCGCGCGCGGCACGGTCGCGGCAATCTCCGATCCGACCCGGCCGAGTTCGTCGGCGCCGACAAGATCGGCCTTGTTGACGATCACGAGATCGGCCGAAAGCAGCTGGTCCTCGTAGACTTCCTCAAGCGGGTTGTCGTGATCGACCGCGGCATCCTCCTCGCGCTGCGCCAGGACAGCCTCGGGATCGTCGGCAAAGCGGCCGGCGGCAACGGCGGCCGCGTCGACCACGGCGATCACCCCGTCGACGGTCAGTCGTGCGCGGATCGGCGGCCAGTCGAACGCCTTGATCAGCGGCTTCGGCAGCGCTAGGCCGGACGTCTCCACGATGATGTGCTCGGGGCGCGAGGGATGGGCGAGCAGGCTTTCGATCGCGGGGATGAAGTCGTCGGCCACGGTGCAGCAGAGGCAGCCGTTGGCGAGCTCCACGATGTTTTCTTCCGGGCAGCTCTCGATGCCGCACGCGCGCAAGATCTCGCCGTCGACGCCGACATCGCCGAACTCGTTGATGATGAGCGCGAGGCGCCGACCCTTCGCGGTTTCCAGCACATGGCGGATCAGCGTGGTCTTGCCGGCGCCGAGGAACCCGGTGACGATGGTCACGGGGACTTTTGCAAGCGAGGCGGGCGCGTTCATTCGGCGGCATCCTGCAAGGAGGGAAGTGGGGGAATCCGCGCGACGACGCCGCGCTTCAAGGCTTCCGGCCGCTCGCGCCAGGGAATGAGCCCTTCGGCCGCCACCGCATATTGGCCGGCGGCGGCAAGGATCGCTTCAGCGGCTTCTGAGGTGGTCGCGGCGAAGTCGCCATAGACATAGGTCCATTTGCCCGCAGCCGCGAAGCCGATCGTGACCGGCCGCTTGCAAACGCTGAGGCATTCCACGCCGATGACGGTCACATCTTCCCGTCCAGCCGCGGCTTCGACGACGGCGCGATGGAGGCGAGCGCCGACCCGCTCGGACTTTGGTTCCGACGGCTCTTCCGGCCGCCGGCAGGTCGAGCAGACGTAGAGTGTCACGGGGTGTTTCGATGCCGCGTCGCTCATGCTGGCGCCCTCGCGGTCGCACGGGAGGGCCGCGACGCGGTGCGCTGCCAGGCCATGCCGACGGCCGCGCCGATCATGAGCCAGAACGCCGCATGCACAGCGAGCGAGGTAGAGGCAAAGTGCGCGGCGAGTTCGGCCGGCGCCGTGCTTTCAGGCGCCGGAGCAGTCGGCGGGCCGATCACATGCGGCACGATGAGCAAGATCACGCTGCCGATCTTGGCGCCGAGCGCGTCGATCCGGATAAGCCCAAAGAGCGCGGTCCCGGTCGCGGCCGCCGTGGCGACCCACCAAAGCTGCCGACCGACCAAATCCGCCGCTGCGCTACCCGGCAACTCTGGTGGGAGCCCAAGACCCGTGGCAAGTCCGGTCGCGGCGTACGCGCCCGCCGCCCAAGCGAGCGAAGCGCGCGGATTGATCTTTTCGCCGGCTGCGAGCATGGCCGCGATTAGCACGAGTGAATAGCCGATCGCGGTCAGGACGGTGGCGAGCGTGGTCGACAGGGTTCGTTCCAGCCCGTCGGCGGGCGACCATACGCTACCGCCGTGATCATGGGCGCCGGACGCGGCCCCGTGATCGTGGCCGATCGCTGCCGATGCGATCGGTGGGCTGCCAATCGCCGGCTGGGTCGCCGCGTGCTCGTAGAGCTCGGCGGCCTGGATCAGCGGAGTCGTGGTAAAGTGCTGCAGGGCCGCCATCGCAAGCCCAGCCGCGAGGCCGGCCATGAGGCCGACCCGGAAAACCCTTGCGAACATGACGTTAGCGTCAGTGGCAGGGGAAGCTCAACGCGTGACGCGAATCATGCGCCGCGTTGTGGAGAAGCTGCGGGTGGGCGAATCCGGTCGTGAATACCAGAACTAAGCCCATCAGCGCGGCCGCGGCGGCGGCCTTTAGAACGTCCGCGCGCGACATCGTCTCTTCCGAAACGACGGCAGGCGAGGCTGCAAGCGTAGCGCTTTCCATGGTCGATCTCCTCGTCCGCCCCTCCGGCGGAGCCTGGGTTAAGATGCATCGCCACCATCCGACAAGATGGAGGCGATCAGCCACGGCAGGTCTCCTGGCTTGCGGATCAACATCGCCGACCGCCTTCCCGACTCCCAATTGGAAGTCAGTGGCAATTTGGCCGGCAACTCACCGCTCACAGTTGCGGGGGCAGCTGCGGCTTTGTTACGGACCAAGGCCCGAAACGACCGCATTCCCTTTTCACCCTCGAAGGCGAGGGACCGATGCTTTCGATTTGATAGGGCCCTGGACGGCGGACTGTCAATGACGGTCGCGACGCTTGCGTGCCTGACGGCGACGTTCGGGTGTCATGTCTTCGCTTGCTAAGCGATTGCGGCCGGTGTTCTTGAGCGGTGAGTGTGAGGAACCCCATGACCGACTCGACCGAAGAAGCCCGCCACCGGGCAAAGATGGCTAAGCGCAAGGCCGTGCAGGACGCCGAGGTTGCCTCCAAGACGATTGCGCAAAAGGGCCTTCTGATCGTCCATACTGGACCCGGAAAGGGTAAGTCGACGGCCGCCTTCGGTCTTGTTTTGCGGGCGCTGGGCTATGGCTGGCCGGTTGGCGTCGTGCAATTCATAAAGGGTGCCTGGGACACTGGTGAAAAACATGCGCTGGCTCGCTTCCCCGATCTTGTCCGCTGGCACACGATGGGCGAAGGTTTTACCTGGGAGACGCAAGATAAGGCGCGCGACATTGCCGCCGCCGGTCGCGCCTGGGAAACCGCGCTGTCCTTGTTGGCCGATCCCACGATACGGCTTCTGGTGCTCGACGAGCTCAATATCGCGCTGCGCTACGATTATCTGCCGCTCGCCGAGGTCGTTACCGCGTTGACTGGCCGCCGGAGCGACTTGCACATCGTCGTGACCGGCCGCAATGCCAAGCCCGAAATGATCGAAGCTGCCGATCTCGTCACCGAGATGACCCTGGTGAAGCATCATTTTGCCGCTGGCGTAAAGGCACAGCAGGGGATCGAATTCTGATGGCCGCCGGCACGAGGCCACCGGCTCTCATGATCCAAGGCACCGGCTCGGATGTCGGCAAGTCCGTCATCGTCGCCGGCTTGGCGCGCGCCTTTGCCAATCGTGGCCTTAAGGTCCGGCCGTTCAAGCCGCAAAACATGTCGAACAATGCCGCTGTGACAGCCGACGGCGGTGAAATCGGGCGAGCGCAAGCGTTACAGGCTCGCGCGGCGCGGGTCGCGCCTTCGGTGCACATGAATCCGGTTCTGCTGAAGCCGCAAAGCGAAATCGGTGCGCAAGTCGTCGTCCAGGGGCGCATTCTCGGCAACGCAAGGGCGCGCGACTATCAGGCCTGGAAGCCGCGCCTCATGGCCGCGGTGTTGGAGAGCTTCGCCCGTATCGGCGCGGAGGCAGACCTCGTGCTCGTTGAAGGAGCGGGCAGCGCGGCGGAGGTGAACCTGCGGGCGAACGACATCGCCAACATGGGCTTCGCGCGCGCCGCCGACGTCCCGGTCTTATTGCTCGGCGATATCGATCGAGGTGGGGTGATCGCGCAGATCGTCGGGACAAAGGCGGTCATCGCCCCGGCGGATGCCGGTATGGTTGCCGGTTTCCTGGTGAACAAGTTCAGGGGCGATCCATCGCTCTTCAACGATGGCATGGCCATCATCGAACAGCACTCCGGATGGCCCGCGCTCGGCTTGATCCCTTATTTTCCCGCGGCCGCCAGGCTTCCCGCGGAAGACGCCGTGGCCCTTGACCGGCGCGAGCGGCCGCGCGGCGGCGCGATTACCATCGCGGTTCCGGTGCTGCCGCATATCGCTAACTTCGATGATCTTGATCCCTTGAAGGGCGAGGCGTCCGTGCGGCTTGTGCTGGTGCGCGCGGGTGAGACGCTGCCCGTCGAGGCCGATCTTGTGTTGTTGCCGGGATCGAAGGCGACGATTGCCGATCTCGCGGCGTTCCGCGCGAATGGTTGGGATATCGATCTTGCGGCCCATGTCCGACGTGGTGGCCGCGTTCTCGGCATTTGCGGCGGGTATCAGATGCTCGGCCGCGAGATCGCCGATCCCTTCGGCATGGAGGGGCCGCCGGGCAGCGTGTTGGGGCTAGGACTCCTGGACGTGGTAACCGAGCTGACGTCCGAGAAACGACTTGAGCCAGTCGAAGGTATGTCGGCGGACGGGGGCAAGCCATTCAAGGGCTATGAGATGCATATCGGGCGCACAACGGGCCCGGACACCCAGCGGTTCACTGTAAAATTTACGGATGATCGCCACGATGGCGCGGCCCGCTTGGACGGGCTCATAAGGGGCTGTTACGTTCATGGGCTGTTCGCGGACGATCGATTCCGCACAGGCTTCTTGGCGGATCTCGGCGCCACGGGGTCCGACTACGCCTACGAGGCTGACGTCGAGGCGACGCTTAATGCGCTTGCCGCCCATATGGCGGCGCATGTCGATCTCGATCGGTTGCTCAGGCTTGCGCGATGAAGAAGCCGGCGAGACCGGCGATGACAAGCCATTGGATCAGGCAGGCCCGTCGGTAGACGATAAGGGCGCGTCGGATGTCCGCCGAAGTCGCGTCGCGCCGGCCGTCGCCCATGAAGGCATCGTCGACCAGCGTTTCGCCGTAGACGCGGGCCCCGGCGAGTTTCAACCCAAGCGCCCCGGCCATCGCGGCTTCGGGCCAGCCGGCATTGGGCGAGCGATGATGCCGTGCGTCGCGGACAACGGCCCGGATTGCGGCTTTGGGCGAGGCGCCCGGTGTCACGGTCGCCCCCATTACCAGCGTTAGTGCGGCAAGCCGCGAAGCGGGGAGATTGATCAGATCGTCGAAACGGGCGGAGGCCCAGCCAAAGGCCTCGTGCCGGGGGTGCGGTGGCCGAGCATGCTGTCGGCTGTATTCGCGGCCTTGTAGAGGAGGGCACCCGGCAGGCCGCCGACCGCCATCCAGAAGCTGGGGGCGACGACGCCATCCGAATAGTTTTCCGCTAGGCTTTCGATGGCCGCGCGGGCGACGCCAGCTTCGTCAAGGTGTTCGGGATTGCGCCCGACGATCATCGACACGGCGCGGCGGCCCTCGTCGAGTCCACGGTCGAGCCCGTCGGCGACCGCGACCACGTGGTCATTGAGACTGCGTTGCGCGGGCAGGGTTGCGGCGAGGACGGCGAAGATCAGGAATCCGAGCAGGCCGCCGCCTAAGAGATGCTGAAGCGCCCAGCCGTTCGCGCCCGTAACAAGCAGGAGCGCAACCAGCGCGAAGACGCCGAAGACGCGGCGGCGCCACGTATCGTGTTCCTCGCGATTGAAGGCGTGATCGAGCCGGTCGATGAATCGTCCGATCCAGGTGACGGGATGCCCTATATGGCGATAGAGACGGTCGGGATAGCCAACCGCTGCTTCGATCGCCAATGCGAGCGCGGTCAAGGCGAGGGTGGCGGCAGGCCAGGACAAGATCCAGGAGTCGGCGAAGGTCATGGACGGCGGTTCTTCCAGGGAGCATCGCGAAAGCGGCGAGGCGGTGTATCACGGCGGCAGCCTTGCCGTCGCGCGCCATCATTTCCCAGGCGCGCCCGAGCCGTGGATCGACCTTTCGACGGGCATCAATCCGCACCCTTATCCGATCGGCGATATTCCGTTGGAGCGCTGGACCCGGTTGCCCGAGTCGGTAGAGATTGCGCGACTGGAAACCTGCGCGGCCTCCGCCTACGGATGCCCCGATCCGGGCTTTGTGGCGGCGGCGCCGGGCACACAGGCGCTGATCCAGCTGATCCCGCAAATCCTCAAGGCGCGGCATGTCGGCATCGTTGGGTTCACATATCAGGAACATGCGACGGTGTGGCGCGCGGCAGGGGCCGAGGTCGCAACCTTCGAAGGGTTTGATGATCCAGGCCTCGACGGCTCGGATGTCGTCGTACTCGTTAATCCAAACAATCCGGACGGCCGTTTTGTCCCGCCTGACGGGATTCGCAGGGCGGCGGCGCGGCTAGCGACGCGCGGCGGGGCGCTGATCGTCGACGAGGCGTTCATCGATGTGCTGCGCCTCGGTGCGAGCGTTGTTGGCGATCTGCCAGAAGGCACGCTCGTGCTGCGCTCGTTCGGCAAAACCTATGGCCTAGCCGGCCTTCGTCTCGGCTTCGCGCTTGCGAGACCGCCAATCACTGATCGGATCAGGGCGGCGCTTGGGCCTTGGGCGGTGTCCGGCCCAGCTGTCGAGATTGGCATTCGCGCTCTCGCCGATCGTGCATGGCTCGATCTCGCGATCCGCCGCCTAGAAGCGGACGCCATTCGGCTTGATGGGCTCATGACGGCGGCAGGCTTTGCCGCGCTAGGCGGCACCTCGCTTTTTCGCCTCTACGACCATCCGCGATCTGACGATTGGTTCGAGCGGTTCGGCCGCGCGGGCATTTTGCTCCGGCCGTTCCCAGATCGGCCAACATGGTTGCGTCTAGGACTTCCGGCGAGCGAAGAGGCTTGGGCGCGCCTTGCTAGAGTTTTCCAATAGGACCGACCTTCAGGCTTCGACGTCGAACACGAGAATTCCGTCGATGCCGCCTTCGGCCGCCGCCACCAATCGGGCACCGATCGACTTGTGGTCGGGATGCGTTTGATAGGCCGCCAGGGCGTCCCAATCGGCGAAATCCACGGTAAAGCCGTGCATGTACCCCCGCTCGATCCGTTCCGGGCTCTTGGAGCGGCCGGCGACGATTTCCCCAGTGCCTGGAACAACACCGCGGATCTTGCCCAGATCGTCGAAGATCGCCTGCATCGCGGCATCCGTCACGCCGGCACGGACGCGGATCAAAACAATGTGGCGAATCATGCGCTTGCCTTCTGGTTGGTATTCATCGCCCCGCTTGAGCCCGGGGAATTGCTCGGCAAGACCGCGGGCGGCAAGGTGCGTCCGCGAATGAGATCTGCGCCCTTTTCGCCGATCATCAAGGTCGGTGCGTTGGTGTTGGAGGAAATCAGGCGCGGCATGATCGAGGAGTCGCAAACGCGCAGCCCCTCAATCCCGTGAAGCTTCAGATCGAGCCCGACGACCGACATCGGGTCGGTCCCCATCTTGCAGGTTCCAACCGGATGGTGGTCCGTCTTGCAGGTGCGGAAGACATAAGCCGCTAGATCTTCGTCGGTCACCGCCCCCGGCCCGGGCATGCGCTCGGCCTCGATAAATGGTGCGAAGGCTGACTGACGGAAAATCTCGCGGGCCATCTTCAGGCCGCGCAGCGACATGTCGCGATCGTAGCTATCGGCCCAATAGTTCGGGTCGATCAGCGGCATGGCGGCCGGATCGGCTGATGCGAGCCGGACCGTGCCGCGCGAGCGCGGTCTGAGAAACGCCGAATTCAAGGTGACGCCGGCATTCTTCAGCTTCGCCACGCCCGCCTCGATGCCGGAACCTAGGCCGAGGTGAAACTGGATGTCAGGCGAACGCGCGGTGTCGTCGGCATAGGCAAAGCCGCCGCTCTCGAACAAGGTCGAGGCGACCGGTCCCTTTTTGAACAGGATGTATTGCAGTCCAGCCCATAAAGTCAGGTGCGGCTTCGCGTAGCTGTCGTAGGTAAAATCGCCGCTGCACTCGGCGATGGCATAGACATCAAGATGGTCCTGAAGATTCGATCCGACACCGGGCAGGTCATGGACCACGGGCACGCCAACCGATCTCAGATGATCGGCCGGTCCGATTCCCGACAAGAGCAGCAAGCGTGGTGAGCCGATGGCGCCGGAGGAGACGATGACCTCGCGATTGGCCCGCGCGGTCGCGCGCCCCTCGCGGGTTGTAAATTCTACTCCGACGGCGCGGCCGTGCTCGACAATCAAATTGGTCGCCATCGCCCCGGTGCGGATCGTCAGGTTTGGCCGCTTGCCGGCGATCGGCTTCAAATAGCCCGACGCAGCGGAAGAGCGGCGCGCGTCGCGCAAGGTCACTTGGTAATGGCCGACGCCGAATTGGCTCGCGCCGTTGAAGTCTGGATTGAAGGGGAGCCCGAACTCTTGCCCCGCGCGCAGAAACGCCTCGCCGATCGGCAGCGGATTGATCGGCACGGAGACGCCCACCGGGCCGCCCGAGCCGTGATAGGCGTCAGCGAAGCGTTGATTGTCCTCGGCCCGCCGGAAGTAGGGCAGTACTTCGCGATAGTTCCAGCCTTTACAATTCTCCTCGGTCTCCCAAGCGTCGTAGTCGAGCGCATTGCCGCGCGTATAGACCTGCGCATTGATCGTCGAGCCACCGCCGATCACCTTGGCCTGCGTGTACCAGAGAACGCGGCCGTTCAAATGCCGTTGGGGCACTGTCGACCAGCCCCAGCTGCCAATGCCCTTGGTCATCCGGGCAAAACCGGCCGGCATATGATAGAACGGATGGCGATCGCGACCGCCCGCTTCAAGCAGGAGAACCGTCACGGACGGGTCTTCGGATAGCCGCGCTGCCAGTGCGCAGCCAGCAGGTCCGGCTCCGGCAATGACGTAATCGTAAGTCATGACTTCACCCTCGAACGGTGTTGTAAATGTCTATTCATTGTTCAGGCGAAGTCGATCCGGCGACCGGTCCGAGCGCTTTCGGCCGCCGCCGTCAGAATGCGTAAACCGTTGGCGGAATCGCGAGGATCGACCGGCGGCGGTCCGCCGGATTCGAGCGCGGCGTACAGTTTTAGCCAGTAGTCGAGGTATCGCCCTGTAAAGCTCGCGATCGTCTCCGAGCCATCCGCGGAGGTTAGCCGGCCATGGTGCGACGACGATTCAACTCCAAAGCCAACATCGAGCGGCTTGATGCCGGAACGGGACTGTTCCTCTTGGATGTCTAGCCCGGACTTAACAAAAGTGCCCTCCGTTCCGTGGACAACCATGCGCGGTTGGGGTTCGAGCGCGAAGGGCGACGTGCCGAGTACAATTCTTGTATTGCCCTTGGCCATGATGATCGTGAAGCCGTCATCGGCCTCTGCACCCTCGCCTTGAGCGGAGCGATCGGCGAAAACCCAATCGGGCATCCCAACAAGCTGGAGGGCTTGGTCGACAAGATGCGCTCCGAGGTCCCACAGGATGCCCGAGCCCGGCCGTATCTCGCTTCGCCAACCGGGCTTCGGGCGCGGACGGAAACGATCGAAGCGCATTTGCAGATAGCGCAGCTGGCCGAGCCGACCGCTGTCGACGAGGGACTTGAGGGTCAGAAAATCGGCATCCCACCGTCGATTCTGCAGAACGCTCAAGAGTCGTCCCTGCCGAGCGGCGAGGGCGATCAGCTCGTCGGCTTCCTCCGGAGTCGCGGTAAACGGTTTGTCGACGACGACATCCTTGCCGGCCTCAAGCGCGGCGCGCGCAAGACCTGCATGGGTATCGGTCGGTGTTGAAATCGAGACGAGCCGGATATCTGGTCGCGCGAGGAGTTCGGCGGGGTCCGCGATCACGTCGACGTTAGGGTAATCGGTTATCACTTCGTTGTGGCGACTCGTGGCGATCGCTCTTAAGCCGAATCCGGCCGCGGCCAGGAACGGCGCGTGAAAAAACCGCCCGCCCGTTCCGTAACCGATCAAGCCCGCCGCAATCGTCATCGTGCTTTCCTGTCGTTAGAGTCGTGGCAGCCCGAGGCCGTCGTCGACATTGACGACCATGCCCGTTGAAAACGCGAACGCGCCGCTTGCAAGCGCGGCCACGGCCCGACCGACATCGTCCGCCTCGCCCCAGCGGCGCGCCGGGACGAGGCCTTGAGCGATGCGAGTCTCATAGGTCTCGGCGACGCCGGCCGTCATATCGGTACGGATGATGCCTGGACGGACGTCGAAAACCGCGATGCGCTCGGATGCTAGGCGCAAAGCAAGACCACGACTCCACATGGCTAATCCTGCCTTGGAAATGCAGTAGTCGATCCGTTCTGGCGAGGCATGGTCCGCGCTGACGGATGTTATGTTGATGATGGTGCGAGCATGGCTGTGGTCGCCCTCCGCCACCATGCGGCGCACGACCGCTTGGGTCAGGAACATCGTGCCGCGCAAGTTCACGGCGAGGACGCGATCGAAGTTCTCCTGGGTAAGATCGAGGAGATCCCCGCGCGCGACCGAACCCCGGCCAGCATTGTTGACCAAGCAATCGATCCGCCCGAAGGCCGCGATGGCGGCGTCAACGACAGCGCCATGGTTGCCCGTATCGGCGATGTCCGCCACCACGAAGGAGACTGCGGCCCCAGTCGCCTCGATCCGGTCACGGGCTATTGTAGTAGCCTCATCCTCGATTAGATCGACAATCAGAATGTCGAAGCCCGCTTCCGCCATGCGCACCGCTGAAGAGAGACCAATGCCGCGACGTCCGCCAGTGACGATCGCGACTGGCTTGCCCGTCATGTCGCAAACCCTGACTTCACGAGATGATCGGCGGAACGCAAGGCGAGCGCGGCAACTGACAAGGCAGGGTTGACAGCCGCGGAGGTCGGTAAGGTGCTGGCGTCGACGACGAAAAGGTTCGGATGGTCGTGCGCGCGGCACATCGGGTCGAGCGGCGACGTGGCCGGGTCGGCGCCGATGCGAACCGTGCCGCATTGGTGAGATGGCGTCCGCCGATCGAATGGTCGGTCGAGCACGATGGGGAACCCGGCCGCGCGAAGGCGCTCGCGCATCGTCACGATCAATCGGAGATGGGCCGTCATATTGGTGCGACGCCATGTCAGCACGATCCGGTCGCCGTCGAGACGAATGCGACTTTCCGGATCCGGCAGATCCTCGCTCATCAGGTACCAGTCGAAGCTCCAGGCCGCGAGCAGCCGCAGCGCCGGCATGGGCATGGACCGCATATTGGCCTTTAGGATCGGCGCAGTGATCTTGCCGAGCAATTGAACATTCCCGAGAGGCGGGCCACCATTGCCGTCGGTAAAATAGAAGTCGTTGATGCCGATGGTCTTCTGATAGATCGACGGATTACGCAGCCGAGGGTCGACCGCGAGCATCGCGGATGAATTGTGATTCATGAAATATCGTCCGACCGCGTCGGAACGATTGGCGATGCCGGAAGGGTTCATGCTCGAGGCGGAAGCGAGCAAAAGCGCCGCAGACTTTACCGCGCCTGCCGCCAGCACAACGATACCCGCCTTGATCGTCGTCCACTCGCCGCCGCGCTCGACCTCCACGCCCTCGATGCGCCGGCCGTCCGCGCTCGTTAGGAGGCGCAGCACCTTTGTCCCGGTGAACAGTTCAATCGCGGGGTCGGAAAGCGCTTTGGCCAGACCGCCGGTCTCGGCGTCCCACTTGCCGCTGCGCGTATCCGGATAGGCATCCCAAGGCGTCTTTGCGCGCTTCAGCCACGTGTCGATGTCGACCGCGAGCGGCAGCGCGAACGGCTTGAGGCCCGTCGCCGCCATTCGTGCGCGGGCTTTAGCAATCGGTGGTTCGTCCGGAACCGGGGCGTAGGGAAACGGCGTGGAGCGCGGTGGTTCGGTCGGGTCCTCGCCAGCTTGGCCATGCACTCGGTAAAGCTGCTCGGCTGCCGCGTACCAGGGCTCCAGCTCGGAATATGCAAACGGCCAAGCAGGCGACACGCCGTCGGCATGTTCCAAAGCCTCGAAATCGCGCTCGCGATAGCGGATCAGCACCGCGCCGTAGAATTTCGAGTTCCCGCCAACATTGTAATAGTTGCCCGGGTTGAATGCGTCTCCCGTATGGTCGAACCAAGCTTCCTTCGGACGGTAATAACCGTCCATGAAGATCGCGCGGGTGTCGCGCGCCTGCGGCGTGTCGGGCAGTTGTTCCCCGCGCTCTAGAATCGTAACGCGCGCTCCGGAGCCAGCGAGGCCGGCCGCGAAGGACGCTCCACCCATGCCGGAGCCAATGATCAGGATGTCTGTCGTGGTGGGAAGAGTCTTCATTAGATCCGCCGGCCGCTTTCAGGGTCGAACAACACTGCCTTGTCGAGATTGAAGGCAAAGGGCATTCGTGTATGGGCCCGAATCTCGACATCGGCACGCATGCGGGAAACGACTTCCTTGCCCGCGATGTTGGTGACGACGAACGTATCGGAACCTGCGGGCTCGACCACGTCGACCTGCGCGTCCACGATCGCCACCGCGGTCGAATTCCGATCCGCGCCGTCACGGTCGGTTATGGCTTCCGGCCGGATGCCGAGGATGACCTTCCGTCCGATGCCGGCTTCTCCCAGCGCGACCGAATGGGGCACCGGCAGCCGGATCTCGCTGTCGCTGCCTCGCGAAAGCGCGAGGAAAGGGCCGGAATCACAGGTCGCGATCACGCCCTCAATCAGGTTCATCGCGGGCGAGCCCATGAAATCCGCGACGAAGAGGTTGGACGGGCGGTTGTAGATCTCCGCCGGCGTACCGATCTGTTGAACTTCGCCTTCCTTCAAAACCGCGATCTTGGTCGCGAGCGTCATCGCCTCGATCTGGTCGTGGGTGACGTAGACGATCGTCGTTCCGGTCTGCTGATGCAGCCGCTTGATTTCGGTGCGCATATCAACGCGCAACTTGGCATCAAGGTTGGAGAGCGGTTCGTCGAAAAGGAATACGCGCGGGTTGCGCACCAGGGCGCGGCCCATGGCAACGCGCTGGCGCTGACCGCCCGAAAGCTGGCTCGGCTTGCGGGTCAAGAGATGGCCGATCTGCAAGGTCTTCGCGACGCCGGCGATCGCCTTTTCGCGGTCGGCTTTGGCAATGCCCCGCATTTCAAGCGCGAACCCGATGTTTTCGGCGACAGTCATGTTCGGATAGAGCGCGTAGGACTGAAACACCATCGCAATATCGCGCTTGGACGGATGCAGGTTGTTGACCGCCTGGCTGTCGATGCGGATCTCGCCTTCGCTAATCGTCTCAAGCCCGGCGATTGTGTTGAGCAGGGTCGACTTGCCGCAGCCGGATGGACCGACCAGCACAAGGAACCCACCCTTGTCGAGCGTGATGTCGATCCCCTTGAGGATCTCGACGGCGCCGAAGCGCTTCTTGAGGCCGAGCAATTCCAGGAAGGCCATAGGCAAACCCCTGTCTATCTTCTGTGTCCACCAGCGCTCGCCGATTCGATGGCTGGTGGATCATCCCTTGACCGCGCCCGCCATCAGTCCGCGCACGAAGTATCGTCCGGCGAGGACGTAGACGAGCAATGTCGGTAGCGCCGCGATCATCGCCGCGGCCATGTTGACGTTGTATTCGACCACGCCGGTGGACGTATTCACGACGTTGTTCAGTGCCACCGTCATCGGCATGACATCGCCTGAGCCCGCATAGGCCGACGCGAAGAGGAAGTCGTTCCAGATGTTGGTGAACTGGTAGATCACGGTCACGACGATAATCGGCGTTGAACTCGGCAGCAGGATTCGCCAGAAGATCTGGAAGAAGTTCGCGCCATCCATCTGCGCGGCGCGTACCAGCTCGGTCGGAAAGGCCTCATAGTAATTCCGGAAGAAAAGCGTGGTAAAGCCGAGCCCATACACGACATGCACAAACACGAGGTTCACGGTCGGATTTCCAAAACCGAAGGAGAAGCCGACGAGATCTTGGAGCGTGTTGCCGAAGCGGCCGAGGGCTCCCAGGATCGTGGCCATCGGCAGGAGCACCGATTGGAAGGGAATGAAGCAGGCGAAAAGCATGAGGCCGAAGACGACCTTATGGCCCCGAAAGCGCCATTTGGTCAGCACATAGCCGTTGAGCGCCCCGAGCATCGTGGAGATCGCGACGGCCGGGACGACCATCTTGATGGAGTTCCAGAAATATCCCTTGATCCCGGCGCATGTCAGCCCGACGCAGGTTTCGCCCCATGCGCGCACCCACGGGTCGAACGTCGGATCCTTTGGCAGTGAGAGCATGTTGCCGTTCTGGATCTCGTCCATCGTCTTGAACGAAGTGACCAGCATCACGAATAGTGGGATTAAATAGACGAGTGCGAAAAAGATCAGCAGGCCGTAGATCACGACCCGGCTTGTGACCGCCCAACCGGTGCCGTTCGAGGCAGCCCGCCCTGCCGCGGACATCGATGTCGGTACCGCGGTCGTCATTGGTTCTTCTCCCGCAGTTCGGAGTAAAGATAGGGAACGATGATGGCGGTGATCGTCATGAGCATGATCACGGCGCTCGCCGAGCCCACGGCCATTTCATTCCGTTTGAAGGTGTATTCGTACATGAAATTGGACGGCAGCCAGGCCGATCCGCCGGGGCCGCCGGATGTGAGGGCCACCACGAGGTCATAGGACTTGATCGACATGTGCGCGAGCACAATGAAAGCGGACAGGAAAACCGGGCGCAGTAGCGGTATCACAATACGCCGGTATAACTGCCACGTCGTCGCCCCGTCGATTTGGGCCGCCTTCAAGATCTCTCCATCGATCCCGCGCAGGCCCGCAAGAAACATCGCCATGACGAAGCCGGATGCCTGCCAGACGCCGGCGATCACGACCGTGTAGATGACGCGATCCTTATTCTTGATCCAGTCGAAGTGGAAGCTCGTCCAGCCCCATTGATGCAGCGTTTGCTCGAGGCCGAGACCGGGATCGAGGAACCACTTCCAGGCAACGCCGGTGACGATAAAAGACAACGCCATCGGATATAGATAGATCGGGCGCAAGACACCTTCGCCGCGGATTTTCTGATCGAGCAGGATTGCAATTAGGAGCCCGAGCGCTAGGCAGATTCCGATATAGAGGATGCTGAAGGTCCACAGATTGGTGATCGAGGTGTACCAGCTCGACGGCGGGTCGCTTTCGAACGTCCAGCGCCACAGTCTTTGGTAGGCGCGCGCATCGGTCAGGATATAGGACGGGAAGGTCTTCGAGTTCGTGAACGACAGATAAATCGTCCAGAGAATGAAACCGTAGACGAAGATCAGCACGGCCGCGAAGCTCGGCGCGAGTACAATCTTCGGCAAGGCGTCTTGGAGTCCCGCGCGAAAGCTGCCTCTCGGCGGCATCGCGCGCACACGGACTGGCGCGGCGTCCTTGGTGGCCGTGATTGTCACGTCATCCTCCGATCTTACTTTCGCGGAGGTCTCTAAGCCTCCGTTTAGATCGTCGGGGACCCTTAAAGGTCCCCGACCGGTGTCGGTGGCCCCGCGCGCGGATAAGGTCCGTTTCCGAACAACCCGGGCGGCTTGCCAAAGGATGCGCCTATTTCGCAATCTGGACGGATATCGTTGATCCGATCAGGTGCGGACGCAAGGCGCGCGGCCTCACTTTGCGTCGTCTATCGCCTTGACGAGTTGAACCACGGCCTCGTCGGATGTCTTGATCTGATCATGCACGAACTTGGTCACGACGTCCTTGTAGGCGTTCGCAACTGCCGGAGGAGCACCGTAGCCCTGAGCGAGCGAGCCGAACAGGGTGCCCTTGTCGTTTGCCGCCTTCAGATCGGCGATACCCTTCTTGCCGCAAGCGTCGAAGGCGGTATCCGGCACGTCGGTGCGGGCCGGGACCGAACCCTTGACCACGTTGAACGCGGACTGGAACGTCTTGGACAGCGTTGCGGAAGCCAGCGCGGCCTGCGCGGCGCGGCGGTCGGCCGGGACGTTGAACATGCCGAACATGTCGGAGTTGTAGATCACTGTACCGTCGGTGCCGGGGAAGCGATAGCAAAGGAAATCCGTGCCCGGCGTCTTCTTGGCGGCGACGAATTCGCCCTTGGCCCAATCGCCCATGACCTGAACCAGGGCATCGCCCTTGATCACCATGGCGGTCGCCAGGTTCCAGTCGCGGCCCGAGTAGTTCGGGTCGACATAGGCCTTGAGCTTGGCGAGATTGTCGAAGGCCCGCTTCATCGTCGGCGACTTCAGCGCCGCCGGATCGAGATCGTTGAAGGCTTTCTTGTAGAACTCGGCGCCGCCCGTTGAAAGCACGACGCTGTCGAACATGGTCGCTTCCTGCCAGCTCTGGCCACCGAGCGCGAGCGGGATGACGCCTGCCTTCTTGGCCTTATCGAGAAGCGCGATCAGCTCGTCGAAGGTCTTCGGCTCGGTCCCGCCAATCTTGTCCATGACGGCCTTGTTGATCCAAAGCCAGTTGACCGAGTGGACGTTGACCGGAGCGGCGACCCACTTGCCGTTATAGACCGCGAACTTCTGAAGCGCGGCGGGAACGGCCTTGTCCCAGCCTTCTTTCTTGGCGGTCTCGTTAAGATCGCCCATGACGCCAGCTGCGGCATAGTCGAGCACCGTGTAGCCGAGCATCTGCGAGGCGGTCGGATAATTGCCGGCGGCAACCATAGCCTTCAACGCGGTCATCGCGGCGTCGCCGCCGCCGCCCGCGACCGGAACGTCCTTCCAGCCGAAGCCTTCCTTGGAAAGATCCTGCTTCAGGACGTTCAGCGCGGCCGCTTCGCCGCCCGAGGTCCACCAATGCAGCATCTGCACTTCCTTGACCTGCGCTTGAGCCAGGCCAGACATCGCCACGGTGGCGGCGAGCACCACGCCGGCAATCGATTTGGTCTTGGTGTTCATAAGCGTATTCCTCCCGTTTGTGCCGGTGTCGACCGGCGGCGTTTCATTGGCGGTTATCCGCCGCCGTACTGACCGCGGCGCGAGTAACAGGATCGACTCCTCTATCGATCGTTGCAGCCGATTGCGTCTTCAGCGGTTGTTGAAGTGGGCTCGCCGCTTTTCCCGAAAGCTCGCGACGCCCTGTCGTCCATCCTCCGAATATGAGGCGAGCGCACCTGCCAGACCCTCGAACACCGCTTCCGGTTCCTCGCCATCGGTGGCATTGATCAGTTGCTTGGCGATCGCGACAGCGACCGGTCCGCGTCCCGCGATCCGGTCTGCAAGGTTCCGTGCATGCTTCATCGCGTCTCCCGTTGGCACGAGTTCGTCCAAAAGTCCCAGGGCCAGCGCCCTTTCTCCCGATACGAGTTCACCGGTCAGCACAAGGCGCTTCACGACACTGGAGCCGAACCGCTTCACCAGCCGCTGAGTGCCCGACCAACCCGGAACCATCGCGATACCGGTTTCCGGCAGGCCAATTTTGGCCTGAGGCTCGCCGATGCGAAAATCGGCGGTTCCCGCCAGTTCCAGCCCACCGCCGAGCGCGTGCCCCGACAAAACCGCGATCAGCGGGACGCGGAGCCTGGCAAGGACGTCGAATGCGCGATGTCCGGCGCGTGTCCATGTCCGCCACATCTCGATTGGTGGAAGTTTCCCCCAGGCTTCGATGTCGCCGCCCGCAGAAAAGGCGCGCCCTTCTCCGTGAATTAACGCGGCCCTCACATCCGCGTTGGCATCGATCGTGGCCGCCGCCTCGCAAAGCGCTGCGATCATGGCTTGGTCGAGCGCATTCAACTTGTCAGGCCTCGACAGGGTGATCGTCGCGACGTGACCATTCAATGCGAGACGAATGGTTCCTTCGGCCCAACTCAGGTCGCTCATGTCGCCCCCCCGATGTCGAGGCCGATGAGGCCGGGTCGAAACAAAGCCGCATCCATCAATTTCGGCGAGGTCTTCACGATCAGCGGGAAGGTCGCTTGCGCGAGGATATCGCGCTCGAGATCAGCGCCCGGCGCAATCTCGCTGACGACAATGCCTTCCGGCGTCAGCTTCAAGACGCAGCGTTCGGTGACGTATGTGATGTCTTGTCCCTGTTGCACCGCGCGAGCACCGGAGAAGGAAACATGCTCGACTTGGTCGACCAGCTTCTTGATCTTGCCTTCCTTCATGATCTTCAGCCGGCCGTCGACGACATCGAGCGCCGCGCCGGCGGTAAAGAAGCCCGAGAAGACGATCTTGCGCGCGCGTGCCGTGATGTCGACGAATCCGCCGGCGCCCGCCGTTACATGGGGGCGGATGCCTAGCTTGGAGACGTTAACGGAGCCGTGCCGGTCAATTTGAAGGAAGGAGAGGAGCGACGCGTCGAATCCGCCGCCTTGGAAATAGGTGAACTGATACGGCGAGGGCACCACGGCTTCCGCGTTCGATGCGCATCCGAACTGGAAATCAAGAAGCGGCACGCCGCCGACTGCACCCTGCTCGATGACCCAGGTGACCGCGCCGTGACGGCCTTCCTCGATCAGGATTCGTGGTACATTGGCCGAGATGCCGAAGCCGATATTGACCGCGTCGCCATAGGACAGCAGTTGCGCGACCCGCCGCGCGATGACCTTGGAGATCCCAAACTCGGGCAGCTCGAATGAGGAGAGCGGACGAAACACCTCGCCGGAAATTGCTGGCTCGTACACGGTCTGCGTCGTCTGCATTTGGTCGGGCGCGACCACGATCGCGTCGACGAGAATGCCGGGCACCATGACGTCGTGCGGCTTCAACGTTCCAGATTGAGCGATCCGCTTCACTTGAGCAATGACCAGCCCGCCATTGTTGCGCACGGCAAGCGCCTGATCGAGTGGGCCCAGATAGGCGCCCTCGTGCTCGAAGGAAAGATTGCCGCGTTCGTCGGCCGTTGTGGCGCGCAAGATCGCGACATTCGGTACGATCGCCGGGAAGAATAGCCAAGTTTCGTTGGCGAACTCGACGCGCTTGACGATCGGTTCGCCGGCCGCGCGTGAATTCATCGCGCAGCCTTCGCGAAGCGGATCGACAAACGTATCCATGCCGACCTTAGTCAGGACTCCCGGTCGCTTGGCCGCCGCCTCGCGGTGCATGTCGAACATGATACCCGAGGGGACATTGTAGGCCGGTATGCGGTCGCTCGAGATCATCTGCCAGATGAGCGGTGGTTCTGAGGCGGACGGCCCAGACGGATAGGATCCCGCGAGCACCCTCGCCAGACATCCGTCCTTGGCGATGTGGTCGATGCCCTTAATGCCCCACATGTCGCCAGCGGCGATCGGGTGCAATGTTGTAAGCCCGCGCGGCTGACCGGATGCGTCGAACCGGCGGCCTATCGCTGCCAGCACCGCGTCCGGGCAGCCGAGCCCTGATGAAGATGAGACTGTTACGGTCGCGCCGTCAGGGATCAGCGCGGCGGCTTCCTCGGCAGTCATAATCTTTGGGAATGCCATGAAAATGGGTTCTCTGCTGTCGACGCTGGGTTTAAAGGCCGGGTTCGACCGTAACCGAGCGGCCGGTTTCGGCAGCCTTCAGCGCCGCGAGCGCCAGCGCCATCGATCGCACCCCGTCCTCGCCCGTGGCTGCCGGCTGGCCGCGCCCCGCGATCGCGTCGCGAAATGCCCCGACCGAGCGCTCGTAGAGATTGGCCGGATCGGTCGCGAGCCGTTCCTCGCCCGCCGCCGTGCGCAGCACGACCTCGCCAACCGGCCTTTGCGTCATGCAATTCGTGCCGATCAGCGAACCTTCCGTGCCGTGCACCTCGAAACCGGTGTTGCCGTAACGCACGGTGAAGGCATCGTGGAAATGCGCCAGCAGTCCGGAAGAGAACCGTATTATGCCCATCACGCCGTCTTCGATACCAGCGGCGCCCATCCCGCCCTGCTGCACCATGGCCGAGACCTCAATGGGCTCGTCGCCGAGGACGAAGCGTAGAGTGTCCGCGTCATGGACGGTGATATCCATGAC
>JBEINZ010000071.1:0-12095 GCA_040377825.1 Hyphomicrobiales bacterium | reverse complement strand
TCCTGGGAAACCAAGCCGATGCGGGCGCGCAGATCCCAGAGATTCACCCGCTCCTCCCCGAAGATGCGCAGCCAGGGAGGATTACACCCGTCGCAACATGATGGAAATGAATAATAATCCGTCGCCCGGCAACAAGCTCGGCGGGCTCACGACGATCCTGGAGAAGTCGCTCGGCGCGGCCGCGAAGGGTGGAACCACGACGCTCCGCGCGGTCTATCGCTATGCCGAGCCGGTGACCGAAAAGGGTTTCGTGTACATGGACACGCCCGGCTACGATCCGGTTGCCGCAACGGGCCAAGTGGCCGGCGGGGCGAATATCCTTGCCTTCACCACCGGACGCGGTTCGGCCTATGGCTGCAAGCCGACGCCCTCGATCAAACTCGCGACCAACACCGACATCTATCATCGCATGATTGACGATATGGATATCAACTGCGGCGATGTGCTCGAGGGCATCTCGATCGAGGACAAGGGTAAAGAGATTTTCGCCAAGATCCTGGCTGTCGCGTCGGGCGAACAGACGAAATCCGAGGAACTCGGCTATGGCGATAACGAGTTCGTTCCTTGGCAGATCGGCGCGACGATGTGAAGGGTCGGCTTAAGGCAAATTGGGCAAGGACCAACATCGGGGTCCTACGCAGTTAAGGAAGCGGTCAGAGTTTGTACACATTCTTATTTTAATATTTTTAAGGCTTGGTTCGCGATCCTTTGACGTCGAGACGCGCACGAGGGCCGTTGCCGACACATTGACGGAGACCAAACTTATGTTCACTCAATTCAGCAAATTGGCCGCCGCGGCCCTGATTGCAACGTCCGCGATCGGCATGACTGCCACAGTCGACAACGCCCAGGCCGGTTGCGGTTTCGGATGCGGGGCAGCGGTCGGCATCGTCGGCGGGGTTATTGCTGGCGCGGCCATCGCCAATGCCCAGCCGCAGTATCCGCGTTATGCCCCGCCTCCGGGCGTCTATTATGCCCCGGGTGCTGTCTATTATTCCGGGCCGGTTTATCCGGGGTGCCGGAAGTACAAGTGGACCGATGAATGGGGCCGGATCCACGTCGATCGGATTTGTCAGTAAGCGGAACAGGCCGCTCCGGACGGTTTCCGGGGCGGCAGCTTTCTGGCTTTTGCCTCCAATGAATTGATTTCTGTTGATCTCCGGTGGCACAGTGCGTTCGATGCGGGACGGTTTTCGTTCCGGTCGTCGGACCTGCCCGAGGGGATTTTATGTATTGTACGCGCGCTATCGTCTCGTTCGCCGGCCTTTCGCTCCTAACGGCGGCCATGACGATTGTTACCGCCGGTCCAGCTTTGGCCGTGGGTGCACATCAGATCGACGGGGCGAGCCTGTCGATCCTCTGGGCGGTCCCCTTCGTCGGCGTCTTGCTTTCCATCGCGATCTTTCCGCTCGTCGCGCCGGAGTTCTGGCATCATCATTATGGCAAGGTGGCCGCGTTCTGGGGGCTTGCCTTCGTATTGCCCTTCGCGGCCTATTCAGGCGCCGAAGCCTCCGCCTACCAGATCGTGCACACCGCGCTGGTCGAATATATTCCCTTCGTCATCCTGCTAGGCAGCTTGTTCGTGGTCGCCGGCGGGATCTTGATCAAGGGCAACCTTCATGGCTCGCCAGCGACGAACCTCACCATCCTGATCGTCGGAACGGCGCTTGCCAGCGTCATCGGAACCACTGGGGCCTCGATGGTGCTGATCCGACCTTTGTTGCGCGCCAACGACGAGCGGCGGCATAATGTCCATGTCGTGATCTTCTTTATATTTCTCGTATCCAACATTGGCGGCTCGCTTACGCCGCTGGGCGATCCGCCATTATTTCTTGGATACTTGAAGGGTATCGGGTTTTTCTGGACGACGACGCATATGTTTTTCGAAATGATGTTCTGCACGATCATCCTTTTGATGCTGTTTTACGCGATGGACCGTCGCTATTACGCAATGGACGCCGAATTCCGCGCGCTGCGCGACCCGACGCCGGATACGAACCGCATCGGACTTGAGGGCCGCATCAATATTTTCTTGCTTCTGCTGATTGTCCTCGCTGTCCTAATGTCCGGCTCTTGGAAGCCCGGGATCGCCTTCGACGTCTACGGCACGCCGGTCGAGCTGCAGAACCTGGCGCGCGACGTCGCGCTTGTTCTGATCGCGCTTGCGTCGCTTGTGCTCACCCGCAAGGACGTGCGCGAGGGCAATGGCTTCACGTGGGGGCCGATCCTGGAGGTCGCCAAGCTGTTCGCCGGCATTTTCGCGACGATCATTCCGGTCATCGCCATGTTGAAGGCTGGAACGGACGGCGTCTTCGCGCCGTTGGTCGCGCTGGTGACGCATCCCGACGGTACGCCGAATGAGCGGGCTTACTTCTGGGCGACCGGCATCTTGTCGTCGTTCCTCGACAACGCGCCGACCTATCTGGTCTTTTTCAATCTGGCCGGCGGCGATCCGGTCCGGCTTATGAACGAGATGACTTACACACTGCTCGCCATTTCGTGCGGCGCGGTGTTCATGGGCGCCAACACCTATATCGGCAATGCCCCGAATTTCATGGTGAAGGCCATTGCCGAAGAGCGGGGTGTGAAAATGCCGAGCTTCTTCGGCTACATGGCGTGGTCCGGCGCGATCTTGATCCCGCTGTTCGTCGTGTTGACCTTCGTGTTCTTTCGCCCTTGAGTAAATGCCATCCCGAGCTGCGGCCCGAGGCGCCGCGGCTCGAGATGGCGAAACAATCAGCCTTTCAGCTTGGCAGCGATCTTGGCGACATGCGCGCCCTGGAAACGGGCGCTCTCGAGCTCGATTTCGGACGGCATGCGGCTGCCGTCGCCGCCGGTGATGGTCGAGGCACCGTAGGGCGATCCGCCCTTGATTTCGTCGATGCCCATCTGCCCTTGGAACGAATAGGGGAGGCCAACAACCACCATGCCCTGATGCAGCAAGGTCGGGATGAAGGTCAGGATCGTCGACTCCTGGCCGCCGTGCTGTGTGGCCGAAGACGTAAACACCGAGCCCACCTTGCCGATGAGCTTGCCCTGGAACCACAACCCGCCGGTTTGGTCGAGGAAATTGCGCATCTGCGCGGTCATGTTGCCGAAACGGGTGCCGGTTCCGAAAATAATGGCGTCGTAATCCGCCAGCTCATCGGGTGTGGCGATTTCCGCTTCCTGGTTGAGCTTGAAGTGCGACTTCTCGGCAACCTCCAGCGGAACAAGTTCCGGAACGCGCTTGATGACCGCCTCGGCGCCCGTGGTGCGAACACCTTCCGCAACCGCCTTCGCCATCGCTTCGATATGGCCATAGGCCGAATAGTAGAGAACCAGAACCTTCGTCATCGTCATCCTCACGAGTTCCGCCAACCGCAGCGGGTTTTGGCGGAATTAATGCCGAAGCTGGGACTAGGCAAGGATAGTCGTCCGATACACATTGTTGCCAGACAGGAAACAATGGCGGTTGCGGCGGCGCTTTAACCCAGGTTGCCGGCGCTCGAAAGCGTTGCAGTCCGAACACAGCGGTCTAGTTCCGATTTTTCGCCGCATTTTTGTAGGGATCTCGCCTGATCCCTTGAGCGTTGTCTTTGCGGCGAATGTCTAGCTTTCGAGAGGTGGTACTGTGATGAGTAACGATCGCGTGTCGACGTTTGAGTCGAAGCTCAAGGTGGGGTCTATGACCCGCCGCGTGTTCATGCTGGCGGCCCCCGTGGCACTCGCCGGTTGCGCCCAAACCACGCGTATGCAGTCGGCGGAGATTTCGGGCTTCCCACAGCCCTATGCGTCCTACCGAAGCATGTATGGCCCGATCCTTTCGGAGTCCCATCCCGTTGCGCCGTTGGACATTGGCCGTGTAGACCCCGTTTGGCTTAGGCAGGATGTGGCATATGGCGGACCGGAGAGGCCCGGAACGGTGGTTGTCGATCCGGACGAAAGGCACCTTTACCTTGTTCGTACGTCAGGGCGAGCGTTGCGCTATGGCGTCGGTGTCGGCCGCGAGGGGTTCGATTGGTCCGGGCGCGCGGTCGTCAAGCATAAGTCAGCATGGCCGACCTGGACGCCACCAGCGGAAATGGTTGCTCGCGATCCTCGCGCGCGGCCATGGGCGAACGGGATGCCGGGCGGTCCGGACAACCCGCTCGGTGCCCGCGCGATGTATCTTTTTCAAGGCGACCGAGACACGCTCTACCGCATCCATGGAACGAGCGAGCCATGGACGATCGGAAGCGCGGTTTCGTCGGGCTGCGTGCGGATGTTCAATCACGACGTCATCGATCTTTACAGACGTGTCCCGGTTGGGACCACCGTTGTGGTTCGGCCAACGTCCGTTGCCTGACCGGGTCGTTTGACGCCTTGTGTGTCGCGCGCGGATCGTTGATAGCTCCCCACTCATGGGAGTAACGCAATGACCGACGCCGTAAAGAAGACCGTCGCCGTAATCGGAGGCGGGCCGGCCGGCCTCATGGCCGCCGAGGTCATGGCCGAGGCCGGGCTATCGGTCGGCATATTCGATCGAATGCCGTCGATTGGGCGCAAATTCCTCCTTGCCGGTCGTGGCGGACTGAACCTGACCCATTCGGAACCGTTTCAGCGTTTTCTCGGCCGATACGGGAGCGCGCGGGAGGCGCTCGATCCCGCGATTGAGGCCTTCCCGCCGGATCGTGTCCGAGCCTGGGCCGCCGGTCTTGGCGAGGACACCTTCATCGGCTCCAGCGGCCGCGTCTTCCCGACGTCTTTCAAGGCATCACCGCTGCTGCGGGCCTGGTTGGTCAAGCTGGTGGGCCTCGGCGTGACCATCCGATCGCGCCTGCGCTGGACCGGGTTCACCCCATCGGGCGCGGCAACGTTTGTTGCCCAAGATGGCGCCGAAATCTCCGTCGAAGCCGATGCCGTGGTGCTCGCGCTCGGCGGCGCCAGTTGGCCGCGGCTCGGGTCGGATGGCGGCTGGGTCCCGTCACTCCGACGGGCCGGAGTTACGGTGACACCGCTCGTTCCGGCCAATTGCGGTTTTCAGGTCGCATGGTCCGACGTGTTTCGGGATCGCTACCAGGGTGAGCCGCTCAAGCGTGTTTGCCTTGATTTCGCCGGGCGGAGCGTAAAGGGCGAAGCGGTTGTGACCGCCGAGGGGATCGAGGGCGGCGTTGTGTATGCCCACTCCGCGGCGATTCGCGACAGCATCGGCGCTACAGGCCGCGCGATCATTCAGCTCGATTTGAAACCGGGAATGAGCCAAGACGAACTGACGTCCGTGCTTTCGAGAACGCGCCCGGGCGATAGCGTGTCCAACCGACTGCGTAAGGCGGCCGGGCTTCCGCCTGTCGCGATCGGGTTATTGCGCGAGGCCGTCGGCAAGGATCTGCCTGCGGCTCCACGCAGGCTCGCACAAGCGATCAAGGCCGTGCCCCTGACCCTGACGGGCGTACGTCCGCTTGACCGGGCGATCTCCACCGCCGGCGGTATCGATTTGGCGGAACTGGACGACCACTTCATGCTGCGTCGGTTGCCCGGCGTCTTCGCCGCCGGAGAGATGTTGGATTGGGAAGCTCCGACAGGCGGGTATCTCCTCCAAGCCGCCTTCGCCACCGGCGCCGCGGCCGGGCGAGGCGTCGTATCCTACCTCGCCAACCGATAGAGCCTGTCCCGATCGAATGGTTCCATCCGATCGGGACAGGCTCTAGCCGATAACGAAAAGGGGCCGCCCAGCGGACGGCCCCCTAACTTGATCGGTGGAGTTTATCCCGGTCATTCAGCCGCCAAAGGCAACTGAACGACCTTGCGCGAGCGTGGATCCTCTCCAGATGCCGAGGCGGGGTGAGCCAGCTCCGTTACGGTTGCGCTCGGTGCCGCGGTCACTGGAGCGGCAACAGCCGCGGCGTTGGTCTGCGGGGAAACAATCGATGCCGCCGCGTGTCCATATTCCGGAACGTCCTCCCGGGCGTTCGGCCTTAGGATCCAGGCGAAGACACGTCCGGTGAGCCGAGCAACGTCATCCATGATCGTATAGAACGACGGGATGAACACGAGCGACAGAATGGTCGACACCAGCAATCCGCCGATCACCGCGATGGCCATCGGCGCACGGAATTCGCCGCCCTCGCCATAAGCCACGGCTGCCGGTACCATGCCTGCTACCATTGCGATGGTCGTCATCAAGATCGGCCGTGCGCGCTTACGTCCGGCATCGATGATTGCCTCTCGCTGAGGGACACCGCGCCTTTCTTCCTCCACCGCGAAGTCGACAAGCATGATCGAGTTTTTCGTGACGATGCCCATCAACATCAAGATGCCGATGACCACGGGCATCGAGACCGGATTGCCGGTCGCCTGAAGCGCAAGGACGACACCGGCGACCGACAGCGGCAACGACGCGAGGATTGTAATCGGCAGGAAGAAGTTTCCAAGCAGAAGGATTAGGACCACGAGCACCATCATGATGCCCGCACCCATGGCTGAAACGAAGCCGGAAAAGACCTCGCCCTGGATTTCAGTATCACCGGTTGCCTGAAGGCGAACGCCTGAAGGCATGGACTTCACCTCGGGCAATGCCATGAGCGCCGCCTCGCCCTCGCTCGGCGCATGGCCAAGTGCCATATCGCTGGCGATGACGACCCGCCGTTCGCGATCATAGCGCTGGATGGCCGACGGACCCTGTGCCAATTGGATGTCGGCGATTGCCGACAGCGGTACCGAATTGCCGGACGCCGTCGGAATCCGAATAGCCGAGATCACACCGAGATCGCCACGGGTGGCGGTATCGAGCTGAACGCGGATTGGGATCTGTCGAAGTCCGGCGCTGAGCTTCGCTAGGTTCGAGCCGCTTTCGCCGATCGTCGCAGTCCGGATCGCCTCTGAAATGGTCTCCGAACTGATGCCGAGTTCGGCTGCCTGATCGAGCCTCGGCTTGATCCGGATCTCCGGACGATCAAGCGCGGCGTTCGCGGTTGGATTGTCGAAGATGGGGTTCTTCCGCATGGCCGACTGAACGTCGAACGCGGCCTCGTTCACGGCTTGGCCGTCAGCGCCGAGAATGCCGAAGGTTAGCTCTCGGTCGCCGCGATCGTTCACCGCATAGAAACGTAAGTCAGGGATGCCGGCAAGCTTCTCGGCGATGACGCGTTGAACCTGTTGCTGGGTGAGCTTGCGTTCCTTCTTACGCACGAGTTGCACGGTGATCGCGGCGCGGCGCAACTCGAGCGCCCCCGTCGGCGATGCGCCGCCTATGACGAACACGGACTTGACCTCTGGGATCTTCTTAAGTTCCCGCACGACTTCGTCGGTTACCTTGGCGGTCTCATCGAGCTTTACGCCCGGCGGCAACTCCGCCGACAAGACGATGCGCGAGACGTCTTCGGGCGGAATGAAGCCCTGCGGCAGGGTCGAAGCCGACATGATGGAGACAATCGAGAAGGCGACCCCGGCGATCAACGTGATCCAGCGCCAACGCAAGGTCACGCCCAGAAACCATGTATAGGCGCGCATGATCCAGCCGTCGCGCTCTTCATGATGACCATGGGAGCGGAACAAAAAGGCGGCCATCATTGGTGTTATTAAGCGTGCCACAAGCAGCGAGAAAAACACCGCGACCGCGACCGTGAGGCCAAATTGCTTGAAATACTGGCCGGCGACGCCGCCCATGAAGCTGACCGGCACGAAGACCGCGATAATCGTTAGTGTAATCGCGATGACGGCGAGACCGATTTCGTCGGCGGCCTCCATTGCCGCGCGGTAAGGCGATTTACCCATTCTTATATGGCGGACGATGTTTTCGATTTCCACGATCGCGTCGTCGACCAGAATGCCTGTGACCAATATGATCGCGAGCAGGCTGACGAGATTGAGCGAGAAGCCCATCAAGCTCATCGCCCAAAATGTGGGGATCGCAGCGAGCGGCAGCGCGACCGCCGCCACAATGGTCGCGCGGATATCGCGAAGGAACAGGAAAACGACGAACACCGCGAGCGCCGCACCTTCAAGCAGAGTCGTCATCGCGGATTCGTAGTTGCCGTAAGTCGAGAAAACGCCGTCGTCGATCTTTTCAAAGGCGATTTCTGGATTGGCGGCCGCCAATCGAGCGATATTCTCGTCGGTCAGCGCTTGGACGGTGGTGTCCGAGGCGCCTTTCGCGCGGTAGATCGAGAAGGAAATCACCGGGTTGCCGTCGAGCCGGGCGAAGCTCTTGGGCTCTTCCCAACGATCTTCCACGCGACCGAGATCGCTGAGGAGAACCTCGCGTCCGCCCGGTAGCGAGATCTTTGTCTTTGCAAGCGTCTCGGCGTTTTGCGAGCTCGCGAGCGTGCGAATGGCCTGCTCTTGGCCACCAAGCTCGCTCTTGCCGCCCGACAAATCAACGCTCGTGGCCTTCAGTTGTCGGTTGACATCGGCGGCAGTGATGCCGAGCGCCATGAGCCGGTCGGGATTGAGCGAGACTTGCACCTCACGTTGCACCCCGCCAATCCTGTCGACGCGGCCGACACCCTTGAGCCCCTGGAGCTGGCGCACGACCACGTCGTCGACGAACCAAGAAAGTTCTTCCGGAGACATGCCCGGCGATGACACGCCGTAGGTGACAATCGACTGGTTCTCGACCTCGATACGCTGGATGATCGGCTCGTCGACGGTCCGGGGCAGATCGGAGCGAACTTTCGCGATCGCGTCCTTTACGTCGTTCAGCGCGCGATCCGTGTTCACCTCCAGGCGGAACTCGATTGACGTCACGGATTGACCGTCTGTGATCTCCGAACTGACGTGCTTCACACCTGTGATGCTTGAGACCGTATCTTCGATCTTCTTTGTGACCTGGGTCTCAAGTTCAGACGGCGCGGAGCCGCGCTCGGTCACCGTGATGGCGATCACCGGCACGTCGATGTTCGGGAACCTAGTGATCGGCAAATTCATGAAGCTAACCCAGCCGAGCGCGCAAAGCACGACGAACAGCAAGGTCGGGGGAACCGGATTACGGATTGCCCAAGCGGAAATGTTCCATCTCATCCGTCGATCTCCCCTACCTTGGCCACGACCGGCGAAACGCGATCGCCATTGCGCACGAATGTTCCGGCCTTCAGGATAACGGTCTCCGCTTCGGCTAAGCCGCTCCGGATTTCGATACGAGGGCCATCCTTCAATCCCGTCTCGACTTTGCGGGTCTCGACGATGCCGTCTTTAACCACCTGCAAGCCGAGCCCGCCCTTTTCGGCGATGACCGCTGACAAAGGCACCGCCACCGCGACCCTGCGACCAATTTCGATTTGACCGCGGCCGAACGAGCCCGCCCGCAGTCTCGGATCGACGGGCAAGGCCACGCGAACATGTCCAAGGCGGGTGGAGCTATCGATTTCAGGCGATACGAGCCTCACCTCGCCGCGGATGGTGTCCGCGACGCCGGCGAGCGTCACGGCGACCGGTTGGCCGACCGTGATCTGCTGAAGCGTGGCCTCGGCAAGTTCCGCATTGAGTTCGATCTTCGAATCGCGTGCGATCCGGAAAAGCGGCTCGCCCGCTCCGCCGACCACCTGCCCGATCTTGGCACTGCGAGCGAGCACGAGTCCGTCCGACGGCGCCTTGATCACGGTCTTTCCGAGCCGCAGCTCAAGCTCGCGCCGCTGGGCCCGGATCAAATTGCGGTCGGCTTCGGCGAAGGTCAGGCTATGCTTCGCGCCAGCCAAGCGGGCATCGGCCACCCGAGCGAGAGAAAGCCGCTGATCGAGCAGATCTTGGCTCGCCACGCCCCTGGCTTGGAGCGATTTCGTTCGTTCCAACTGCGCGGCGGCTTCGACTTGCGAGGCTTCCGATTGCTCGATCGCGCTCTGAGCCTGGGCAATTGAAGCTTCGGCGCGAGCAAGCGAGGACTCGTTCTGCGCAAGCTGTACGTCGATTGTATCACTAGCGAGCCGGGCAATGACCTGACCGGCCTTGACCTTGTCACCGATATCCGCCGTCAGCTCAATGACCTTGAGACCTTCGATGTCGATCCCGACAACGACCTCCTCGCGGGCCACCAAAGAGCCGCTGACGACCGCCGTTTCGACAATCTCTCGCTTTTCAGCGGCCACCACCATGATGGACGGCGCTTTTGCTACCGCGGGCGCCACAGGCTGTGGCGCCGTCGCTTGGGCGTTGGCCGATTGGATCTGGGTTCCCAAAAGAGCAGAGACACCGAGCCCAAAGGCTGCAGTTCTTAGTAAATTTGAAGTCGTTCGTTTCATCGTCTCGTCTCGGTAAAGAAGGACATGGTTTGTTTGAATCTATGCATTTTTATTTTTTACTCAGCGGCCATTCGTGACGTATCGGCGGCTTCGGGATCGTTTTGGTTTAGGATGAGTGCGTGAAGATTGTTCTTCGGCCGCAAAAGAGCTACCAGCATGGCGCGCAAAATCGGCTCCAAAGCCTCGGTCGTTAGCGAAGGGTCCATCGCGCGGCGAATGACAAGACCCTCAACGAACGCGGACAATGCGCCGATCACAGCCTTTAGTGGAATGATCGGCTCGACGGCGCCCGAGACTAGGCTCGCTTGCAGGAAGTTGGTCACCGCCTGATCGGCCTCCGCCTCATTCACCAGGAAGCGTTTTGCGATCTCGGAGTTCCGTAGCGACTCGGCGAAGACTTCCGTCATCAGGGCCGCGGTTCCGGGTCGTTCCATGCTCTGTAGAAAACGAAGGATGACCGAAATCAGCCGTTCCACCGGGTCCCCGTCCGAGCCGAGGTCGGAAAGAAGCACGGCATTGTGTTGACGCTCATCATCCGCGATCGCCGCGATGATCTCGTCCTTGGAGCTAAAGTAGCGGTAGAGAGCTCCGGGCGACATCTGTGCCTCGGCGCATATCTGCTGCATGGAAGCGCCGTGAAATCCGAATTTTGCAACGCAGATCTTGGCGGCGGTCAGAACATGCAAGCGCCGCTGCTCGTGCGGCGTCACATCGGCGTTATCCGAGCAGTCAAACAGCCGGGCCAAAAGCCGAGGCGATTTTGCTTTGTGTTTCATTGGTCAGCCATTGGCGAGCGAACGTTCATTCGCTTTACATCTGGGGGCATCGGAGGCGCTTGTCAAGTCCCTTAAGCGCACCCAAGGATTGTTCCGCGCTAAACGGCCGCGAAGACGGTAAACACCTTCCGAAGTCACGGCTATTTCTGGGTTCACCGACAGGCCGCGCGGCGCGGGCGCACTTGCAATGACGTTGCGTTCAGGCCTAACTCGCCCTCGCCCAAAACCACGCGTTTCCTGAAAGAAGGCAGATCCTTTGCAACTCATGCGTCTTACAGCTGCCGTCTCCATCTTCCTCTCAGCGATAGCGGCTGCCGGCGCGGATCCGGCCATGCCCGATCGCTTCAAGCCGGGTCGCTTCGCGCCGGATCCGGCGGTCGAGGCGCGCGTCGATGCGCTACTCGCGCGGATGACGCTTGCTGAAAAGATTGGACAGCTGAGGCAAGGCGGTTGGTCGCCGGACTTCGATCTCCAACAGGCACGAACCGGCATCATCGGTTCGCTCACGAACGCCGACGATCCCCATGCCATTGCCGAGATCCAGAAGGCCGCGCGCGCCTCGCGGCTTGGTATCCCGATCCTATTGACCCATAACACCGTCCACGGTTTCCGCACGCTCTTCCCGGTGCCGATCGGACTTGCCGCGACGTTTGATCCGACGCTTGTGGAAACAGCCTCCAAGTGGGCCGGGCATGAGGCCTCGGCCGTGGGGCTGCATTGGACGCTCGGACCGATGGTCGACGTCTCGCGCGATCCGCGCTGGGGCCGCGTCGTGGAAGGGCCGGGCGAGGACCCCTATCTCGCCTCGCTCATGTCGGCCGCCCAAGTGCGCGGCTTCCTGCGCGGCGGCATCATGGCCTCCTTGAAGCACTATGTCGGCTACGGCGCCGCCGAGGCCGGGCGCGACTACAATTCGACCGAGATTTCCGTGCCGACCCTACACGACCTCTATCTGCCGCCGTTCAAGGCCGGCGTGGACGCTGGAGCGCAGAGCGTGATGGCGGCGTTCAACGCCCTGAACGGGACGCCGGCAACGGCCAACAAGCACACGCTGACGGATATCCTCAAAACCGATTGGGGCTTCGACGGCTTCGTCATCTCCGATTGGGACTCGGTGTGGGAATTG
>JBEINZ010000117.1:0-9575 GCA_040377825.1 Hyphomicrobiales bacterium | reverse complement strand
CTATCGTCCGTATGGTCTTGCAGCTCCAGAAGGTGCATCAGCTCCGGCTACAACTACTGAATCGGTTTCTCCGACTGTAGTTGATGCTCAGCCGCCGCTCGATTTCGCTGAGCTGCCGCTCCGCCGCATGAAACAGCCGCTTGACCAGCGCGGCGCGATCGAGCGGATCACCCGGCAACGGCTCGCGGCGCCTCAGCCAGCCGCGCGCCTTGGCTTGCTTGGCGATCGACGGCGCCGACATGCCGAAGCCCTCGCCGATCGTCCTCAGCGAGGCCCTGCTCCCCTCATAGGCAATTCGGATTTCCTCGACCAAATCGGGCGAAAGCCGCTTGGCACGACCCCGCCGCTTGCTTGAGGGTCCGGCCGTCACCGGCGCCGCCGCAAGATCGTCTGGCATCGCCGTACCTCACCATGAAAGTCATGCCAAACGCCGATCCCGCCGAGAGCGGCGCTTCGTCTTTCGCGTTCACACGTATGGGATGATGGGAGAATGCTGCCTTTGGAGCGTGACGCTGTCAACGATAGCGTGCAGATTCTAGATTTAATTCTACTTTTTATATCAATTACAATTGAGAAAAATACTGTAAGCCCCTGTCATTTATGGTGTTTCGCGAGAAAGCCGATCGCCTGCCGATGGCTCGGTTCCACGCCCGGCCATTCAACAATATGGTCCTCGAGCATATCCTCGGGGATATCCGCTTCGGATTTCACCCCCCTGCCCCGAACCGAAACGCCTGCCGCGTGCACGGTATCGGGATCGCCCGACACCAGCGGATGCCACCAGTAGAGATCGCGCCCCGCCGCGATCAGGCGATAGGCGCATGTCGGCGGCAGCCATGTGTAGGTCTGGCTGACGACTTCGTCCGGATCGAGCTGCACGCAATCGGGCACGAAGTCGTGGCGATTGCCGTAGGAGCGACAGCGACAGCTTTCGGAATCGAGCAGCTTGCAGGCGACGTCGGTCCAGAAGATCTCGCCGGTCTCGTCGTCCTCGAGCTTGTTCAGGCAGCATCGGCCGCAGCCGTCGCACAGCGATTCCCATTCCGTCTCGTTCATCGCGTCGAGCGGTTTGGTCTTCCAGAAGGGCTTCGTGATATCGGCCATGCCCCATCGATTTAGCGGAACGCCGCCAGCGCCTCAACGCGAAATCGCATGGAACGGCCGAGACGCCGCCCGCATTTCGGACAGATCGGCCTCGTAGCGTGCCGTATGCCTGACCGCTCGACGGCGGCACGCGCCATGCTTAAGATAATGTTAATGGATAAGATCCGTGCCGAAGCGGGAATCGCCCGCCCCGATACGGGATGGCGACCGTCTCGATACCAGTTTAACCGCGCGCACGAGGATGGCCTTGACCACGCAAGAGCCCGACACACCGCCCGAAAAGGAACAAGACGCGAGCCGGCGCCCCTATCGCCGCCGGCTTTTCGGCTTCCTGGAAATCGACGCGTGGGTCGATACGACGGTTTATCGGGCCGGCCGTGCGGCGGTCGAAAGCTACGAGCGCTTCTCGATCTTCATGCGGCGCTTCCGCACCACGGGCTGGCGGCGTGCGCTCGTGGAACTTGCCAACGATGGCGCGACCTTTGGCGTCGCCGGTTCGGTCGTCGCGCTCGCGCTCGCGCTGCCCGCCTTTGAGGAAACCAAAAAAGATTGGCGCAAGGAGGTCGACTATGCCGTCACCTTCCTCGACCGCTACGGCAATCCAATCGGCAAGCGCGGGATCTTGCAGAACGATTCCATGCAGCTCGACGATTTCCCCGATCATCTGATCAAGGCGCTACTGGCAACCGAAGACCGCCGCTTCTTTGATCATTTCGGCATCGACGTCATCGGCACGACCCGCGCGATCGTGGAAAACATCCGCCATCGCGGCGTGACCCAGGGCGGCTCGTCGCTGACCCAGCAGCTCGCCAAGAACCTCTTTCTGACCAATGAGCGATCGCTGGAACGCAAAATCAAGGAAGCCTTCCTCGCCCTTTGGCTCGAGGCGAATTACTCAAAGCGCGAGATCCTGAAGCTCTATCTCGACCGCGCCTATATGGGCGGCGGCACCTTTGGCGTCGCGGCGGCAAGCGAATTCTATTTCGGCAAGTCCGCGCGGGACGTCACGCTTGCGGAAGCCGCGATGCTCGCGGGCCTGTTCAAGGCGCCGACCAAATACGCGCCGCACATAAACCTGCCGAATGCCCGCGCCCGCGCCAACGAAGTCCTGACCAACCTCGTCCAGGCTGGCTTCCTGACCGAGGGCCAAGTGCTCGCCGCCCGGCGCAATCCCGCGAAGTCGGTCGATCGACGGCGCGACTACACGCCGGACTACTTCCTCGACTACGCCTTTGATCAGGTCGAAGCGCTCGACCTGCCGGTCCATTCGCTTACGGTCAAGTCGACGATCGACATCGGCTTGCAAAAGAAGGCCGAGGAGGTCATCGAGAGCACCTTACGCCAAGTCGGGCCGGAGTTGAAAATCTCCCAGGCCGCGACGGTTATCATGGAGCCTGACGGCGCGATCCGCGCGATCGTCGGCGGGCGGGACTACGGCGCGAGCCAATTCAACCGGGCCACCGATGCTTTGCGTCAGCCCGGATCATCGTTCAAGCCCTATGTCTATGCGGCGGCGCTCACTCTCAACAACTACACACCGAAGTCCGTGCTGACCGATCAGCCGGTGTGCATCGGCGATTGGTGCCCGAGAAATTACGGTGGGCGCTATTCCGGCCGCGTGACGTTGACCGACGCGATCGCCCGCTCGCTGAATTCGATCCCCGTGCAGCTCACCCAGGCCGTCGGACGCGAGCGTGTCGCGAAATTTGCCCAGATGTTCGGCCTGCCGCTCCCCAATAAGCCGGAATGGCCGTTCGTTATTGGCGCGGTCGAACTGAAGGTCGTCGATCAAGCGGTCGGCTATGCGGCCTTCGCCAATGGCGGGCTCAAGGTCGAACCGATGACGATCGAGCAGATTACTGACGGCAGCGGCGCCGTCCTCTGGGATCGCCGGAAGAACGGGGTTAAGCCGAAGCGAATCATGCCGGAAGAAAAAGTCGAGCAGATCAACCAAATGATGAATGCCGGTGTCGAACAAGGCACCGGCACCCGCGCGCGGCTCGACGGCATTCTGGCGGCTGGCAAAACCGGCACGACCCAGTCCTCGCGCGACGCTTGGTTTTGCGGGTTCACCGGCAATTACGTTGGCGTCGTCTGGGTCGGCAACGACGACTACCGCCCGATGGAGCGCGTAACCGGGGGCGTCGTCCCCGCGCCGATCTGGCACGACATCATGGAATTCGCCCACGCCAACATCGACCTGAAACAGGCGCCGGGGCTCCCCGCGCCCGCGCGCAAGCCCGGCGACGGCGGCGATGTGAAGGTGGCCCAAATCGGAACCGAAGGGGGGGGCAGTTTAATCGGGGTCGCCGGCACCGCCGCAATCGCGCCCGACCGACCGAAACCGCTCTCAAATCGCTCGGTTGGAGTCCTGACCGAGATCGAAGTGCTGATGCGGTCCGCGCCGCCGGTCGGCCCGCGCCAAGGCGCCGCGCTCATGCCGATCGCGCCGGCCAACGGATCGTTGAGCGCTCTTGCCGGCGCGCGCGGCGGCTTGATTGCGCTACGCTAGAGCATAGCCGGATCGGATTGCTTCGATCCGATCGGGACAGGACCTAGACACACTCAGTTTCCGGATCAAGCGCTTGCAACTGGTCTTGAACCTCCTCGTCGCCGTCGTCATCGCCACCGTCACCGGGCTTGGGTCGGCGTGGCTCGTGATCGGCGAGGAATGGCTGTTTCCGACCTATCGGGTTGGGGAATGGGCGGCTTGGCCCGAAGGCGGCAGTTCGACCGCCGATCCTTACTCGCGCGCGCTACTGGCGCGAACCGGGCAATTGCCGCTCGGCTCCGGCGAAGGCATCGCCTTTTTCGCCGCGCGCGATTCCGAGGGGCGGCGCATTCGCGGCGAATGCGATTACCTGCTTTACGGCGAGGCCCCGCAGGCGCGGCTTTGGACCCTCGGCCTGCTCGACTCCGCCGGCAACGTGCCCCCAAGCCCGACTGGGCGGATCTTCTTCCATAGCCGCGAGATTCTGCGAAAGCCCGATGGTCGCTTCGAGATCACGTTGTCGCCAAATGCTCGGCCCGGGAACTGGTTGCCGATCCCCGAGAAAGGTCCGCTGACCATTGTCATGCGGCTTTACGACACGCCCGTGGCCAATGTCACGACCGGCGGCACCCCGGCCATGCCAACGATCGAGCGGAGGATTTGCCGATGATTCGGCTTCTTGTGTTCGCGCTCGGCGGGCTCATCCTCGGTGGGATCATTCATGGCGTGACCGTGCTCGGCGTCCCGCATTACGCCGAGGCCGACGCCTGGGCCCGGCTGCGCACCTTCGGACCCGGCTTCGCGTTCAACGTCGTGCCGCGCCCGGCTCCCGATAAAGTGACGATCCCCTTGCTCGACCCCGCCATGATCGAGGCAACCTGCGAATTCACCTTAAATGACGCCCCGGTCCGCATCGCCGCATCGCCGCCGGATACGTTCTGGTCGCTCGCCTTGTTCGACCGCCAGGGCGTCAATCTCTACAGCATGAACGACCATGGCACGGGCGCCAAACCGATCGACCTGCTCGTCGCCACCGTCGATCAAGTCGCGCAGATCCGGGAAAATCCCCCCGAAGACTTCGGCGAGCTTCTGATCGTCGATTGGAAGTCCAAAAAAGGCTTTGCCGTGCTGCGCATCTTCGCGCCGACGCCCCTCGACGAGACCGAGGCAAAGTCTGCGATCAGCGGCGCGCAGTGTCGAACACGCCCGATACAGCCTTAGGGCTTACCCCCCGCTCCGCGACGAGAGCCTGAACCAATCCGATGTGACGGTCGAGGCTGTAGGTCCAGTGGCCCGACCGGCCACGGGTCCGTTCCCGGCGGAGTGCCTTCAAGATCAACCGCAAAATTGCTCGGCGGCCAGTGGGCGTCAGGTCGGCGATCATGTCCGGCGTCGCCGGGATGAGACGCGGGAGCATGTGGGTGCGATCGTATGTCGCAACGCCGATTCGCACCGTGGAGCGGATCGCGCTTTGGGCGATCCGGTCTTGACCTTTTGAATTCGTCATCCTGGCTCCGATCGGCCGAACCGCCCGCAACGAAAGCGAGATCGCGTCCGGGCATGCACCGAGGGCTCAGTATCCGAGCGCGCGAAGGGGTGAGGATAAGAATCCTATTGTCCCCCAGGCACGAGCCCGTGCAATCTTCAAGGGGAATCAAGAAGGGGCTTGATACCGGGGATTGTCAGGCCTTAGAGTTAGGAAAATAGTCCTAATAGTTGGATCCAGAGCTTTTGGGGGTGGCTAGATGTCCGGCAAAGTTTCGAGATCTGCGTCGCACTCAGGTCGTGGGGATGGCGGCCGCACCGAACGGGAGCAGAACGCCCCGAGCCGCGGTCGGTCTCAAGGTCCGTTCGTCTCGGACCGCATCATCCATGCACTAGTGACAGCGGCATTCCGTCTGCCCGACGACGCGCTGGCTCGATCGACGCGAAGCGCGGCCGACATCGCCATCGCGCGACAGGTCGCGGTCTACATCGCGCATGTGTGGCTCGGTCTCAGCCTCGGCGAGGTTGGTCGGCGGTTCGGGCGGGATCGGACGACGGTTGCCCATGCCTGCCGCGTGATTGAGGAAAACCGCGACGATCCGGATTTCGATCGGGTGCTGAACTGCATCGAATATGCGGTCGAGGCGTGTGGCCAGTTTGACGCGACGAATACCTGCGAGGAGGCGGCATGAGCGATCATCTAGCCAAACGGCAAGCGCGACGGCGCATGCTTCAGCTTTTGGCCGATGGCCCGGCGGTGGTGGAAGATCGCGCCGGCGGCACGGTTTTGCGAGGCATCGGCTCGGACACGGTTCGGCGGCTGCGTGTTGGTCCGTCCGTTCTGACGGAAGCGATCGGCGAGGGTCTCGCGGTCCGGCTCTTGGACGGCACGCTGGCGCTGACCGAGGTCGGGCGCCTGGAAATCGGCGGGGATCGGGACGACCAATTTGCCGCGACGGTGGCGCGTTCGATCGCCGGTCCGGAGGGTGACACGCAAATCACGCTCGTCAATGATGCGGAAAGTCCGCTCGCCTGGCTTAACCGCCGACGGGATCGGCACGGCAACCGGATGATCGCGCCGGCATCCTTCGCGGCCGGCGAGAGATTGCGGATCGAGTTCACGCGGGCCTGCCTGATGCCCTCGGTGACCTCCAACTGGCGCACGGCGCTCGGCGGTGGTGGCTCGGCGCGCGGTTCGGCGGCGGAACTGACGGATGCAGCCCTGGCCGCGCGTGAACGGGTGCGCCGGGCGCTCACGGTCGTTGGACCCGATCTAGCCGGCGTGCTGATCGATGTTTGCTGTTTTCTCAAGGGCTTGGAGACAGTCGAAGCCGAGCGCCGCTGGCCGCCGCGTTCGGCCAAGGTCGTCCTGACGATCGCGCTCGCTCGGCTCTCGGACCATTACGGCATGGCCGAAAGTGTGGTCGCGCCGGAGGGGTCCGGCCGGATCCGCCAATGGGGCACGGATGATTTTCGACCGGAGATCTGTCGGTAGCGCGACATTTATAATCGCTCGGCCAGATCAAGCCGCTTCCAAATGGGCGCGCGCGTCGCGGCGGATGCGTTCGACCATCGAATTCACGCCGTTGGACCGCTGCGGGGTTAAATGTTCGCGCAGCGACAGCGTGCGGAACACCGCTTCCGGATCGAGCGCGAGGATCTCGTTCGGGGTGCGGCCGGAATAAAGCGCGATCACGATGGCGACCAAGCCCTTGACGATATGCGCGTCCGAATCGCCGCGTAGCTCCAGCCGACGCACGCCATCGTCCTCTAGAGAGCGGATATCGAGCCAGACCTGGCTCGCGCATCCGCGCACCTTGTTGACCTCGTTGCGCATCGAATCAGGCAGCGGTTCGAGCGCGCGGCCGAGCTCGATCAGGTAGCGGTATCGCTCCTCCCAATCGTCGATACTCTCGAAATCCGTCACAATATCGTCGATCGCGCTCACGCGCCTACCCCGCTCGTATAGGAACCGCGGATATAATGATCCGCCGGCGATAACCGAACCCTGAACGGAAGGTTTTTAGGCCGCGCGGCCGCGTGAGGGTTTGCGCGGCGGTTCCGGGTATAATATGGCTGCGCGCGTCCCGGCCGTGGGCTCGGCGGCGTGCGGAAAGGATTGCGCCGGTGCCGAGACCGGTGAGCGGACGGGTGTAGGCAGCGAACCCGTAACGATCGGTGACGAATCGCGGGCCGTTCTCTCTGGCGTTTCGGTCTTCGGCGCGGCCAGCCAATCGGACACATAGCGCACGCCCGTCCGCGCCTTGGCGCTGAACACAGCCGCGAGGCTCGCGCCGGTTTCGCATGCTGTCGGATTGCGAGCACAGAATCCACGCGCGTCGTCGACCGCCGCCCTAGCCACGACGATCGCCTCGACCGGACCAACAGAGCGGATATCGGCGTTCTTGGTCAATTCCTGCTCGTCGGCCGGAATGAAGAGAACAACAATTGCCAGGAAGATCATCATGCGAAACAGCGAAAACATCTGTGCCACCTCGAAGATCGACAAAGAGCGCTCGGCCCTGCTCGACGTTCTCGAAGATCCTAGCGCGAAGCCCTGAAATCCACGTTGGGACCATCGATCGGATTTGAAGCGAATTCGAGTCGAATTTTAATGATCGACGCAAATCGCTCGCAAAGCAGCAGATTCCGAGCTGTCACAGTCCCAGCTTTCCGCCAGTTTCAGACCTTAATGACTTATCTGTATTTGTCGATAGACTCGGTTAACCATACCAAGCGATTGACCTTTTCCGGCGATTTAGACGCCATTGGTAATGGCCTAGCGGCCCTCGGGCTTAGCCTGCCCTTAAGAATGCACTGCGAGGATATTCGCTGTCGACGCCACGAATAAGTCGTGTCGGCGCTTGTACTTGGTGAGTGCGTTGCGAGCATTTAATCTGATCACAGCTTTCAATCGGTTCTTCGACGGACTCGTCCACGCCTCGGTGGCGGATAGTCTGGTCGAACGACATCGGCATCACTCCTTCATCGCCACGAACCTCGTTGGTGGCATGGCCGTCTTTGTCGCCGTGCCACTCATCTGGGTCTTCGTCGGGCCGATGGATTTGCTGTCCGCGGGCTCGCTGATCTGGCTCGTGGCGCCCGCGCCGATTGCCTTGATGGTATCGCAAACCGGAAGGCTCGATCACGGACACGTTGCGTTGGCGCTGGTTTCCGCGGCCCTTTTTTCATGGGTCGCGCTCTTCACCGGCGGGATCGAATCATTCGCGTTGATTTGGGTTGCGGTCATCCCGATTGAAGCCGCGCTGTCGGGTTCGCGGATCGTGGCGCGCAGCGGTTTCGCCATCGCCGTCGGTACGGTCGCGGCAATCGCGGCGGCATCATCTTTCAATATGCTCCCGAGCTTGACGCTGGGTGCCGGCTACTCGAAGCAGACGATCTGGGCAATCTCGACCTTCGGCGTCGTTTATATGACGATGCTCGCGCTGCGGATGGAGGGGCAGTTCCGCTCAAGCGAGCTTTCATCCAGTCAACGTCATGCGCGCTATCGGCTGGTCGCCGAGAATGTTGGCGATGTCATCGCCACCCATGCCGAGAACGCTGACATTCTCTATATCTCCCCAGGCGTGGACCGGCTCATCGGCATCACCCAGTCCGAAGCGCGGGCGGATGGGTTGTTTCGCCGGGTGCACGTCGCCGATCGGCCGGCCTATCTCACCACATTATCCGATGCCGTTCAGCGCCGCCGCGTTTCGACGACCGAGTTTCGGGTGAAAACCGAGTCGACCGGCGGCAATCCGCACTATGTGTGGCTGGAGATGCGCTGCCGCCCGCTTCCCGACGGCGATCCAAACGAACAAGACGCCCGCGTCGTCTGCCTGCTGCGCGATGTCACCGAGCGTAAGCAGCAAGAGGCGCAATTGCTGCGCGCCCGCGAGGCCGCCGAACTCGCCAGCCATGCCAAAATGCGCTTCCTGGCCAATGTGAGCCACGAACTGCGCACGCCGCTTAACGCGATCATTGGGTTTTCCGACCTGCTCAACGGCGAGATTTTCGGCAAGCTCCCCGAGGAGCGCCAGCGGGAGTATGTCTCGCTTATTCACGAGTCCGGGTCGCATCTTCTTCAGGTCGTGAACGATATCCTCGACATCTCGAAGATCGAGTCCGGCAATTTCGATATCGTCCCCGAGGCCTTCGATGTCGCCCAGCTCTTGAACGGCTTGCGCCAGCTCATGAGCCATCAGGCAGCGGCGGCCGGGCTGAAGATCATTACCTCGGTCGCGCCCAGAATGCCCGAGTTGGTCGCCGACCGGCGGGCCTGCAAGCAAATCTTCATCAATCTCCTGTCCAACTCGATCAAGTTTTCCGAGTCTGGCGGCACGATCACGATCGGCGCGCAACGCGAGGGTTCGTTGATCGCTCTCTACGTGCGCGATTCGGGGATTGGTATCGCCGAAAAGGATATCGGGCGGCTCGGAACGCCCTTTGTCCAAGCCGACTCCGGGTATGACCGCCGCCACGAAGGCACGGGCCT
>JBEINZ010000001.1:0-53043 GCA_040377825.1 Hyphomicrobiales bacterium | reverse complement strand
CGATGGGGGCGGCGAGGAAGTGGTCGCGGATGTCGGCGTCGACGAGATGCCGGTGAAGACCCTAGGCATCGCCGGGTCTCAGTTTCTGAAGCGCGAGATGGAGCGCGACGAGGCCTCGGTCATTGGCGTCGGCCATGGGCGCACGCTGGCGGCCTGCGTTGATCAGCTCCCGAGATTCGTGGCCGGCAATACGCGCTTCGTTTCGCTTCTCGGCGGGCTCACTCGGAAATTCTCCGCAAGTCCACACGACGTGATCCACCGTTTGGCTGAGAAAACCGGCGCGGACGCCTATGTCATGCCCGTTCCGTTCTTTGCCAACACGGCGGAGGATCGCTCGATCCTGCTTGGCCAAAAAGGCATTCGCGAGGTTTTCGATCTGGCGCGGGGCGCGGATTTGTTCTTCGTCGGCATCGGCACCGTCGACCAAGATGCCTCGCTTGTGTCCAACGGAATGATCGAGCGTGACGAAATCGAGGACATAAAGCGCTCCGGCGGCGTTGGTGAGTTGCTCGGCCATTTTTTCGACGAGCACGGTCAACCGGTCGAGACGGCGCTGTCCAATCGAACACTGTCCGTGCCGCGCGAGGATCTGGGGCGCCGCCGCATCGTCGCGGTCGCGGGCGGGTCGGGCAAGATTTCCGCCATCAGATCGATCTTGAAAAGTCGAACGCTTGGCGGACTGATCACAGACGAGCGCACCGCTATGGCGCTCGTCCTCGAATCCGGAGGGGTAGCCGGAAGCCGGATCTGAAAACTTCGGCACTATCCAAGTCGAAACGATAAAACGAAATGGGGAAAGAAATGCACGAGAAGGAAACAGATCTCATCAAGCAGGTCCTTAACGGAACGATCGATCGTCGTTCCCTGCTCAAGGGCGTCAGCACACTCGGCGTGACCGCGGCGACCGCCGGTACACTGCTCAATCTTGCGCAGACCAAGGCCATGGCCGCCGATTTCAACTGGCAGGCGAACAAGGGCAAGTCGATCAAGCTCCTGCTCAACAAGCATCCATACGCGGATGCCATGATCGCAAACCTCGAAAACTTCAAGAAACTGACTGGAATGAACGTCACCTATGACGTCTTCCCGGAAGATGTCTATTTCGACAAGGTGACCGCCGCTCTGTCCTCGGGATCGTCGGAGTACGACGCATTCATGACCGGCGCCTACATGACCTGGACCTACGGCCCCGCTGGCTGGATCGTCGACTTGAACGAGTACATCAAGGATGCGAGCAAGACCAACCCGGCTTACGCTTGGGACGACTTCCTGCCCGGCGTGAAGGGCTCCTGCGCTTGGAACGGCAAGCCGGGCTCGGCGGTAGGGTCCGCAGACGCAAAGCAGTGGTGCATTCCGTGGGGCTATGAGCAGAACGACCTGACCTACAATCGGAAGATGTTCGACAAGGCCGGCGTCTCCGTGCCTAAGGATCTCGACGACCTGCTTAACGTCTCCGCTAAGCTGAATAAGGATGTCGGCGGCGGCGTCTACGGCATCGGCGTGCGCGGCTCGCGCTCTTGGGCCTCCATCCATCCGGGCTTCCTGTCGGCCTATGCCAACTTCGGCCTGAAGGATCTCAATCAGGCGGCGGACGGCAAGCTTTCGGCGGCGATGAACTCGGCTGGCTCCAAGGCCTTCCATGCCAAGTGGGTCAAGTTGATCCAAGACAGCGGCCCGAAGGATTGGTCGACCTACACTTGGTATCAGGTCGGCACGGATCTCGGCGCCGGCGCCTCGGCAATGATCTACGACGCCGACATCCTCGGCTACTTCATGAACGGCGGCGAAAACAAGGAGAGGGGCAACTTGGCCTTTGCGTCGTTCAAGGCCAATCCGGACGCGAAGCAGGCGACCCCGAACATCTGGATCTGGTCCCTGGCCATGTCCAACTTCTCCAAGGACAAGAACGCCACCTGGACCTTCCTTCAGTGGCGACCGGTACCGATCACGCCGTGTTCGGCGCGACGAAAATGGACTTCGTCAACCCGGTCCGCGCGTCGGTCTGGCAGAACCAAGTCTTCAAGGATCGCCTGAACAAGGACTATCCGGGCTACGTGGACATGTTCAACGCGTCGTCTCCCGGCGCGAGCATCAAGTTCACACCCCAGCCGCTGTTCTTCGACGTGACCACCGAATGGGCCGCCACGTTGCAGCGGATGGTCGCCAAGCAGGTTCCGGTCAACGATGGCCTCGACCAACTCGCGGCCAGCATCAATCGGCAGCTGAAGGAAGCAGGCCTCGGCTGACGCCGTAAACGCTCCAGAGGCGCCGGTCGATCACGGCCGGCGCCTCTTTTAAACCGAAGTCAACGCTTGAGGGCGCCGTTTCGCGCGCACCTCAAGTGCTGACTTCGGACCGCCCATGCAGCCCCCGCGAATTGATCCACGTATCCGGACCGGCGACGTCGCTTCCCAACGCCGCCAATACAGCCCGTTGAACGTACCCGAAATTCGTCACCCGCAAGGCAATCCCATGACTGCCATACCCGCCCGCAAGAAACAGGCCTCGGGCTTTCGGATCAGCAAGCGGCTTCTGCCTTATGTGCTGAGCTTGCCCGCGCTCCTCGTTTGCATCGGCGTCCTTATCCCGTTCTTCACGGCCGTGATTTATTCGTTTCAGCGGTTCCGCTTGAGCCAGCCCTGGGCTCGGCAATACAATTGGGGCGAGAACTATCTGAACTTCATGACCGATCCGAGTTTCTGGAACACCCTCCAGGTTTCCCTGACCTATGCGTTGGTCACGGTCGTGCTCGAGCTTCTTCTGGGCCTGGGTATCGCGCTTTTGCTGCAGCGGCGCACCGCGCTCAACAACTTCATCTCCATCATGCTTCTGATGCCGCTGATGACAGCGCCGGCGCTTGCCGCGCTGATGTGGAAGCTGATGACCAATCCCAGCTTCGGCGTGCTCAGTTATCTCGCGTCGCTCGTTGGCCTGCAGGATTTCCGTTGGGCCTCCTCGCCCTCCACCGCGCTCTTTACCGTGGTCCTTGTCGACATCTGGGTCTACACGCCGTTCATGATGATCTTGCTGCTGGCCGGACTGCGCAGCTTGCCCAAGCAGCCGTTCGAGGCAGCGGCCTTGGACGGCGTGCCGCGCGGCTTCGTGTTTTGGCGCATCACCCTGCCGATGTTGACGCCTTATATCCTCACCGCCACCTTGTTCAGGTTGCTCGATTCCATCCAACAGTTCGACATCATCTATGCGATGACGCAGGGCGGACCCGGCAATACGCTGACCGTGTTTCAGGTCGAGGCCTATCTCAACTTCTTCCAGGCTACGAATGTCGGCCGCTCGGCTGCACTCATGATCATCCTTTGGGCGATCACCTACTTCCTCTCCAACATTTTCGTCAAAAACTGGCTGCGCTTGCGCGAACGCGCGCATGGCGAAGGCTGAGGGGGACATCATGGACCACATGTCCGCGACCGAACGCGTGCTGCGAGGGATCGCGCTTACACTCGTCGTCGTTTTTTTCATGTTTCCAATTCTCTGGATCGTCTTGATGTCGTTCCAGACGAACGAGACGATCCTACGCATTCCCCCGCAACTGGTTTTCGAGCCCACGCTGAAGAACTATTCGGCGCTCATCACGGGACGCTTGGAAACGGCGGCGGGGACGTTGGACATCGCCTTCATGCGCAATCTGGGCAATTCGGTCCTGCTGTCCGTTAGCTCCGTCGCGCTCGCCCTCCTGCTCGGGGTACCAGCGGCCTATGCTTTCGCCCGGTTCAAGTTTCGCGGCGCGGAGGATATCGCCTTCACGCTGCTCTCCTTCCGCTTCGCGCCGCCCCTGCTGGTCCTGCTGCCGCTCACGCTTTACTTCCAGCAGCTCGGCCTCTCCAACACCTATTTCGGCCTGATCTGGGTCTACCAATTGATCTGCCTGCCGCTGATCCTGTGGATTGTCCGTGGATACTTTGAGGATATTCCGATCGACATCGAATATGCCTATCGCATCGGCGGACATTCCTGGTTTGCGACTTTTCGCAAGATTGCCTTGCCGTTGGCTGGTCCGGGCATCGCCGCCGCAGGTCTGCTGTCGTTCATCTTCGCCTGGAACAACTTCGTTTTCGCCCTCGTGCTCGCTTCCGCCGACAAACAGCCCGTGACGGTCGGCGCGCTCGCCTTCATCACAGCCTCCGGCATTCAGTACGGGCAGGTCGCCGCCGCGATCGTCTTGTCGATCACGCCGACCTTGGCCTTGGCGCTTTATGCCCAACGGTATCTGGTCGAAGGCCTGTCCCTCGGCGCGGTGAAGGGCTGAACCATGGCGACGCTGGAACTTCGAGGGATTACAAAGCGCTACAAGTCGCGCACCGTAATCGACGACGTCTCGCTTTCGGTCGCCGATGGCGAGACCCTGGTGCTGTTCGGCCCATCCGGTGCGGGGAAGACCGTGCTGTTGCGCCTGATCGCCGGCGTCGTCGATCCCGATGAGGGGACAACCCTGATCGATGGCGAGGACATGGCAGACGTGGATCCCGAATTGCGCGGCATCGGGATGGCGTTCCAGAATTTCGCGCTGTTTCCTCACATGACCGCCTTTGACAATATCGCGAGCCCACTGGAGGCCAAGCGCGTATCCTCGATCGGAATTCGCGAAGCCGTCGAGGCCGTGGCGAAGCTCCTGAAGATCGGGCATGTGCTCGGCCACCCTCCCCGCGCCCTCTCCAACGGCCAAAAGCAGCGGACGGCGCTTGCGCGCGCCATCGTTAGTTCGCCGCCGCTGCTATTGCTCGACGATCCGTTGCGCAACGTGGACGCCAAATTGCGGTTTGAGATGCGGCTGGAATTGCCACGCCTTTTGGCGTCGCGGAAAACGACGGTGGTCTATGTGACGCAGGACTATAAGGAAGCGATGGCATTCGGCGCTCGGATTGCCGTTCTGTCGAACGGCCGCGTACAACAGCAAGGCACGCCGGAAGACATTTATTTGAGGCCGAGCACCATCGAAATCGCGCGCTTGTTTGGCGACCCGACCATCAACCTCTTGGATGTCACGCCCCAACGCGACGCGGTCGGTGGCTTTATCGTTTTGGAAGGCGGCAAGGTCCGGCTCGATGGACTTCCGGAGGAGACCGTGTCGCGCGACTGTATTCTTGGGCTTCGACCGGAGAACCTCTCGTTCGCCGTTGAAGGCGAAAACGACGGCATCCCGGTGACGGTCGAAGCCGAAACCCCGCTGAACGAAAAGACGGTCACGCTGGCTCGGACAAGCGAGGGCACGGAAATTCTCGTCTCGCGCCCGGCGGGTACGCCCGGGCCTTCGACGGGCACCGCCCATATCCGAATTGCCCACGGAAAGGCTGTGTTCTTCGACCGCGAGTCAGGGCTACGAATTGAGTCCTCGCGGCCAAATACGCAGAACGGATCGATGTTATGACCCGCGGAACACCCCTACTGGCGCTCGATCACCTCGATAAGTTCTATGGACCGGTCGGGCGCGGCGTTCATGCTGTCAAAGAGGTCACGCTTGAGATCGACAAGGGCGATATCGTCGCCCTCCTCGGCTCGTCGGGCTGCGGCAAAACATCGACCTTGCGGATGATCGCGGGGTTCGAAGAGGTGTCGCGTGGCTCGATTTCCCTCGCCGGGCGCAAGATCCACCAACTCGCCCCCGCCGAGCGCAATGTCGCCATGGCCTTCGAGGGCTATTCGCTCTATCCGCCGCTGACCGTCAGGGAGAACATCGCCTTCGCGCTTAAATCGCAGAAAATGGCCGCGTCCGAGATCGAGGCGCGGGTTAAGGGCATCGCCAAGCTCTTGGAGATCGAGGATATTCTTCATCGCTATCCGTCTTCGATTTCCGGCGGGCAGCAGCAGCGCGCGAGCCTCGGTCGCGCCTTGATCAGGCGCGCGGATCTGCATTTGCTCGACGAGCCCATGGGTCAGCTCGAACCGCAGTTGCGCGCGATCCTGCGCGGGCGCGTCAAGCATTACATCAAGGAGCATGGCCTGACCGCCATCCTGGTAACCCACGACCAAACCGAGGCGAACGCATTAGCCGATCGGATCGCGGTGATGGAAGGCGGCATGCTGCAACAGTTCGATACGCCGCAGCGGATCAAGGAGCGTCCGGCAAATCTGTTCACGGGAACATTCGTCGGCGAACCGCCGATGAACGTGTTTGAAGCAAACGTAACCGAGCGTGAAGACCTGCTCCAGTTCGGCCTCAATGATGGCATCACGCTGTCCTATGCGCGGGCTGACTTTGCTCCGGCCGTCCAACAGGCCTTACTTGGGTTGAAACGCGTCATGCTTGGGGTCCGCCCCTATGCGGTCCGACGCCATGAAGACGGCGTGCCTGCCATCGTCTCCGCAAGCCAATGGCTCGGCGACCAGACGCAGATCGCGGCGGATTTTGCCGGCGGGACCATCGTGCTCGTTGAGCATGATCGGACGCGACTGAAGCTCGGCGACGCAATCCGCATTCACGTGGAGCCGCGGGATCTGCATGTCTTCGACATCGCGAGCGGCCGGGCCGTGTGCCATGGCGGGGAGCTTGTAACATGAAGGACATCCTGATCGGGATCGATGCCGGTACCTCCGTCATCAAGTCCGTGGCCTTCGATGGCGACGGCCGTCAACTGGCTGTCGCCGCCCTGCCTAATGTCTATGAGACGCTGCCGGGCGGCGGGGCCGAACAGGACGCAACCCGGACGTGGATCGACACCGCCGCCACGCTTCGGCGCTTGAGCGACATGATCCCGAACCTGGCCGAGCGCGTCGCGGCCGTTGCCGTTACCGGACAAGGCGACGGGACCTGGCTCGTCGACGAGGCTGGCGCGCCCGTCGGCAAAGCCTTGCTTTGGCTCGACGGGCGTGCGGCGTCGGTGGTCGAAACCTTGAGAAACCAACCGGACGATCGCGCGCGTTTTGAGCTTACAGGGACGGGGCTAGCCGCCTGCCAACAGGGGCCGCAGCTTCTCTGGCTGAAGCAAAAACGCCATGGGCAAGTCGAGCGCGCGGCAACGGGCTTCCACTGCAAGGATTGGCTTTACTTCAAAATGACCGGCGTGAGGGCGACCGATCCTTCGGAGGGAACTTTCAGCTTTGGGGATTTCCGCACGCGCGATTACTCCGACACCGTCGTGGAAATACTCGGACTGGAGGGCGAACGCCGCCTCATGCCGGAGATTATCGACGGGACGAACAAAACGCATCCGCTTTCGTCCGAAGCCGCCGGGATCACTGGACTTCTCCAGGGAACGCCGGTGGTGCTCGGCTATGTGGACGTTGTCTGCACGGCGCTCGGAGCCGGGCTCTATGATCCAACGATATCGCCCGGATGCTGCATAATCGGCTCGACAGGCATGCATATGCGGCTCGCTCGGGATATCGATGACATCATTTTGAACCCAAATTCGACCGGATACACCATGGCGCTGCCGGCGCCCGGATGCTTTGCGCAGATCCAATCGAACATGGCGGCAACACTCAACATCGACTGGGTCATCGGTCTTGCGTCGGACATTCTGATCTCACAGGGCGTCGCGCGTAATTCCGCCGAGTTGATCGCCTTGGTGGACGGATGGATCGCCGCCGCCGCCCCCGGCGAGCTTCTCTATCAGCCATATGTTTCGGAAGCCGGCGAGCGCGGTCCGTTCCTGAATGCCCATGCCCGCGCCGGCTTCATTGGCATTTCATCGCGACACCGCTACGGCGATCTCGTGCGGGCGGTGTTCGAGGGTCTGAGCTTCGCCGCGCGTGATTGCTACGATGCCCTGGGCAGCATTCCCGAGGATATCCGCTTGACCGGTGGCGCGGCGCGGAGCACGGCGTTGCGGCGCATTCTGGGCGGCGTTCTCGGCGCGAATGTCCGCACCAGTCAGCGCGAGGAAGCTGGGGCCGCAGGAGCGGCGATGATCGCTTCGGTCGCCATCGGGGCATCACCATCAATGCAGGCTTGCGTCGATACCTGGGTCACGCCGCTTCTGAACCCGCCGGAGCGTCCGGACCCTGATTTGGTCGCGGTCTATCGCAGGACGTTCCCTGCCTATGTGGAGGCTCACGAGGCGCTTCGCTCCGTCTGGTCCCGTCTTGCCGACGCAAGGACACACTGAAATGAACCGGAAGATTGCGATTATCGGGGACCACTTCATGTTGCCGGAGATTTTTGAGGCCAAGATCCTCGCGGTCTGCGATCCCGCCGGCCTTTCAATCCGGACGCTGAAGCAGGATTGGCCGGATGTGCCGATGGAATTCGGCAGCGCGGACCCAGCACTTGCGGGCCTGAAGGAGTATTTCGGCACGCCGGACGAGATCGTCTCATTCGTTGGCGATGCCGAAGTGCTGGCAACCCATTTGGCGCCGGTATCGGACGCGATTTTGGAGCGGCTGCCCGCCTTGAAAATGGTCGCGGTGTCCCGGGGCGGCCCGGTCAACATCGACATGGCGGCCGCGCGCCGCCGCGGGGTGCTGATCGTCAACGCGCCGGGCCGCAATGCCTCGGCGGTGGCGGAATTTGCCATTGGGGCAATCCTCGCCGAAACGCGGTTGATCCGCGTTGGCCACGAGGCGCTTCGCGCCGGCGAGTGGCGCGGCGATCTTTATCGCGCGGACCGAACCGGGCGCGAGCTGAATGAAATGACTGTCGGCGTCATCGGCTACGGCAACATTGGCACAAAGGTGGTGCGCCTGCTGCGCGCGTTCGGATGTCATGTCTTGGTGGCAGATCCCTATGTACAGATATCCGCCGATGATCGTGCCGGCGGCATCGAGCATGTATCGCTCGGCGAACTCCTGGCACGGTCGGATGTCGTGACCATGCATCCGCGCGTGACCGAAGAGACCCGCAACATGATCAACATCGAGACGATCGCCCAGATGAAGGACGGTGTGATCTTCGTGAACACGGCGCGCGGCCCGCTGGTCGATTATGACGCGTTGTACGACGCGCTCTTATCCGGGAAGATCGCAAGCGCGATGTTGGAAACCTTTGCTGTCGAGCCACCGCCCGCGGATTGGCCGCTGCTGAAGCTCCCCAACGTCACCTTGACCCCTCACATTGCGGGAGCCTCGGTGCGTACCGTGACCCATGCGGCCGAGCAAACCGCCGAGGAGCTGCGTCGGTATCTGGCGAAACTGCCGCCGGTGAACCCGTGTTGAAACGTGTGCATCCGATGAATAACGCCCGACGCCTCGGGGTCTCGATTTGCTGGGTCCAACCCCGACCGACCATGAAACGAGAAGGGGCGACCCACCCATGAGTGATACCGAGACTGTGGACCTCTTCATCGTCGGCGGCGGCGTAAACGGAGCGGGCATTGCCCGCGACGCCGCCGGTCGCGGCCTATCGGTCATTCTTTGCGAGAAGGATGATCTGGCCGAAGCAACGAGTTCACGATCGGGTAAACTGGTCCATGGCGGATTGCGCTATCTCGAATATTACGAATTCAGACTCGTGCGCGAGGCTCTGATCGAGCGCGAGGTTCTGCTTGAATCTGCGCCGCACATCATCTGGCCGATGCGCTTCGTGCTGCCGCATTCGCCGGGAGATCGCCCAGCCTGGCTCATTCGTCTTGGACTGTTTCTTTACGACCATCTCGGCGGCCGCAAGCGCCTGCCCGGCACGCGCACGCTCAATCTGGCGCGCGACCCTGAAGGCGCCGCGATCAAGCCGGACTTCAAGCTTGCGTTCGAGTACTCCGATTGCTGGGTGGACGATGCGCGCTTGGTGCTGCTCAACGCGCTTGATGCGCGAGCACGCGGGGCGCGAGTCTTAACGCGCACCGCCTGCATCAGCGCCCGCCGGATCGACGGCCTTTGGACCATCGAGATGCTAGACCGCGGCACCGGCAAGACGCGGATAGTCAAGGCGCGGGGGCTCATCAACGCGGCCGGGCCATGGGTGAACGACATCGTCAGTCGGGTCACGGGCCTCAACTCGACGCGGAGTGTCCGCCTCGTTAAGGGCAGCCACATTATTGTCCCCAAGACCTGGGACGGGCCGCAGGCCTATCTGTTCCAAAACACCGACAAGCGCGTGATCTTCGTCAATCCCTATGAAGCAAATCTCGCGCTGATCGGCACGACCGATATTCCCTATTCCGGAAAGCCCGAGGACGTGACTGCCGACCATGACGAAATCGACTATCTGCTGAAGGCCGTGAATCGTTACTTCAAGCGGCAACTCAACCGCGCGGATATTGTGCACAGCTTCTCCGGCGTCCGGCCGCTCTACGATGACAACGCGGAAAACCCAAGCGCTGTGACGCGGGACTATATCTTCGAGCTCGATGCCCCCGGCGATGCGCCGCCGTTGCTTTCGGTCTTCGGCGGCAAAATCACGACCTACCGCAAACTCTCCGAACACGCGCTGAAGCAGTTGCAGCCATTTTTCCCCAACATGGGCGGCGATTGGACCGCGCGCGGACATTTGCCGGGTGGCGACATCCCGGCGGCCGATTTCGAACAGTTCATGGCGGACATGAAGCAGGCTCACCCATGGCTGCCGGAGACGACGCTGAAACACTATTGCCGGCTTTATGGCACGCGCATCAGGGCCCTCATCGGCACCGCACGTTCGATCGATGATCTCGGTCGGCGCTTCGGGCCGGATTTCTTCGAGCGTGAAGCGCGTTTCCTCATTGCCGAAGAGTGGGCCGAGACAGCCGAAGATATCCTGGCTCGGCGCACCAAGCACGGATTGCATATGTCCGCGGCCGAATTGGAGGCTTTCGAGATTTGGCTCGAGGCTGTCGCAGAGGCTGTCGCAAAAAATTCATAAACTAGTGAAATTTTACTGAATCGCTTCCGCTGGATCACGCAGGCGCAGGAGTTTATGACACCATGAGCGGCAGCGACGAACTGGCGGATTTGCGGCGCGTATCCGCTCGCCTTGGCAGGGACCCACACCTCGTTCAGGCGGCGGGCGGAAACACCTCGTTGAAGCTTGGCAACGTCATGTGGGTCAAGGCGTCGGACCTCTATCTTGCCCGCGCGATGGATCAGGAGGTCATGGTTCCCGTCGATCTGCCTGCCATGCTGCGCGCGTTGAACAGTGGCGACGAGGCCGCCGGCCGGCCGGCAGAATTCACACTGCCCGAGTTCGCCACGCCGGGCCTCAGGCCTTCGATCGAAACCGTGGTTCACGCCCTGATGCCGCAGCGCGTGGTGATCCATGTTCATTGCGTGGACACGATTTCGATCGCGATCCGCGCCGATGCGCGCGCGGTGCTTGAGGAACGCCTTTCGGGCGTGGATTGGGCGCTGGTGCCCTATGTCCGGCCGGGACTGCCGCTTGCGTGGGCGATCAGCGCGGAAATGGGAGCGCAAACCAACGTTCTGGTCCTGCGCAATCACGGCCTCGTCGTCGGTGCGGACAGTGTCGCGGAGGCCGAGCAATTGCTTGAGCGTGTTTGTCGCCAACTCCGGCGGGCCCCGCGCCAAGCCCCAGCCGCCGACCTCGACACCTTGAACACGCTCGCTCGTGGAGCCGCCTATCGACTTCCCACCGTCGACGATAGTCATACGGTCGCCTGCGACCCCGTGAGCTGCCGTATCGCCGCCGCCGGCAGTCTCTATCCGGATCAGGTGGTCTATCTTGGCGGGACCGCCGTGATCGCCGGCCCGGGTGACACGGCCGCCGATGTCGCTGCCGCGGTGCTCGACAAGGGGCAACCCTTACCGCCGGCGATCCTTTTCCCCGGCAAGGGCGTGCTGATCCATGCGGACGCCAGCCCAGGCGTCGAGCCGCTGGCGCAATGCCTGTCGCTGGTCACCGCCCGCGTGCCACCGGATGCAACGCTGACGTATCTCACCGCCGAGCAAGAAGCCGAACTGCTCGGCTGGGAGGCGTCTAGATATCGCCGGTCCCTTGATCGGCGGGAGACGGCGCATTGAAAACGGCCGGCCCGCTGTTTATCGGGCTGGATCTCGGCACCTCCGGCGCGCGCGCCGTCGCGATTGACGAGGACGGGGCCGAGCGGGCGCGCGGCGGATGCCGGCTCGACATCATGGGCTCCGATCACCGCGACCCGAACATCTGGTGGGCCGCTGTTGAGACCGCGCTCGGCGCGTTGGGCAAGAACGTCGATCTCGCGCGCGTCGTCGCGATTGCCGTCGACGGCACGTCGGGCACGATGCTGCCCGTTGATTCCGACGGCACCCCCCTCGCTCGCCCACTGATGTATAACGATCCCGTGGAAGATGGCGCCGTGATCGAGAAGATCGTGCGCATCGCGCCGGCAACGAGCGCGGCGCATGGCGCGACCTCGGGGCTCGCCAAGGCGATAACCTTCCAATCAATCAAGGGCCTAAGCCGCGTCATTCATCAGGCGGACTGGATCGTTGGCCGGTTGAGCGGACGGTACGATTTCAGCGACGAAAACAACGCCTTGAAGACCGGCTACGACCCGGTTGCGCGCTGTTGGCCCGAATGGATCGGCAAAACAGGCATGGATCTCGGCCTCCTGCCCGATGTGAAGCCGGTCGGCGGCCCGCTCGCGACGGTCGCGCCCGAGATCGCGCGCGCCTTTGGCCTGCCGAACCAAGCCATGATCGTCGCGGGCACGACGGACGGCTGCGCATCGTTCCTGGCGACCGGGGCCGACGCGATCGGCGACGGCGTCACCGCGCTCGGCACGACCTTGACGTTGAAACTGCTGTCCGACACGCCGATCTTCGCCCCGGCCTTCGGCATCTACAGCCACCGGATCGTCGATCGATGGCTGGCCGGCGGCGCCTCCAACACCGGCGGCAACGTGCTGTTGGCCCATTTCAGTGTGGGCGACATGGCCGCGCTTGAGTCAAAGCTTGATCCGACGAAGCCAACCGGGCTCGACTACTATCCCCTAACCCGCCCGGGCGAACGCTTCCCCATCAACGATCCCGCCCTGTTGCCGCGCCTGGAGCCGAGGCCGGCGGAGCCTTCGGTCTTCCTACAAGGGCTCCTAGAAGGCATCGCCGCGATCGAGGCGCTCGGCTTCACCCGCCTCCACAACCTCGGCGGCCCGCCGCTCCGCTCGCTCCGATCCGTCGGCGGCGGCGCCCGCAACCCGGCCTGGACGCAGTTACGTCAGATGCGCCTCGGGGTGCCGTTCTTGGCCCCGATCTCGGAGGAAGCAGCACACGGGAGCGCGTTGATTGCGCGGAGGGGGTGGCACACATGGATGAAAAGCTAACTAGCAGATCACAGATCTATAGCTACGCCTCAACTTATGATACCTGATAATTCGTTCCTTTGTCGTTTCACTGAGCCAAGTTGATGACCGAACCGACCGACCGTGAACGCCTGTCCGGCCTCGTCCATTTCGCCGCCGAGCTCCTGAAGGCGCGCGAGAAGACCGTCATGCGACTCGCTGAGTACGGGCTGGGCCTCTTCCACCAGAAAGAGATCGCTGGCCTCCCTGGGATACGTTTCGGTCGCGAGGAGACATGGCTCGCGGTCGAGCGCCTTCGGCCCACGGCGGGGCCAGCGTGCGATCCCGTGTTTGACGGGTGGGTCGTGGGTGACCTTGATGATCCGCTGAAGGGGCCGTTCCTCGATACGCACGTAACTCTGCTGGTGGCCGTCGAAGAAGCCTCGGATTTGGCCGAAGCCGGGTTCGTCGACGAGCCGGATGTTTATCCATACCGGCTAAGGGCGCATCGAGAGCAAGATGAGGATGGCCACGACATCGAGCCGCCTATCTCGGACACCCACGTCCATGTTGTGATCAGCACTGAGCGGATGCCGGAATGGCAGGCCCTTTTCGAAGATTGGAAGGTCCGCGTGTGGCAGCCGTGGGCGGACGCGGAACACCCACGGCGTCGGACCATCACACTTTATCAAGTGCTCTACCGCCTCCACAGCATGATACAGTCCGGCGGCGACACAAACGTGCCCGAGATCGTGTGGGGCATCGGCATCGCCAAGTGGGCGCCGAATGGGCTTGCTCCGATCGACATGCCATTAATCGAGAAGCCGAGCGAACTCTTGCTTGAGGAAAGCGGCACGCTCGTTATCGGGCCACGCTCGCTTCCCGCTGTCGTAAACCTGCGGCCGTTCCGTGCGATCAACCTTGTAGAGGCTGACCGGGCCCAAGGCCCGCTTACCGACCAGGTCGAGGTGCGGTCATCTGATCCTGACATGCCTCTCAATCCGCATGATGTTGTGAGCTTCGAGGACATTCTCGCCGGGGCAGCTACCCGCCTATCATCATCCGCGCGCTTTGTGCCTTCGGGCGAGGTGCCGGACGGAGAGAGGTTGCCTCAGTCTTCGACCGAACTCGTCGTTTACGGCACTTGGGTGCTCTATGCTCGCCCGCGCTCGGACGATCTGCGTCAACACGACCTGAGGCGTATTGAGGAGGCAATCCGCAAAGCGCCGGAGGAGTGGCTGCAGAAGCCGCTCGTGGGTCTTGTTAGGCCCCCCGCAGACGAGAAGACTGACACAGGCGTTGACCTGACCGAATGGGGATTCAACCGCAGCGAGTTCGGAACCGAGAGCGCCAAAGGAAATGGCAACGACCGTTTTGGCCGTGGCGGAGGGGGAGGCTATGGGGCGGAAGCAGGCCCCGCGACCACGAAGAAGTCGGCGTACTTCTTTCCGCTGCCGTTCAATGCCGAACAGGCCCAGATCGTCGATACACTCGAGCGCGAGGACATCGCGGTCGTGAAGGGGCCGCCGGGCACCGGCAAGACGCATACGATCGCCAACGTGATCGCCCACTACATGGCCACCGGCCGGCGCGTCCTCGTAACGGCGCGCACCTCCGAGGCAATTGCGGCCGTGCAGGACAAGCTCCCCGCTGAATTACGCACGATGACGATCGCTGTCGTGCACTCGGACCGCGAAGGCGCGAAGCAGCTGGAGGAGGCCGTTCAGGCACTGGCAGGCGAGGCTTCGTCCACGCAGAGCAACGACATTAAGCGGCGCATCGCGGAGATCCAGGACGAAATCGTCCGCATCGACGCGGAGATCGTCCGGATCGAGAGTTCTCTCGGCGACATTGCGAGAGCCAACCTCGGGTCGATACACTATGGCGGCGCCGACTACCTGCCGATGGACCTCGCTAAGGTGCTTTCGGCGGAAGAGGCCCGGTATAGCTGGTTCACTGACCGACCGACCCAGGATGTCGCCGGTTCGCGTCTTGGAGAGCTCGTCGACAAGATCGTGGAGCTTCGATCGAACCTCGGGGGCGATCTCGCTTATCTCCGCTCCGCGCTCCCGGCACCGGAGGAATTGCCGCGTACCGTCGAACTGATCGCTGCGACGGCACATGAGGCGCGCCGGAAGGTGGCCACCGCCGAGGATTTCACCGACGCCCCGCGGCTCGTCGTCGATACCCCCGCAGACGAGCAGCGTGCCCGTGAGGAGCACGCCTCGCTGATCCAATTCTCCGCCGCCATTGCGCAAATATCCGCGCCTGCTGGCCACCTATACGCGCAACTGGTGGAAGAGGCGCTGGTCGGAGCCGGCAGTATGTCCCTTCGCAACTGGGTCGACCGCGCCATCGAGCTAGTAGCCGAACGTGACAGAATCTCGCATCACGTCTTCACAATCCCCGACTTCGGATCAGGTGAGGCTGCAGAGAAGCTTGAGTCGGCCGTTGCGCGCCTCGCTGCTGGCCAGAAGCCGTTCGGATTCGCGGCTGCACTCTTCGCACAGGACGTCAAGAAGGCGCTCGCTGAAATCCGGATCGGCGATGTTGCTCCGCAAACGACCGAGGATTGGGCACGCGTCAAGGCCTGCCGCCGCTGGCGATTGGAGCACGACGACTTCTTCGCTAAGTGGCAGGAGCAGCCCCGCCTACCGCCACTCGCCGAAGACCCCCTCCAGTTCCTGGCCGAGGTCCGACGCCTGTCCGACGAATTCCGGCGAGTCTGCGAGGCGGCGGCGAGAGCGCCAGCGATCCGGGAAGGCCTGAAGCGGTTCTTCCCGTACGGCCTCGATGTCGACGCTGCAGTTCGATCGGGCGATTTGTCGACAGTCCTCTTCGCGTTTCGCGCCAATCTCAAGGACGAAGCCGATCGACCTCACCCCGCGCTGGAGGCGCTGCAGGCGTTCGCTGCGCAAGGCCGAGGTCCCGTCTTCGACGCCCTCAGCGACCTCGCCCAAACTGTCGCCAAAGGTACCTACGCCGAGCGAGACATCATCGAGGCACGCGGTGCATTAACACGAGAGCTCGAGCGCTTGAAGACGCGCTCCGTGCCCCTGGAGAAACTCGCGACTGCGCTTACCCTTCTATCGAAGTGCGGCGCACCCGGGTGGGCCGAGCGCCTAGCGGATCCGCTCGCCGTGCCCGGGGATGTTGTACCTGCGGATTGGCAGAAAGCTTGGTCTTGGGCAGTCGCACGCCACCGCATCCACGAGATCTTGCGCCTTGAGAACCCGGCGACCCTTTCGGCGCGTAAGGCCGAGCTCGTGGCTCGTCGCGCGCGCCGCTTTGAGAAGCTTATTCGGGAGCGTACTCTTCTGGGCCTCAAGGGGCACCTCACCGACAAGATCAAGCAGGCCTTGGTCCTGTTCACCACGGCGATGCAGAAGCTGGGCGCTGGGACCGGTCTGAGTGCGGTCCGCTGGCGTCGTCAGATCCGTGAAGCCGCGCTTGACGCGGCGCCCGCCGCGCCGGTGTGGATTATGCCGGAGTTCCGCGTTGCCGAGCAGCTTCCGCCCTCGCTTGGCTCATTTGACTTGGTCGTGCTCGACGAGGCCTCTCAGTCCGACGTCACCGCCTTGGGCGCCCTGGCGCGCGGCAAGAAGTGGCTCGTCGTTGGTGACGAGCAACAGGTAAGCCCGTCATCCGTTGGTATGCCACAGGCCCAAATCGACGCTCTCCGCGCGCAGTATCTACGACATGTCAGCGTGCGAAACGCCATCGACCAGGACACCTCGATCTTCGACATTGCGTCGATGATGTTCCCGGCGTCGCACGTCATGCTGCGCGAGCATTTCCGCTGCGTTGCGCCCATCATCCAGTTCTCGACCCGCTTCTATGGCGGCCGCTTGATCCCGCTACGTATCCCAACGGCGTCCGAGCGTCTCGACCCGCCCTTGATCGACATTTTTATCGCCGACGGCGAATACCGGTCGAAGTGGAACCAACAGGAGCGAGACGTCATCGTCGAAGAGATCGCCAAGATCGTCGCCGACCCGGCTATGCGGCACCGGACGATCGCCGTCATCTCACTTGTTGGCTCGGTCCAGGCCGAGCAGATCGAACGTGCACTCATTGCCCACCCAATGATCGGGCACGAAGCGATAGAGCGGCACCGGATCATCTGCGGTGACAGTCGCACCATGCAAGGCCAAGAGCGTGACATCGTGTTCCTCTCGATGGTCCAGGCGGGTAAAGTGGCCGCGTTGACGGCCCGCCCCATGGCGCAGCGCTTCAACGTCGCCATGAGCCGCGGACGCGACCGCGTCTACCTCGTCCGATCGCTCGCCGTTTCTCAGCTCAAGGCCGAAGACCTGAAACGCAAGGTCATCGAACACTTTGACCAGCCTATGCCTTTCGGTCGTAAGCTCGACGGCAAGGGCGTGCTCGATCGCTGTCAGTCCGGGCTGGAGCGCGAAGTCTGTCGCCGCCTGCTTGACGCCGGCTTTCGTGTTCGTTCACAGGTCGAGGCCGGGCCGTATGCGATCGACCTCGTTGTAGAAGGTGCCGAGGATCGTCGCCTCGCTATCGAGCTCGACGGCGACAAATTTCACGGGCCTGAGCGTTGGGACGACGACATGCGCCGCCAAGCGGCGCTTGAGCGCGCCGGTTGGGTGTTCTGGCGCGTCTTCGGCTCCCAATGGAACACCGAGACCGAGATTTGGTGGAACGACCTCGTCACGACGCTGGAGCGGCTCGGCATCGCGCCGATCGGGTCCGATGCATCGGCGGACGTTTATACCGAGCACCGACGTTTCAAAGGCGGTAAGCTCGTAGGCGCCGGAGACTTGCCATTCGAAGAAGAACTTGATCTGCCCAACTCCGCTGAAACTAGCGTCGCCGAGAACAATTCTGTGCTAACCGAGCGGCGTATAACCGAAGACACCGAGCACGTTCAGTCCGTTCAACCGGAGTTCGCAGCTTCGGGCGTGCTTCGTCCGGCACCGACTGGTGAGCGGACCTCTAATCACAATGCTGGCGCTTCAGCTCTCGTCAGCATCACAGATCCAAGCAAAACTTTCGAGCCGTTCGAAGAGGTAGGACGAGAACTCGGCGTTAGCCAGCAGGCTACGACCGTGGTTGAGCAAATCGCTACGGCAACCAGTAACGCGGCAAACGTCGACGTCGGTAAAGACGACGAGAGCATACGCGGGCTGTATGGCGGCCTCATCGTCACGCCTGGGCCGACGATAAGGGTGCGATACCTCGATCGGGATAAGGTGATGAACATCGTCATCTCTGAGCGCGAGAATGCACCGGATAAGGGCATCGTGCACATAGCCCAGCCGCTCGCGCAAGCGCTACTCGGTGCAGGTGTTGACGAAGTGGTGACCTATGAGATCAACGGCGGCGAGAAGGAGGTGCTGGTCGAGGAAATCTTCGGGCCCGTTGCAGTCGCGGCTGAGTAGCCGTTTGTAAATCAAATTCCCTGATACGACGCCAACCATGAGGTCCGCATCATTCGCACCGATGGCTCGATCAACCCGACTTGCCGGTTATTCAATACGCAAGCCGAGAAGATGTGGAACCATAAGAGCAAATTGCTAGCACAAGCATGCGGGCGACTGCCCGCGGATCAATTTCGGCTTCGGTGCTGAAAGTGCGGCGAAAAGGCCGAATACAAAACGCTAACTTATTGTTTTTCGTCGTCAATTCTGGTGGCGGGGGGCGGGATCGAACCGCCGACCTGAGGGTTATGAATCCTCCGCTCTAACCATCTGAGCTACCCAGCCAGTGGCGGGCATATAAGGAGTGGGGATCTCGGCTGTCAAGCGAACGGCGGCGGTGGTCGAGACTTGGCACGGATCGCGGGACCGTCGACTTTTCGCAAGGCGTTCAACGGCCTGCGAGGGCATCCACGCACGCCTCACGCAAATCGGGCCCACCGTCGGCCGCCGCATCGAGCGAGGACGCTAAACCTCGCCACACTGATCACCGCCCAATCAAACCCCTTTCCGCCGCAGCCGCACGATGCTGAAGGTCCCGAGCGGCGGGCATGGGCGGATGTCGATCAGTTCAAAGCCGGGACGATTCAAGATGCGGGCGACGGGAAAATCCGGGCGCCAACCGAGCAGGTGCGTGAGCGGGGTGATCACGCTCTCGATCGTCTTGCGCCAGCCGGTGTCCGTGGCGAAATGCGACACGAACACGGCCTCGCCGCCCGGCTTCGTCACGCGTTCGACCTCGGCCATGACTTGATCGGGATGCGGCACGACGGTGATCGTGTACATGACCGCCACCGTATCGAAGCTTGCATCGGGGAAATCGAGCTTGGAGGCGTCCATTTCATGCAGCGCCTCGACTTGGCCGAGGCCCTCGGCGACAACCCGCTGGCGGGCGATCGTCAGCATATCCGGCGAGAGATCGATGCCGGTCACCTTCAGATGCCGCCCATAGCGCGAAAGCGCGATCCCCGTGCCCACGCCGACTTCCAGGACCGTGCCCTGCCGTTGGTTGATCCCCTCCAGCGCCAAGACCCGAGCACCGTCAAAATAGCGTCCGAAGAACGCCAGCCGTCCAAAGACGAAATCGTAAATCGGCGCCCAGCGCGCATAGGCATCGAGCACGGTTTTCTGGTCGAGCTCGGGCGCTTGGTCGTTCCGACGGGACGGATCCCGGAGGTCGATGGCTTTGGCGACTGCGGAGCGGGGTTTTTCCTGCGGCTTGAACATCGCGGCCTCTCTGGCTTGAACAGTCTGCTACTCCGCGGCGTGCACCGCCATCAGCGGATCTGAGCTCGACACGCCAACACGCGCTACCCGCGCGATTGTTCCCCCGCCGAGCACGCGGGACGGGCCCTCGCCCGCATCATAAAAGACGCACGCTTGGCCGGGCGCGATGCCCTGCTCGCCATCGACCAGTTCCACCTCGACCTCGCCGTCGACGATCGACAACAGCGCCGGGCGCGGCGGACGGGTAGAGCGGACCTTGGCCCAAACCTCCCGGCCGGATTCGGCGAATTCCGCAATCGGCGAATCAAAGAGCCAATTAACCGCTCGAAGATGAAGCTTGCGTGTCAGAAGGGCGTCGCGCGGACCGACAACAACGCGCTGGGCCTCGGCGTCGAGATGCACCACGTAAAGCGGCTCGCCGGTCGACACGCCAATGCCGCGCCGCTGGCCGACAGTGTAGTGGACGATACCGGCATGACGGCCGAGCACGCGGCCGTCGACATGGACGATGTCGCCGCCCGCGATCGCGCCGGGCTTCAAGCGTTCGATGACATCGGCATAGCGGCCAGAAGGCACGAAGCAGATGTCCTGGCTGTCGTGCTTTTCGGAAACGGACAGGCCAAATTCGCGCGCTAGCGCCCTAGTTTGCGCCTTCGTGAGCCCGCCGAGCGGAAACCGCACGAAATCGAGCTGCTCTTGGGTCGTGCCAAACAGGAAATAGCTCTGGTCGCGATCGAGATCGACCGGGCGGTATAGGGCGCGGTGGCCGTTTTCCGCGCGCGCGCTCGATACGTAATGACCGGTCGCCAGCGCGGCGGCGCCGAGCGAGCGCGCGGTTTCCAGCAGATCGGAGAATTTGACAGTCTGGTTGCAGGAGACGCAGGGCACTGGCGTCTCGCCGGAGAGATAGCTCTCGGCGAAGCTGTCGATCACCGCCGCGCGAAAGCGCTCCTCGTAATCGAGCACGTAATGGGGAATGTCGAGCGTTTCGGCCACACGACGGGCATCGAGAATGTCCTGGCCCGCGCAACACGCGCCCTTGCGATGCGTCGCCTCGCCATGATCGTAAAGCTGCAGCGTGACCCCGACGACGTCATAGCCCGCGCGCTTCACCAAGCCCGCGACGACGGAGGAATCCACTCCGCCGGACATGGCGACCACGACCCGCATATCCTGCGGACGACCGCCGAGATCAAGCTCGGGAACCATGATGCGGACGTCCTCTCGCCAAATGCATGTGATCCGGTCGCGTGTCCGCCGGCTCGCACGTCGATTTCGGTCAGTTGGGAAGTCCAATCGACTTTCGCAACCCGTGACCGATCATAGCCTTTTGCCGTCGCCGGGTAAAAGCGGGATTTCCAAAATCTTGCTTCCGTGATTGGCGCTCGCTGTATTCACGGCAGGTCTTGCCGCGCTCGGCAGGATTTTCCGCCGATTTGGCGGAGCGCCGGCGACATCGCGCCGCGAAGTCCTCACAAAGTCTCGTATTTTTCGATTGGCATGGTTGGCCCCAGGCTTGCAACCTTGCTTTCGATCAACGTGCGAGTACCGCGTCCAGGAGGTAGACCTTGCCTATCGCCGTCAGCCCAATCGCCGGCCCATCCACGAGCCCATTCGGCGGCCCCTCCGCATTCGGGTCCGGATCGCCATCGGACAAGGTTCAAATCGACGGTTCGAGCGCGGGTCAGACATCGACCGATCAAGTCGATGCCGCAAACGCATTTGCGAGTTTTGTTTCGAACTATATGTCGACCACGGATCAGGCAATCAGCGCGCCGCCATCCGACGGCAAGCAGATCGCTGCCGAACTTCTGGCCGGGAGCAGCATTGGCTCGACATCCGCGAAGAAAAAGGGCGGAGTTTTCGGCGCGGACGACGCCGCGACCATGGATGCGGCAGCGCTCAATGCCCTAAACGCCATGCAGACTTCAGCGGCCAATCCGCTCGTGATGCCGGTCGTAGCCGGCACGACCATCAACGCCGCCGGAGAGGCAACAGACCCGACCGGCGTCGGCGCAATCGGTCCCGCCAGCGGTCAGCTTCCCCAGCTGGTGACGGGCCTTGCCGCATCGACACCGAAAGAAGGCAAATCTGGGTCGGAAAAAGTCCAGGCGGCCGGCACATCATCTCCCTCCGCTTCGGTCCCCTCCCCCGTCCCAACGCCTTTCGAAACCTTGCTCACCGCCGCGAACACCGGTGGCGCCGAAACAAAGGGAACCCTCAAGGAGGGGATCGCGGGCAAATCGGAAATCTCAATGGCACCCAGCGCCGGCACGGCCAAGGCGCCAGACCTCTCCGCGGCCGCGCTCGCCGCCGCAACCGAAGCGCTCGCGCCCGGCTTGGCAAACGGGTCAAGCGTATCGAGTTCGGCTCAGTCCGTCGTGGATGGGAACCGAGCCTCGGCGAACGCAGAGACGGACAGTCTCATAACGGCAACCGCTGACCACTCGACGCGTCAATTGGCTTCCAATGCGCATGCCGATCGTTTGCAGGCTCAGGGCAAGGAGGACGCCATGAAGGCGTCCGAGATCGTTGAGGCCAAGGACGCCGGCAACACCCCAGACATGGCCGATGCTGATATGGGTGGCGCCCAGATACAGTCCGGGTCTCCGAAGTCCACCGCTCCGGCGCCTCATATCGCTAAGTCCCTCGGCGTCGAAACGGCGACGATTGCGATCCCGCATCTTGCGGCGGTGATCAACGACCATGCGGCAAAGGGCGAACGAAGCTTCGAAATCCGCCTAGACCCACCGGAATTGGGGAAGGTCGACGTGCGGCTGCACATCAACAAGGACGGCGAGATCCGCGCGCACCTAGCGGTCGAGCGCAGCGATACGCTCGATATGATGCTTCGCGATTCCAAGACGCTTGAGCGGGCGATCGAGCAGAGCGGCATGAAGCTCGATACCAATAGCGGGCTCAGTTTCACGCTTCGCCAAGACGGCGGCAACGGTAGCGGTCAGGCTTGGCGTTCTTACCAAGACGTCTTCGGCGAGGCGCGAGCTTCTAACGAATATGCGAGCGACGAGAGCCAGATGGATCAGCAAACAGTCTCGGCTGTCTATGGGCGATCGACGAGACCGGGCGGCTTGGACCTTAGGGTCTAGCTCTAGAATCTGGAGCAATTCCTTATCGATCAGATGAGTCCATCCGATCGGGACATGCTCAAGGTAGACGATCGATGACGTGCAATGCGTACAGAGTTAGGAGCAAATCATGAGCAGCGTTTCAGGCGTTTCATCGCCGGCATCGGCAAAGAGCACGGCCAAATCCGATTCAGGGCTTCTTACTCAAAACTACGACACGTTCCTCACGCTGCTGACGACGCAGTTGAAGAACCAGAGTCCCCTCGATCCGATCGACACAAAAACCTTCACGCAACAGCTTGTGCAGTATTCGGGCGTCGAGCAGCAGATCAAGACGAACCAAAGCCTTGAGGAAATCAAGGCGTCGCTGTCGGCATCAGGCGCCACGAACTTGCTGGGCTATGTCGGTAAAACCATAACGGCTGATGGCTCGAAGGCGAGCCTGCAAAACGGCAGCGCCACGTGGTCGTTTTCGCTGCCTCGTCCGAGCACGGCGGCAATCAGCGTCAAGGACCAGAACGGGACGGTGGTCTACACGGAAAGCAAGGACTTTGCCGGAGGCCCGCAGACCTACAAGTGGGATGGCAAGACATCAGCTTACACCGACGCCGTGGACGGGACCTACACGATCTCAATTGCCGCCAAGGATTCAGACGGTTTAGCGGTCAAGGCGAACATGTCGATTACTGGCAAGGTCGACGGCATCGACGTACTCGATGGCGGTTCATATCTGTTGATTGGCAATACTCGTGTTCCGGTCTCGTCCGTGACGTCGGTCAAGGCAAGCGGCTAGGGCAATTCCCGATCGGATGGACCCATCCGATCGATAAGGAATTGGCCTCGGTTCAATAACCTGAGCCGGTACTTTTTGTTCGGATCGTTTCGATCCGAACGGGACAGGCTCTAAGCCGAAAAGATGCATTGAAACAGTCCTGAAACTAAAATTCTAGACGCCGACGATTATTTTGCCGGAGTTTCCTTGTCTTAGTGGCGGTTGTAGCCGACTACTCGCCTATCGTTTAGCCATATTTTAAGGCGTGGCCCGTATTCTTGCCCTCGATGTGGTCGCATCGAGTGTTTGTGTGAGAGTACGATGACCGATCAAATTCGCCCGCGCGTAAAATATGTCATTGGGCCTGACGGAAGTCCGCTTACGATTGCTGATCTGCCGCCGAGCAATACCAAACGGTGGGTCATCCGTCGCAAAGCCGAAGTTGTCGCCGCTGTACGCGGCGGGCTGCTATCGCTTGAAGAGGCGTGCAGTCGGTACACCTTAACTGTGGAAGAGTTCATCGCCTGGCAGCAGTCGATCGACCGTCACGGCTTAGCTGGACTTCGTACGACACGAATTCAGCATTACCGTCAGTAAGGCAAGATAACTTGGCGTTCAACGGAAAGGCCGGCTTTAAGCCGGCCTTTTTCGTTTATCCGCGCGGGCCAGGACAAGATCATACATATTCTTAAAATTAAATTTTTAACGGTAGCCGATCGGATTCTGCCGGGCGGATCATCGAAAATTAACACCATGTCCGACTTTGATACCAAAGCGTGCCGCAGCGGGATCGTCGTTAACGATACATTTACCAAGAACTGGGAAATTCTTGCCTAGCGGTTCGGTCTCAAGCGTCATCGGCCCCCACCCATGGCGCTTGGGACCGCCCGCCGCCCCGTCCGTCGCCCCTCGCATCCGGACCAGTGCCGTGAACGGTGTTACAGAGTTCTTCAGATCCATCGGCCCCACGCGCCTTGCCTCCATGGGCGTGGTCGCGGTCGCGCTCATCGGCTTCTTCGCCTTCATCATATTGAAGGTATCGCAGCCGGTGATGGTGCCGCTCTACTCGGATCTGACGATCCAAGACTCGGCTACGATTGTGAAGGAGTTGGAAGCGCAAGCGGTTCAGTACGAACTGCGCCAGGATGGCGCCCAGATCCTTGTGCCGAAAGACACGATGCTGCGTATGCGTATGCGTCTGGCGGAGAAAGGCGTCCCGGCCGGGGGTTCCGTCGGATACGAAATCTTCGACAAGTCGGACACACTTGGAACAACAAGCTTCGTTCAAAACATAAATCATCTGCGGGCTTTAGAGGGAGAACTTGCCCGCACCATCCGAGCCATTGACCGCGTGCAGGCCGCGCGAGTCCATCTTGTAATTCCCGAACGCCAACTGTTTCAGCGCGATAAGGTCGACCCCACCGCCTCGATCGTACTGAAGCTGCGCGGCGCGCTGGAGCCCCAGCAAATAAGAGCAATCCAACATCTCGTCGCATCCGCCGTGCAAGGCATGAAGCCAAACCGCGTCTCGATCGTCGACGAGCAGGGCCGTCTGCTCGGCGGCGGCGAGGCGGAAGATCCGGACGGCCTCGTCGCCGCCACGATTCAAGAACGCACCGCTGGGTACGAACGGCGATTGGAAACGCAGCTTGAGTCCCTCCTTGGCTCCATTGTGGGACAAGGCCGAGCCCGCGTCCGTGTTTCGGCCGAAATGGACTTCAACCGCGTCACGCAAACCTCCGACACGTTTGATCCAAACGGCCAAGTCGTCCGCTCGACGCAAACGAAGGAAGAGGCATCGTCGACCGCCAATGGCGATAAGGCTGTCACCGTCGGCAATCAGGTGCCCGGTGCGCAGGCCAATCAGAACGAACCGGCGGGCCGAGACAATTCCACGACCAACGAAGAACTCGTAAACTACGAGATCTCCAAAACCACCCGCACCGAGATCCTCGAAGCCGGTCGAATCAAGCGGGTTTCGGTCGCGGTCCTTGTCGACGGCGTTTATGCCAGCGGGGCAAACAACGAGTTGACCTATCAACCGCGCCCGCAGGCCGATATCGACCAGATCGCGGCCATGGTGCGTTCGGCGGTCGGCTACGATCAAAAGCGTGGCGATCTCGTCGAGGTTGTCAACCTACGGTTTGCCGAAGCGCCGCAATCCCTGCCGCTCGAACAGCAGAAAGCAGGCTGGGCGGCCCTGTTCGACTTTTCGAAGGACGACATCCTTCGGCTCGCGGAACTGGGCGTCTTGCTGCTCATGACCCTCCTTGTGCTGCTGGTCGCCGTCCGTCCGCTGATCCGCAAGATGGTTACGCCGGACACCGCGAAGGCGCTGGGAACCGTCGTCATGGGGCCTGATGGCAAGACGGTCCAGGTTTCCTTGCCGGTCACCATGGGCGCCGACGGCAAGCCATTGACCCAAGCCATTGATGGGACAAAAACCCAACTTGCGCTCGCCGGAGCACTCGAACCCGTTCCGAATGTCATGACCGGCAAGATCGAACAAGCCAAGACCGCCGGAGCCCTACAAGCCGACTCAGTCGCCAGAATCGGCGACATGGTCCAGGAATTCCCCAACGAGGCCGCCGCGATCATTCGCGGGTGGCTAAACGAGGCGGCATAAGGGATGGCATTAAGCGTCACAACGGCCAGCAATCTGACAGCCGCGAAATCGGCCCTCGCCGTAACCGGTGGCCTACAGATCGCGGCGGGGGAAAAGTATCGCGAATTGGCCGGCGCCGAGCGCGCCGCTGTTTTGCTGCTCGCGCTTGGCGAAGAACACGGACGCGAAATCTGGAAAAGGCTCGACGAACTGGAAATTCGTCAGATTTCGATCGCCATGTCGCGGCTTGGCCCCGTAAGCCCCGAAATGCTCGAGAATCTGTTCGTCGACTTTGTGACGCGCATCTCGTCTCGCGGCTCGCTGACCGGCAACTTCGATTCGACCGAGCGCATTCTGATGTCGTTCCTACCGCCGGAACGGGTCAACCAGATCATGGAGGAAATTCGTGGTCCTGCCGGGCGCAACATGTGGGAGAAGCTTTCGAACGTGCAGGAGAACGTGCTCGCCAATTATCTGAAGAACGAATATCCGCAGACTGTAGCTCTCGTTTTGTCCAAGATTCGCTCCGATCACGCTGGTCGCGTTCTCGCCATTTTACCGGAGGAGTTTTCCCTGGAAGTGGTCAATCGCATGCTGAAGATGGAGGCCGTTCAAAAGGACGTCCTCGATAAGGTGGAACAGACCCTTCGCGTGGAATTCATGTCGAATCTGTCGCATACCTCCCGCCGCGACGCGCATGAACTCATGGCCGAAATCTTCAACTCTTTCGACCGGCAGACGGAAGCGCGCTTCCTAACCGCACTCGAAGAAGAAAACCGAGAGAGCGCCGAGAAAATCAAAGCCTTGATGTTCACCTTCGAGGATCTCGGCAAGCTCGACTCCGCTGGCGTGCAGACGTTGCTGAGGAACATCGACAAGGACAAGCTTGCCATTGCGCTAAAGGGCGCGAGCGACACCTTGAAGAATATCTTCTTCTCCAACATGTCAACGCGTGCCGGCAATCTCCTAAAGGAAGACATGGAAGCGCTCGGGCCCGTGCGGCTGCGCGACGTCGACGAAAGTCAGGCCTTGATGGTCAATGTCGCAAAGGATCTCTCGGCGAAGGGCGAGATCATGATCTCGAAGAGCAAAAGCGAGGATGAGCTGATATACTAGCTTGATCGGTTCTGCTGGCGCTTTCCCGTCATGGTGCCAGGCTGACGCACAAACTGGAAGCTCCCGGGCGAGATCGCCCGCCAATAAGGAACAAGGGAACACAAAGTTGGCCGCGATTCGCTTCCTCTTCAATGAAGACTTCGCCGCGCCGCGTCTGCCGGACCCGGAGCCGGTCGAGCTTGTTCCCGAGATCCCGAAGGTTGAGCTGGAGTATCACCTTGACGAACTCAAGGCGCAGACCGCGCGCGCCCACGAGGAGGGCTATGCCCAAGGCATTCGCGCCGGGGAAGTCCGTTCAGCGGAGCGACTGGCCGAAGAAGCCGGTCGACTTGTTGCAATAGCGCGTTCGCTCATCGCGTCGCTCGACGGGGATCGTCTGGCCATCGAAAAGCAGGCGATCGATCTTGCCCTCGAAGCCGCCCGCCATCTGTCCGCGGGCCTCGTGTCCCGAGAGCCGCTTGAACCGATCCGCGCAATCCTCGCCGCAAGTCTCGGGTCGCTTCGAAAAGCGCCGCATCTTGTGCTGCGACTTGCCGCCGAGGATACCGAGGCCGTGAAAGTTCACGTCGACCGGATCGCGCGGGAAACAGGCTTTGAAGGACGTATTGTCATCCTCGGAGAGGCTGACCTTTTGCGCGGCGACTGTCGCATCGAATGGGCGGATGGCGGCATCGTCCGCGATAGCCGGCGTTTGAGCGAAGAAATAGAAGCAGCCGTGCAACATTACATCGAAGGACGCGAGCGCGCGGGCGGCGCCCCGCATGCCGACCCCGTGCGCCCGAACCACTCCGCCCAAAGGGACTGAGCCATGGCCGAGATCCCGGACGATCCGATGGAAACCGACATCACCTTCGACGATATGGGCGCACCGAAGCGTCCTCGAGGCCTTGATGACGAGGTCGCGAGCACGAAAAGCGCCGCCGACCTCGAAGCGGTATTCGATGTTCCGGTCAAGGTTTCGGCCATTCTCGGCCAGTCGCGCATGCAGGTCGCCGATTTGCTCAAAATGACCACGGGTACGGTCCTGGAACTTGATCGCAAGGTCGGCGAGGCGATCGACATCTATGTGAACAATCGTCTGGTCGCGCGCGGCGAGGTCGTCCTGGTCGAGGACAGGCTCGGTGTGACGATGACTGAAATCATTAAGTCGGAGAGGTGAGCGGCACATGCGGCTCCTGATCGTTGGGACACTCGGAGGCCAGCTTGCCGTTGCTTCGCGGATCGCGATGGATCGCGGCGCGAGCGTGGTGCATGCCGACGGCATCGAAACAGCGCTTAGGACATTGCGTTCGGGCAAGGGCGCCGACCTTGTCATGGTCGATGTCGCGCAACCGATCGGCGAACTTGTGCGCCGGCTGGAAGCAGAGTTGATCCATGTTCCGATCGTAGCCTGTGGCACATCCAGCGACGCGCGCGCGGCGGTTGAGGCAATAAGGGCGGGGGCAAAGGAGTATATTCCCCTCCCGCCCGATCCGGATCTGATTGCCGCGGTCCTTGCCGCGGTCGCGGAAGACAGCCGCGAGATGATCGTGCGCGACGAGGCAATGGCGCGGGTCGTGCGCCTTGCCGATCAAGTCGCCGCGTCGGAAGCGTCGATTCTGATCACGGGCGAGAGCGGGACCGGCAAGGAAGTGCTTGCGCGCCATCTCCACCGCAAATCCAATCGTGCGGATAAACCGTTCATCGCGGTCAACTGCGCGGCTATACCCGATGCGCTCCTGGAGAGCGAACTCTTTGGCCACGAGAAAGGTGCCTTCACCGGCGCCATTGCCCGGCGCGTCGGCAAATTCGAGGAGGCCGACGGCGGAACGCTGCTGCTCGACGAAATTTCCGAGATGGATCTGCGCTTGCAGGCGAAGCTCCTTCGCGCCATTCAGGAGCGGGTAATCGACCGCGTCGGCGGCAACCGCCCGGTTCCAGTCAACATCCGCATCCTGGCGACCTCCAATCGCGCGCTGGCGGACGAAGTGCGCAAGGGTACTTTCCGTGAAGATCTCCTCTACCGACTGAATGTCGTGAACCTGAAGATCCCACCGCTGCGCGACCGGCCGGCTGATGTCCTTGCGCTGGCGGAGCATTTTGCCGAGAAGTACGCGAAGGCGAACGGAATCAAGGGAAAGCCGATCGGCGGGGAAGCACGCCGTCAATTGGTCCGCAATCGCTGGCCGGGCAATGTGCGGGAACTTGAGAACTGCATGCACCGCGCGGTGCTGCTTGCAATCGGCGACGAGATCGACGCCGAGGCGATCCGCTCGCCGGACGGCGAACGTTTCGGCGAGGCATCGCCGGCTTCTCGGGTGCCGTCGCCCGCTCGTCCTTCGGACTATGATCCGATGGTGCTTCGCGCAACCGAAACCGCCGAAGCCATGACGCGCGCGCTGGTCGGTCGGACCGTTGCCGACGTCGAGCGCGACCTGATCTTGTCCACGCTCGATCATTGCCTCGGCAATCGCACCCACGCGGCAAATATCCTCGGCATTTCCATCCGCACCATGCGCAACAAACTGAAAGAATATGCCGACGAGGGCCATTCAGTGCCCCCGCCCGGCGAAGCACGCGGTGAAGTGGCCTAATTGGGATCCGATTTTGCAATGGCATACCGAATCCGCACATTAACGCTGCGTTAACCATAAACCCGGCAAAATCTGCCTAGAGCATTTCCCGGTCGGACGGGACCATCCGATCGACAAGGAATTGCTCCAGATTCATTAACTTGAGCCGGTCCCGTTAGGATCGCTTCGATCCGAACGGGACCGGCTCTAGTTCCGCCCGCATGACCGCGGTGCGTCGAAGCATGGGCCGAGCGCGCGATGTCCGACCAAACTGCCGGAACACCTCAACGCCAGCCCTTGCGGCTGCCGTCCGTTGGCCAGTTCATCGACATCCTGCGCAGGGGCGACATCGCGCTTGCCATCGGCGTGATGTCGATCCTGATGATCCTGATCGTGCCGCTGCCGGCGTGGATGCTCGACATCTTCCTGGCGCTGTCGATCACGATATCGGTCCTGATCTTGATGACGGGCCTCTTCATCCAGCACCCGCTGGAGTTCTCCGCCTTCCCGACCGTGCTTCTGATCTCAACGATGCTGCGGCTCGCCCTGAACCTTGCCTCGACCAAGCTTATCCTGACCTATGGCCACGAGGGAACCCACGCGGCGGGCCACGTCATCGAGGCCTTTGGCAACTTCGTGATGGGCGGCAATTTCGTCATCGGCATCATCGTCTTCGCGATTTTGCTCATTGTGAACTTTGTCGTCATCACCAAGGGTTCGGGCCGCATCGCCGAAGTCGCCGCCCGCTTCAGCTTGGACGCCATGCCCGGCAAGCAGATGGCGATCGACGCGGATCTTTCGGCGGGCCTTATCGACGAGAAGGAAGCCAAGAAGCGTCGTAAGGATTTGGAGGACGAAAGCTCGTTCTACGGCTCGATGGACGGCGCCTCGAAATTCGTGCGCGGCGACGCCATTGCCGGCCTTATGATAACCTTCATCAATGTGATCGGCGGCATCATCATCGGCGTCGCGCAACAGGGCATCAGCTTCGCGGAGGCCGCGCATACCTACACGGTCTTGACCGTTGGCGACGGCTTGGTCACGCAGATCCCTGCCCTGATTGTGTCGACGGCCGCCGGCATCCTCGTTTCCAAGGCGGGCGTCTCCGGCGCGGCCGACAAGGCTATGATCCGCCAACTCTCGGGCTATCCGAAGGCGCTCGGCATGTCTTCGGCGGTTATGATCGCGCTGTCGCTCCTGCCGGGCATGCCGATGATACCGTTCCTCGGACTTGCCGCCGCTGCCGGAATTCTCGCGCTGATGGCCGAGCGTAACCATAAGGAAGCCGCCGATCTGGTAACCGCCGAGTCGGCCGCGGCCATTGCCTCAAGCGCCGTGCCAAAGGAAGAGACGATCTCCGACGCCCTGAAGATGGACGATCTGCGCATTGAGCTCGGGTATGCGCTGCTCTCGCTCATCAACGCGCCGGATGGCTCCGACCGACTGACCGACCAGGTCAAGGCTCTTCGCCGCCAGCTCGCCGGCGAAATGGGTTTCGTTATGCCGCCGTGTCGGATCCTCGACAACGTGCAGCTCCAGGCAAACGACTACATCATCAAGGTCAAGGAGGTGGAGGCGGGGCGCGGATCCATATACGTCAATCTCTTCATGGTTATGGATCCCGACGGACGTCCCATCGATTTGCCGGGCGTGCACACGACGGAGCCGACTTTTGGCTTGCCAGCGACGTGGATCGACGCATCGCTTCGCGAGGAAGCGGCAATCCGGGGCTTGACCGTGGTCGATCCGGCGACCGTGCTTTCCACCCATCTGACCGAGATCATGAAAACTCACGTGGCGGATCTGCTCTCTTATGCCGATGTTCAGAAGCTGCTCGGAGAATTGCCCAAGGACCAGCACAAGCTTGTCGAAGATATCGTTCCCTCGCAGATCAATGTTTCGGGGCTACAACGTGTTCTGCAATCGCTCTTGAACGAACGCATTTCGATCCGCGACCTCTCCGGCATCCTGGAGGGCGTGGCCGAAGCCGTCGCGTATACGCGCTCGGTCCGATCCATCACGGAACATGTCCGCACGCGCCTCGCGCGCCAACTCTGTGCGTCGAATCTGGCGCCCGGCGGTTACCTGCCCTTGGTTTCGCTTTCGCCGAGTTGGGAGCTTGCCTTCGCCGAAGCGCTGTCCGGCGAAGGCGACGAGCGTCACCTCGCGATGGCCCCGTCCAAGCTCGGCGAGTTCGTGAATGCCGTCCGCGATGCGTTCGAGGTTGCGGCACGTCAGGGTGAAATCCCGGTATTGCTGACAAGCCCGTCGATTCGAACCCATGTCCGTTCGATCGTGGAACGTTTCCGCGCCCACACCGTGGTCATGAGCCAAGCGGAGATTCATCCGCGGGTTCGCTTAAAGACTGTCGGCACGGTTTAGAGAAACCCGCGGCCGGGCACTTCCCAGCAGCGTCCGAACACGGCCGGACGGCCCCTCAGGCTAACGCCTGACATTCGATTTCAATGTCGAACTCCATTGGCCAAGAGGCGACCGGCACGACTGTGCGTGCGGGTGGATCGACAGGAAAATGGCGCGCGTAAACCCGATTGATCGTCGGGTAGAAGCCGGCATTGCTCGCGTAGATGCGCACCATCACGACCTTCTCGATCGAAGAACCGGCGGCTTCCAGCGCGTGGCGCATCGCATTGAGCGAGGCCTCGGTTTGCACTTCGATGTCGCCGCGCACAATCGCGCCACTCGTCGTGTCGAACGGTGGCATGCCGGAAACGAAGACGAAGCCGCCCGCACGTGTGACGAGCGAAAGCGGCACACCGAGGCGCCGCGGTCCATCCGACAAAACCGGGACTTCGATGATTTCCTTACCCATGACCCGACCCCTACCAGCGGAAAATTGGTTGTTGCTCTCGTCAACGGAATAGCCTTGGACCGGCAGCTCAACAGCGCTCTTTCGACAATTCGCATAACGTTCTTGTAGCCTCAACCCAGATTCAACATGAATGTAGCCTTGACGGTGCGCGGCGACACTGGTCATCCGGACCGGGTTGCGCTATGCCCAAACCTCATGTCGTTCGCCAGACGTTCGAGGAGTGACCGGCCGATGCGCCGCTGCGTCATCGCAACTGTATCTGCCGCGCTCCTGGCCATGCCGGGGGCGGCGGCTGCGCAGTCTGCTTTCCCGGCCGGCGGCGATGATATGGTGGTCACTCTCGGTGGCGGTTTGCGAGTTCAGCCGGAATTTGAAGGGTCGAAGGCCTACCAAGTCGTCCCGTTTCCGATGATCGGCCTGCGCTTCACGGTCAATCCGTTCACCGGCGAGCCGATTAGCGAGTTCGGCTTCGGTGTCGCGCCGGCATTCCGGTTCGTTGGCAAGCGCGAGGTCGGGGTCGGTACCGATCTCTTTGGACTAAAGCCGATCGATGCCGCACTGGAAGCCGGGCTCCGGCTTGAATATTCTTGGGCCTTCGGACGCGCTTTCTTCGAACTCCGCCAAGGCTTCGGCGGACATCACGGTCAAATCGCCGATATTGGCGCGGACGCCATCTCCGATCCGCTGCCGGGCGTCAAACTCTCGGTCGGTCCGCGTGTCTCCTTTGCATCCGACGACTTTATGGACACGTATTTCAGCGTTTCGGCAGCCCAAGCAACAGCGAACCAAGCGGCAGGCGGCGCCTTGACCGCCTACAATGCCGAAGGCGGACTGCGTTCCTTCGGGCTCGGCGGTCGCATCGATTACGAGCTTACGCCGCAATGGCTGCTTCGCTTCGAAGGCGCCTGGAATCGACTCGCGGGTGACGCGGGCAATAGCCCGATTGTCAAGAAGGCCGGCGATGCAAACCAGTTCTCCGTCGGATTCGGCGCTGCCTATCGATTCGGGCTCGACAAGAAATGAGCGGGAACGTCAACGAGACGCTGATCGTCGACGCGAACGGCTACACCGATCTGCCACCCGGCAAGCTCGCGACGCTGGTCACCTCCTTGGAAATGACCGCGCGTCCGCCCGTCCGGGCGGTTCCCGAGCTTCCTGGGCTGACGCTTGATCGTTGGATCAATCCGGCCCCTGATGCATATCGCCAGCTCTTCGCGGCGGTTGGAGAGCCGTATCTGTGGTTTTCGCGGCGGGTCATGCCAGGGGCTCAGCTGTTGGCAATCCTGAGGAATCCGCTGGTCGAAGTCTATGTGCCCCGGCGCGACGGCGTGGAGCTTGGCCTGGTTGAACTAGATCGCCGAACTCCCGGAGAGATCGAGCTCGCGTATTTCGGCCTTGTTCCTTCGGCTGTCGGCTCCGGCGTCGGTCGCTGGCTGATGGATCGGGCGATCGACATTGCGTGGTCGTATGCCCCGCGCCGTTTCTGGGTTCACACCTGCGCCTTCGATCACCCCGGCGCTCTGTCATTCTACCGTCGATCGGGTTTCGTGCCCTATAAGCTATCGATCGAGATCGGCGATGACCCGCGCTTGACTGGTCATTTGCCACGATCGTCGGCACCGCAGATCCCGCTGATCGGGTAAAGACACGCTGGCGACCCAAGCTCATTTGGAGGCTGAAATGACACGGACCATCGTCCGTATCGCCATGTGGTCCGGCCCGCGTAACATTTCCACCGCGATGATGCGCGCGTTCGGCAACCGGACCGATACCGTGGCGATCGATGAACCGTTCTACGCGGCCTATCTGTCAGCCACGGGGCTCGATCATCCGATGCGGGACGAGGTCATCGCCGCGCAGCCGCTGGATTGGCGTATCGTCGCCGAAGCCATGACCGGGCCGGTTGAGGATGGACGGGCTATATTCTATCAAAAGCACATGACGCATCATATGCTCCCGGCCTTCGGTCGGGACTGGCTCGGCGGGGTCACGAGCGCTTTCCTCATTCGTCGTCCGGAGAGCGTTCTGGCCTCCTACGCCGAGAAGCGCGCCGAGGTTACGCTACGGGATATTGGCTTTGTCGAACAGGCCGAGATCTTCGATCAAGTCGCCGACCGGCTTGGCCAAGCGCCCCCCGTCATCGATGCGGCCGATGTCCTCACTGATCCGCGTGGAACGCTGACGTCGCTCTGCGCGGCCTTGGGAATTGGCTTCGATGAGTCCATGCTAGCCTGGGAGCCCGGCCGCAAGCCTTATGACGGGGTCTGGGCGCCGGTTTGGTATCGCGCGGTGGAGGCTTCCAGCGGATTTGGAGCGCCGAGGCCAGAAACTCTATTCGACGACCTGGACGATCGCTTGAAGCCAATCGCGGAAGAGGCGCTTGCGTATTACGAGCGACTGAGAAAGTTTAGATTGTCCGCTTGAGCACGCGACCAGATTGGTGCCGAAGCGCCGCAGCGCGAGGATTTGGCCGATCTACCCCAAGGGATTTCGCGGTCAGGCATGGAGCCGGCGAGACTGCCCCGCGACAAATCGGCAATCAACAATCGCCCGTGCCTACACTGCGGTTGCCTCGTAAGCACGAGGCTCCTCGCAGCGTCGCTCGCGGTCGAGCTCGACGGGGAGACAATCCGCCAAGTCCCTGTCCGCTGATCAACGCGCCATGGCGTGACGGCGGCCGGCGAGATCGTCGAGCGCGTCTTGTTCGACCATGTCGCGGACATCGCGGTCGCGCGTCTGATCGCGTTCCTCGATGAGTTCAATCTTCTTCATGTCCTCGACCGCCTCGGAGAGCTCGGCTTGGGCGCGCTCGCGTTTTTCTTCGAGCTCACGGATCGAGGCGCGAAGATTCTCACGACGTTGAATCGCCGCGCGCGCGAAGGTCGGATAGGCGTAATGGGTGATGTCGTGCACGCCAACGCGGTTTTGCTCGGACGTGATTTGATCGTCGAGATCACCGACCATTCGCATGAACTCGGAAATCATCACTTCAATTTGGCTCACTTGGCGACGCCTTTCGTCAACCTGGAAGCGCTTTAGCCGAATTAGACTATCTCGGGATTTCATGACGCCATACTCCCCGAAAGCCCGCTTGCTGCGCATGCACCGCGCCGGTATCGGACCTGAACCCAGACCGTGTTGTATCCAATGCGGCGCGCCTGCCCCCTGTCGACGGCGCGCCATGCTGGAAACCATACGCCGGATGAGTTGCCAAATCGTGAGTCATTCCACGACACATGCGACGCGCCTTCACCATACGGATCCGTCGAGCATGTTTTTCATCAAAATACGGTCGCGGCGACATCAGACCCAACCGACTTAACAAGGCTACCAGCAGCCTTTCATTGAAAAGCGTCGCCAACAAACGCCCTGATCAGGGGTGCAGTATTTGCGCGAGCCTTTCGTAGCCTGCCTCCAATGATGTCGAATCTTCCTTTAACTGTGACAAAAATGCTTCGAATGGACCATTCAAAGCAATTGCAAGATCGACTTCCGGGCTCGAACCGCGCCGATAGGCCCCAAGCCGGATCAGTTCCTCCATGTCCGAATAGGTTGCCATCAACCGTTTTGCCTCGGTTACAAGGGGGCGCCGACCTTCTGGAACCGCGCGCGGCATGGTGCGGGAAACCGATTTTAGAATGTTAACGGCTGGATAGCGCCCACGCTCGGCAATCTGCCGCTCCATGACGATGTGACCGTCAAGTATGCCGCGAACAGCGTCCGCCACCGGTTCATTGTGGTTATCGCCTTCGACCAGAACGGTAAAAAGACCGGTAATCGAACCCTCGCCAACGCGCCCAGGTCCAGCGCGCTCCAGAAGGCGCGGCAGCTCCGTGAAGACCGTCGGCGTATAGCCCTTGGAGGTCGGCGGCTCGCCCGCGGCAAGCCCGATTTCGCGCTGCGCCATGGCAAAGCGGGTGACCGAATCCATGAGGCAAAGCACGTCGGCACCTTGGTCGCGGAAGTACTCGGCGATGGTCAAGGTCATATAGGCCGCCTGCCGACGCATGAGCGCCGGTTCGTCCGAGGTCGCCACGACGACAACGGACCGCGCGAGGCCATCCGGCCCCAGGTCATCCTCGATGAACTCCTGAACCTCACGGCCGCGTTCGCCCACAAGACCGATCACCGCGACATCGCAAGCGGTGTAGCGGGCCAGCATCGACAACAACACCGATTTGCCGACGCCCGAGCCGGCGAAGATGCCCATGCGCTGGCCGCGACAGCAGGTCACGAAGGTATTGAGCGCGCGCACGCCGAGATCAATCGGATCGCCGACCCGGGCCCGGTCGGCCGCCGGCGGCGGAGATGCCCTCAAGTGACGCGCCTGCGGTCCGCCGAGCAGCGGTCCTTTCCTGTCGATCGGATTGCCCATCGCGTCGATGACGCGGCCGAGCCAACGCTCGCTTGGTCGAACGGAGGCATCCGCTGATTCGACGCGGGCCTTACACCCCATCCGAATGCCGTCGATCGATCCAAAAGGCAGAAGGAGGGCTCGATCACCATCGAATCCGACAACTTCAGCCGGGAGCGACCGCCCTGGAGAACTTTCTATTAACAATCGTGAACCCACACTCATGGCGTGCAATGGACCCGCCACTTCGATCATGAGCCCCTTCACGCCGACGACCCGCCCGAAGGTCTCCAGCCCCTTGATTTCAGTGATCTCTCGGATCAGGGGTTCCATGGCGATCCGGGGCGGCTCGACGGTTGCATAAATCGTCAACCAGACTCGATTGTTGACGATTCTCTTTAGGACAATGCCCTGTCAGTAACCGCTTGTTAACGCGCTTCGTCAAACAATATGAACAAGCGAACGATGTGGGGTCGTTCGCGATTAAGGACAGTGGTCGTGAATGGCCGAGTCCGCTGAATCGCTTAGGGCGCTTTCTTAAAGCGTTACTTTAAGTTTTGATTCGCCGGATTTTGTTGCAGATTCAGGACACTGGAGAAAATCGACGGGGACCCCTAACGTGTCGCTTGCAGCGGCGAATCAGTTCCTGTTAACCATTTGCCGATACGCTACCGAGTCGGGGTTGACAGGAGTCGTTCGCAGCGGTCGGACGTGGCCGATGCGCCAAGCCCAGAACAGGCGACACTAAGGGGATTGGCATGCGCGTACTGCTCATCGAGGACGACAGCGCGACGGCTCAGAGCATCGAGCTGATGTTGAAGTCCGAAAACTTTAACGTTTATACGACTGACCTGGGCGAGGAAGGCATCGACCTCGGAAAATTGTATGATTACGACATCATCCTGCTGGACCTGAACCTGCCGGATATGTCGGGTTATGAAGTTCTCCGTACGTTGCGTGTTTCCAAGGTCAAGACCCCGATCCTGATCCTTTCCGGCCTCGCCGGCATTGAAGACAAGGTTCGTGGACTCGGCTTCGGCGCCGACGACTATATGACCAAGCCGTTCCACAAGGACGAGCTTGTGGCCCGAATCCACGCCATCGTTCGCCGGTCCAAGGGCCATGCCCAGTCGGTGATCCAGACTGGCGAGTTGACGGTCAATCTGGACACCAAGACGGTCGAAGTCGCCACGCAGCGCGTGCACTTGACCGGCAAAGAGTACCAGATGCTGGAGCTGCTTTCGTTGCGTAAGGGCACCACGCTGACCAAGGAGATGTTCTTGAACCATCTCTATGGCGGCATGGACGAGCCTGAACTCAAGATCATCGACGTGTTCATCTGCAAGCTTCGCAAGAAGCTGGCGAGCGCGACGGGCGGCAAGAACTACATCGAGACGGTGTGGGGCCGCGGATATGTTCTGCGCGAGCCGGACGAAAACGATATCTACACCGAAAGCGTGGCCTGACGCTTTCGCCCGGCCGGATCGGCTTGGTCGACCGTTGAGACGCGTCAGCTCAAACACGACAACAAATTACCCCGCCTCGCGAGAGACGGGGTTTTTGTTTATGCCGAGCCAAAGCCGGTACGGTTCGTTCAAGTCGCCTGAAAACGGCCATCCCAACGATCTGGGCGATGAGGATCGACGTCCCGGTCATGCCTCGTGCATTTCCCGATCGGATGGATGAATCCGATCGACAAGGAATTGCACCAGGGTCTCGAGCTTGAGCCGGTCCTTTTCGTTCGGATCGCTTCGATCCGAACGGGACAGGCTCTGGTCGGGCAAGATCTTGTCGACCTCACCCGCCCTGCCCTACTTGCCTTATCAAATTTGGAAGATCGCGCCGCCACCGATATCGGCAGGCGAGCCCTTAACGCGTCCCGAAGCCGATCGAACCGTAGCGCGTCGATCCAGATGCGACCGGAGTGGCGCCAGATGTTCCGGTGGCCGCCAGCGGTCGAAGTCCGGCCGCCGGTAGAGTATCCGGACGGTTGGCCAAATAGAGGCCGCGCTTGTCTGGCATCGGCTTATAGGCATCGGTCAGACCCACCACGGTCTCCGCCGCCCCGAGGATCAGGAATCCGTCATCCGCAATCTGCTTACGGATGCGATTCAGCACGTCGATCTTTGTCTCGTTATCGAAATAGATCAGGACATTTCGACAATATACAATATCGAACTGACCAAGAGTGGAGAAATTCTCGAGCAAGTTCAGCTTCCTATACTGAATCATCGAGCGCATTTCTGATGAAATCTGCCACAGGTCACCAAGTTGCGTGAAATGCTTGATCAAGTAATTGATCGGCAAACCCCGCTGGACTTCGAACTGGCTGTAGATGCCGGATTTCGCCTTCTCCAGGACTTCGCTGGAGATGTCGGTACCCACGATCTCCACCCGCCACCCCGGAAGTCTCGCTTCCGCGTCCTTGAGGCACATGGCGAGCGTATAGGGCTCCTGGCCGGTGGATGCGGCGGCACACCAGATGCGGATGCGCCGATCGCGAGCGCGTTGCTCCAGCATGGCCGGCAGCATCGTGCCCGAAAACAACTCAAAAGGTGTTTTGTCGCGGAAGAAGAACGACTCGTTTGTCGTCATGGCTTCGACGATGGCGTCCTGAAGCTGGCTTGAAGCCGCCTCGCGCATTTTGGAGACCAATTGCGAGATCGACGTCATTCCGGCCTTGCGGGCGACCGGCATTAGGCGGCTTTCAATGAGATACTGCTTTTCCGAGGTGAGCACGAGCCCGGAGCGCTGTTTCAGGAAGCCCCGCAGATAATCATATTCTTGCGGCGTCACGGGCGACCTCCGCCTAGGATACGGACGATCTTGGCGCCGATCTGATCGAGCGGCAGAATCTCTGAAGCCGCGCCAGCTTGGGCGACAGCGCCCGGCATTCCCCAAACCACGCTGGAGTCTTCATCCTGCGCGATCACGCTGCCACCGGCATTTGAGATGGCCTTGGCACCCGCGGCGCCGTCGTGGCCCATGCCGGTCAGCACGGTGGCGAGGATCGCCGCGCCGTAGAGCGGGACCGCGCTTTCAAACAGTGGATCGACGGCAGGCTTGCAGAAGTTGACGGCCGGTAGATCGTTCAAATGAACGACCGTGTCCCCGCCGTCCTTGGCGATCACCATGTGCTTTCCGCCGGGGGCCACGTAGATCCGGCCGGGCATCAACGGCTCGCCGTGCACTCCCTCGGCGGCGCGGCGGCCGGAGGCCTTGGTGATATGCTCCGCCAGGATCGCAGTGAACGTTGGCGGCATGTGCTGGGTGATCAAAACCGGCAGATTGCTGATTGACCGGCCGATTTCACCAAATAACTTGGTAAGCGCTTGGGGTCCGCCGGTCGATGAACCGATCACCAGCAAGCGAGGGGTGACGTTGGAGTAGGGTCGGAGCGCTGGCAGGTTGGAGACGGGCGTCACCGGCGCCTGCCGCGTCGCGGAGAAGGATCGCGCGGGCGTTTGCGGAAAGGTCGGCGCGGACGGGCGTCCGGCGAGCGGCTGCGCCGATGATGCGCTCGGCACGGCGGCGCGGCCGGCACGCTGGCGCGCGCGCAGCCCAAGCGCCTTGACCTTGCTTACCACCTCGTTCTTGAAATCCATCGAGGTCGTGACGCCGCTATTGGACTCTGGCTTCGGCACGTAGTCGGACGCGCCGAGCGATAGTGCCTTGAGGCTGATTTCGGCATTGCGGCGGGTCAGCGTGGATGCCATCACGACCACCAGCGAGGGCTTTGCCTTCAGCAGGAGCGGCAGAGCGGTCAACCCGTCCATTTCCGGCATTTCGACATCGAGAACGACGACGTCCGGATTGGAGCGCGCCATGTCCTCGACAGCAAGCTTGCCGTTGCGCTGGCTGGAGACGACAGCAAGCTGCGGGTCTTCGTCAATCCATCGGCCGATAAGGCCGCGAACGACGACCGAGTCATCGACGACCATCACGCGGAGCGGATCAGTAACCACTGTCCGTTGCGACGTGACCGGCGAAACTGCGGGAAATGTCATGGTACCCCACCTATGGGCTAGATCAGCCCGACTTCCGTGAACTTCGCTTCGACGATCTCGCGATCGAACGGCTTCATAATGTATTCGTTGGCACCCGCGCGCATGGCTTGCGTGATGTGGGTTAGATCGTTCTCGGTGGTGCAGAACAGGACCTTTGGCTTGTAGCCGTCCGGTTCGCGTCGGAGCGCGTAAAGAAACTCCATTCCGTCCATGATCGGCATGTTCCAATCAAGGAGGATGGCATCCGGCATTTGATGACGACAGAGATCGAGGGCCTGCCGGCCATCCTCTGCCTCGGTGATCTGGAAGGAGAGATCTTCCAGGATCCTTCGTGCGACTTTCCTAATCACGCTCGAATCATCGACGACGAGGCAGTTCTTCATCGAAGGGTCTCCAGATCCTTGCCGCGTTGGTGGATCACGCGGCCATGGCTTCGGCGGCCATGCCGCCGAGCACGCGATCAACATCAAGAATAACCATGAGCTGGCCGTTTAATCGATGCACACCACCTGAAACAGCCGCCCAACGGCCGTCTAGATTGACGGGGTTCGGCTCGCGGCCAGCGGTTGGGAGGTTCAGTACCTCGCCGACATTGTCGATGACCATGCCGTAGCTCTCGCCCTTGTGCTCGATGCCAACCGCCATCGCCCGCCCGCCCTCGGTTCTGGCAGGCAGATGCAGCCGACGGCGCATATCAATCGCGGTGACGATCCTGCCGCGCAGATTCAGAACGCCGGCGATCTCCGGACGCGAGAGCGGTACTCGGGTGATCGAGTCTGGCACAAACACATCGTGCACGCGCTCGATCGGAAGACCGAACAATTGTCCGCCGATCACGACCGTCACGTACTGGATGGAGGCGGACAGGCCCGAGATTGCTTCGTCGTTCATGCCGCCACTCCAAAGTCGTAGGTGGTGACCTCTTTGAGCGCGGCGATCAGGCCGGCCCGGTCGAACTTGGCGATGTAATCGTCGAACCCTGCTTGACGCCCGCGTTCGATCGATGCCGGCGTGCAGATTGCCGATAGCGCGAGGATCGGAATATTGCGATGCTTCGGATGCCGCTTTAGCGTCTCGGCGAATTCATAGCCGTTGATATCCGGCATCTCGATATCGGAAACGATCACATCGAAGCGACGGCCGTCATCGATCAGCCGGAGCGCGTCGACCGCGGACTCCACGCTGGTGACATTGAAGCCGGCCGCCTTCAGGACCGGGCCCAACATGTTGCGGAAGAAGGCGGCGTCGTCGATGAACAGCAAGGTGCGCGTGAGCGCTTCCTGGCGTAACTCCTTGCGGCGGAACCAGTCCTCGAAAGCCTGAGGCAAGAAGTGGCCGATATCGATGACTTCCGTGGCGCGGTTCTTGATGACCGCCGAACCGAGCACGCCCGGCCGTTCGGACCCAACCTGAATATCGAGGCGATCTTCGACGATATCGATGATCTCGTCGACGACCAGTCCCATCGACCGTCCGGCATCCGAGAAGACCAGCATCGGCAAGCTACCCTCGGACTTCCGTTGGCGCTGCACATCGAAATAGACGAGCGGCATCAGCGAGCCGCGGTATTGAACGAGATCCCGACCGTTGGAGTGTTCCAGCTTGTCGACCGAGAATTCTTCCAACCGCGTGACGAGGGAAAGCGGCACCGCCTTCGGTTCTTGCGTCCCGGCGCGAAACAGCAGCATCGAGATGGTCTGAGCGTCCTCGTGGGCCTTTTCTTCCTCCACGGCCCGCTCGTTTGGCGTCGTCGCGCCCACCGCCGTTCCGATCGCCTGAGCGATCCCGTTCGGATCCACGATCATGATCACCGAGCCATCGCCGAGGATCGTGTTCCCGGAGAACATCGTGATCTGCCGCAGCATCGTGGACATCGGCTTGACCACGATTTCCTCGGTATGGAACACCGCGTCGACCACAAGCCCGAATGTCTGATTGCCAACCTGCATGACGACGATAAATCCATCGTCCTCCGAGCGGTTCTGCATGGCGGCGTCTCGATGAGAAATCGCGAGCATCTTGGAAAGATGAACAAGCGGGAGCAGCTTGTTGCGCAGGCGCAGCACGGGCGTATCGCGAATTCGCTCGATCCGATGCTCGGAATTGGTTTGAGCGCGGACCAGCTCCACGACGGAAAGCTGCGGGATCGCGAAGCGATCACCCGCCGATTCCACGATCAATGTCGAAACGATCGCGAGTGTCAGCGGGATCTTGATGACGAAGGTCGAACCCTTGCCCTGGGTGGAGCGCAGATCAACCGTGCCGCCGATCGCGTCGATGTTGGTCTTCACCACATCCATGCCGACGCCGCGGCCCGACACGCTTGTCACCTTGGAAGCCGTCGAGAAACCCGGCGCGAAAATGTATTTGTAGATCTGCTGTTCCGTCATCTTCTCGAGTTCGAACTCGGTGGCGAGCCCGTTCTCGACGATCTTCGATTTGATGCGGTCCAGATCGAGGCCGCGCCCGTCGTCGGCGATCTCGATGATGATGTGACCGCCTTCATGGTAGGCCGACAAGCGGATCAGGCCCTTTTCAGGTTTGCCGGCCGCTTTGCGTTGATCGGGGCGCTCCAGGCCATGATCGGCCGAATTGCGCACCATATGCGTCAGCGGATCCTTGATCAGCTCGAGCACTTGACGGTCGAGTTCCGTCTCCGCGCCGACCATTTCAAGTTCAATCTGCTTGCTGAGTTCCTGGGATAGATCGCGAACGATCCGGGGCAGTTTCTGCCAGGCATTGCCGATCGGCTGCATGCGCGTTTTCATAACGCCTTCTTGCAACTCGGCAGTCACATTGGACAGTCGCTGTAGCGGCACCTTGAACTCGGAGTCCTCGTGACGACGAACGATCTCAAGCAGCTGGTTGCGCGTCAGCACCAGTTCCGAAACCATGGTCATCAGATGTTCGAGCGTATCGACCGCGACCCGGATGGTCTGGTTGGCAACCGGACCCTTGTCGAAGTCCTTATCGGGATCCTTGTCGCGCGCCTCGCGCTTTTCCGCGGCGGTGGGCTTTTGCTTGTTCTGCTGGGCCGCCTCTTTCTTGGCTTCGGCCATCTTCACCAGAGGCACATCGCTTTCCGTCTCGCGGAAGGCACGCTCGAGATCATCAAGCGAGACCTCGCCGGGCCTCAGGGCCCGCTCGAGCACCTGAAAGACCAAGGCGCCCTCGGTGTGTTTTCCCTCAACAGTCTTGGCGGTCGGTCCATCGTTCGCCTTGGCGGACGCCGGTGCCGTGGCAGAAGCGGACATCGGATGAGAGGCCGGCATGGCAGGCGCATCGGCTGCAGCCTCGGCCGCCGCGCCGCCTTCCGACATGCGCTCCAATTCGGCAATCAGATCGGTGTCCGACCCCACAGGCTCCTGCTCGCTTGCCTCCAGATCGGCAACAATAGCCTTAATGCGGTCGATCGAGGACAGAACCAGCGTGACGGCCTTGGGCGTCACGGGGACACCGTCGCGGAACTTGCCCATTAAGGTTTCCGCAGCGTGCGCGATGGCCTCAAGCCGCGGTAGACCAAGGAACCCGCACGTTCCCTTAATGGTGTGGACGAGCCGGAAGATGTTATCCAGGATTTTGGCGTTATTGGGATCCTGCTCGAATTTTACGAGTTCGACGTCGACAACGTCGAGACTCTCGTTTGTCTCCGTTAGAAACTCTCGGAGGAGATCGTCCATGGCCACTTCCCTGCCCTAGTGCCCAAAGCAAAACGACGGAGTCGATATCGCTTGTAGGCAGGAAGTATCGGCCCAATCCGTTAAGAGAGACTTGCCATTGCAATACAGTTCTTTCAAAAATTCAGATGCGAAATTATACCTCTAGAATTGGCTTCGCCTCGAAGATAACGGCGTCAAGTTCCTTGGTGACGGTCGCCGTCATTGCAGCGGCTTCGGCGAGCAATCCTGCGTAAATTGGCTGTATCATGTGAGCATCGGGCGAGGCTTCCGGCAGTTGCCGCGCCAATAGACCCTCCACGCCCGGCGGGATGCGAGCATTCGTACCGGTACAAACCAACCGGAATGTCGGCTGCATCGCTTCGCCCTCCACCGTGACTGCGATGATGCCACCACGGGGGATCGCATGGGTCGCGATCAACACAAGATTGAGTAAAAGCTTTACCTTGTTCTTTGGCATCAGCACGCGGGTGGCGGTCCACTCGATGGAAGCTTTCTCGCCCGCCATGTAGCCACGCGTCACCGCTTCAGCGTCGCCAAGATCAATGGACGCCCCGGCGGACCCGGCCGCCCCAAAGGCGAGGCGGGCAAACTGCAGCTTGGCCGAGGCCTGCCGCGCGCTCTTTTTGATGAGATCCATCGCGAATGTGCGCATGTCCTCGCTGGATTCCTCCTCAAGGACCTCCAACCCGTTGGTGATTGCGCCGACCGGCGAAATTATGTCGTGGCAGACGCGGCTCGCCAGGAGCGCAGCGAGATCCAGAGCGGCGATATCAGCAGCGTCGGCCATGGCGGAACGGCTCCATTCTTTCGGTGATTAGCAGGTCGCCGATTGCCGAAACACGGAGGTGTTAAGGCGAATCGACGCTTCTTCTTGTTTTGATGGATACACGCTGAGGCTCGGCAATCAAACGCGTCGAGCCGGGAGAACTATGGCTGCTCGCGCGCCAGCGCCGGCCATTGGGCTTCCGCCGCCGCGATCATGCGCGCGGTATCGGCCAGAAACGCGGCGCGAAATGCGGGATTGGCGAAAAGGTAAAGTCGATCGCCGATAATGACAAAATTGGACGGCGCCCCCTCGGCGGCGAACCCACGGCTGACCTGATAGGCGCAGCGGCCGGCAAACCGCGGTGCGTAAACCTCCGGATTCATTTCGAAGGCCGCAGCATTGCCTTCGTTCACGAAGCGCCAGGTGGCGCCGTTCCAGTCAAGTTGAATCTCTTGCAATCCCGCGCGAGGCTTGGCCTCGGTGAAATAGCTCACGGGGTCGAGCCCGCCGAGGGCAAGGCCGGTCAGGTCGTCGGCAAGCATCCGCGTAACGCGCGGCGGCACTTTCGGCACGGCGACCGGCGGCTTCCTAGGCTTTGTCTCGGTTGGCTTCGTCGGTTCGGGCGTGACAAGCTTTTCCGCTGCAGGTGGCGTCTCGTGTTCGCCGGCCGTTGCGGCATGGCGGCTAGGGCTGCTCGCGTGTGCAACACACCCGCTCGTCCAAAAGACAAATCCAAAGAGGGTAACGAGCCACGGCGAACTAAGGCCGCGCTTACGCCGTGACGTTGCCCAATTTCCGTTAAACTCTCGCATAGTGATTCGGCCCGCGTGCAGTCGATGAATCGCGACTGACGTCATTTCATGCGGCCGAGGTTAAGAGAGCCGTTACCAGCGGCAAATTTTCCGCCTAGTTCCGAAACCGAGGAACATCCGATGCTTCGCACATGGTTCACCGGAACCCTCGCAGTCCTCTTGGCGGTGCTCGCGCTTCCCGCGTCCGCGCAATCAGGGCCCCCGCCGCAAGGCAACTATACGACCGCCGAACTCGTCAGCACCGGACATCGCTTCTTCGGAACCGTTTCGGGCGGCTTGGCCACGGTTATCGAGCGGGCCGTGTCGCAATACGGCCAGCCGAACGGATACATTCTCGGCGAGGAAGGCTCCGGGGCCATCGCGGCGGGTCTTCGGTATGGCGAAGGCACTTTACACACGCGGGATCAGGGGCAGCACCGGGTCTATTGGCAGGGACCTTCGATCGGCTGGGACTTCGGTGGCGAGGGCTCACGCACGATGATGCTGGTTTACAATTTGCCCTCGATCGATGCCCTCTATACCCGTTTTGGCGGAGTCGACGGCTCGGTCTATTTCATCGGCGGGTTCGGGATGACGGCATTGGCCAACAACAACATCTATATCGTGCCGGTACGGGCCGGTATCGGCGCACGCCTCGGCCTGAACATTGGTTATCTGAAGTTTACCCAACAGGCGACATGGAATCCGTTCTGACCGCGCTGATGCCGCGCTCGCGGGGCAGGCGGTAGGCGTGATACAGCAGGGCGTGCCCGTTGGACGCACGCGTTGCGTCTCTGCCGCCGGAGTCGAACCTTGATCGAGTCGACCCTCTTTTTCGTGCTCGGCTTTCTCGCCGCCAGTCTCGGCGCGTTGATGATCGCGCCCGCCATTTGGCGGCGTGCCGTTCGGCTGACCGAGCGGCGGATCGAGGACACCAAGCCGCTTACAATCGCCGAGATCCGGGCCGACCGCGACAAGCTGCGGGCGGAGTTCGCGCGCCATGTGCGCCGGTTGGAGCTTGCGGTCGGCGTTTTTCGGCGAAAAGTGGCCGAACGGATGGTCGATGCCAGTCGCGCTAAGGACAGTGAACGGGAGGCGGTTGCCGAACGCGGACGCGCGATGGCGCGGCTTTTGGAAACGGAAGCTCAGCTGACGGCGAGCCGTGAAGACGTTGCCTCGGCCCTCGCGGACGTCTCCGTCGCCCTGCGTTCAATCGAAGACCGAGACGACGAGATTACGGCGTTGCAGGCTAAGATCGCTGATTTGGAGTACGATGCCGACACACGAAAGATGGAAATCGCTGTTTTGAAGACCACGATCGACAACCTGGAAGCCCAGCGCACGCAGCTTGAAGATCAATCTCGGCTTTTGGCTCATAAGATACTCGGCGCGGATCGGGAGATCGCCCGGCGCGATGCTACGATCGAGCTGGAACGCGAGCGGATCCGCGAGTTGGATCGCGTGTTGCTTGACCGCGGCAGAGACGTCAATGCGGCGGTGGATGATCGCGTTACCGTGTCCCGCCGACTGGAGGCTGCCAATGAACGCATTCGCGCCCTGACAAGCGAACTCGAAGAAGCCAGGAAAGTCGAGCCGACCTTTGTTTATGCCGGCGCGGCGGATCCTAATGGGGCCGGCGACAACATCGCAACCACTGTCGAAAGCCTTGAACGCTCCAATGCGGAATGGCAAATGCGTGCTGAAGAATTCGCTGAGGAACGAGATCTTTTGTCAGCCGAAGTCGCTGAACTGCGTCGCAAGACATCAATGCTCAGCAGCGAAGAAGCCGGCCAACTGCGCGACTTGCTAGCGAACCTCGCCGCCGAAGTTGCTCAAGTCGCAGCGAATGCGGAGGGCGAGAATTCGCCAATTGATCGGATTTTGTCGATCGACGAGGATACCGATCGCATCGTCTTTGCCCCCGACCGTCCAAGCCTCGCCGACCGAATCCGCGCGCTTCGCCAAAGACAACCGGAAGCCATACCGCCAGCACGATAGTTATTCGCTGGTCTCGACCTCGGCTTGCCTCAAATCCTCCAGCTCCGCGATTCGCGTCCGAGCGGTGTCGCCGAGTTGCTCGGTCGCCTCCGCCATCAGCGCCTCGATGATTGCGAGCAAGGTGACGTTGGAGTCCCACCGTGAGGGAACGGATATTCTGCCGACGAGGACGTGCGACGCATGCCTGGCAGCCGGCGAAAGCCATTGATCAGTGATCAGCACGACGGAAGCGCCGCGCTTTGACGCCGCACGCGCAAAGCCGACCACATCGGATTGGTAGCGCCGCACATCGAAAACAATCAAAACGTCGCGCCGGCCCATATCGAGCAGGTGATCACGCCAATTGCCGGCCCGGCTCGCCAAGTGCGAGACGCGCGGTCGAACAACGCCGAGATGCGCCGCGAAATAGCGCGCGATCGCGTCGGTAAAACGCCCGCCGATCAGATGGACCGGCCTGCGGGTATCGCAAAGAAGCTCGATGACCGCTCGGAATTCCCCAATTGGCAAATGCCGAAACGTCTGGGTGAGGTTGTCTTCAACGCTTTGCGAGAAGCGTTCGACGAGCGATGTTCCGCCTTCGGTGCCCGGCTTCGAATCGGGAATCTTAGCGAGAGGAGAAGCATGCCGAGCTTCCAGCTCCAATCGCAATCGACGCTGGAAGTCCGGGTAACCTTGGAAACCAAGCTTGGCGACGAAGCGCAACACAGTTGGCGCGCTGACGCCGATTCGCATGGCGAATTCCGCGACAGGCGCCAAGCCCGACGCCGGATAATTGGCAAGCAGCGCATTCGCGACCTTGCGCTCGGTTGTGGTGAGAAGGTCGAGATTATCCTGTACCGATTCCGCGACCGACATGCCGTCTTCCGTTCGCACCAATGCGGCCTCCCTCCATATAAACCACAACCCTAGGATCAAAGTGTGAAACGATTATTTCGAGTTTGACATTCGGCAAGAGCATGTAATGAATAATCCATGAATTCGGTACTGAGAGTCTAGACATTCGAAATCGTTGAATGTTGGAATCGTCGCCAAGATCGCTTGGCGTCATGCGAAACGTGTAATCTGCGATCATGCAGGTGTGGGCCAAGGATTGGGCCGTATTTAAAACGTGGCGCGGATAGCGAGCGGATCAAGAGCTGTGATATCGGAACCCGATGAAGATCCCGCTGTCGTTGTCGAAGGCGCGGCTCATCCCGGCCCTTTCGTGTTGCTCTGCGACCATGCATCCAACCGCATCCCGGAACGATTGGGCACCCTTGGGCTGGCGTTGGCGGACCTTAACAAACATTACGCCTGGGATCCGGGATCACTCGGCGTCGGGCGTGCACTCGCGGCGCGGCTTCATGCGCCGCTTGTTCGCTCCACCGTTTCGCGCCTCGTCATCGACTGCAATCGCGACCCCGTCGACCCCGACTCGATTGTCACCATCGGCGAGAAGACCCCCATCCCAGGAAACATCGCCCTCGATCCGGCCGAGCGGGCGCGACGCATCACGGAAGTGTACACGCCCTACCATCTCGCCGTGGCAGCGCTCCTCGACGCGCGGAAAACGTCAAACCGTCCCTCGGCCCTGATAAGCGTCCACACCTTTACACCGGTACTAAAAGGCATTTCCCGGCCCTGGCATATCGGACTGATACACGGTAAAGATGCAACGTTCGCCCTGGATGTTGTGGCCGCGTTGCGGCAGGCTCCGACCTTGGTGGTCGGTTTGAACCAGCCCTATGCGCCATCCGACCGCGTCTTTCGCAGTTTGGAACAACACGGCGAAGCCCGCGGGCTGCCCTCGATCATGATCGAGATCCGCAGCGATCTCGTCACCACGCCCGCCGAAGAGGCGGCCTGGGCCGATCGGCTCGCGCCAATCCTTCAACGGGCACTTGATAGGCTAACCGGCACAAATCATGCTGGCATGACAGTGTGAATTGACATCAAGCGTGGCGTGGGGCCGAACGCTTGATTGGACGGAGGGGGAATAAGCCATGTCCAACACGGAAGACTATACCGATAAAGACAAGAAGGAGGACGTAAAGATCCTCCACTCGATGGGATATGCGCAGGAACTCGAGCGTCGCATGAGCGGCTTCTCGAATTTCGCGATCTCCTTTTCGATCATCTGCATCCTCTCGGGCGGCATCAATTCGTTGGCCCAAGCAACCGCCGGCGCGGGTGGTGCATCAATCGGCATCGGTTGGCCGCTCGGTTGCTTGATTTCAGGACTTTTCGCGCTCGCCATGGCGCAAATCGCCTCGGCCTATCCGACCGCCGGCGGCCTTTATCACTGGAGTTCGATCCTCGGAAACCGGTTTACCGGCTGGCTAACCGCTTGGCTCAATCTCATCGGCTTGATCGCCGTCCTCGGCGCCATCAACGTCGGCACCTGGGGCTTTTTTGCCGGTTCCATCGCCGGCTGGTTCGGTATTGACGTCGACACGACGGGCGCCGCCGGCTTCCGCAATCAGATCATATTCATGGTCGTCATTACGTTCGCGCAGGCACTGATCAACCACTTTGGCATTAGACTGACGGCGAAACTGACCGATTTCTCCGGATATCTGATTTTCGCGACAACGATCGTGCTGACGCTGGCATGCTTCGCCTTCGCGCAACACTGGGATATCTCGCGGCTGTGGACCTTCACGAACTATTCCGGAACGCCGGAAGCCGCCGCGGTTTGGCCAAAGACGGAGTCGCTTTGGTACGTTTTTGCTCTCGGGCTTTTGCTGCCGATCTACACGATCACCGGCTATGACGCCTCAGCCCATACGTCCGAGGAAACCCAAAAGGCTGCCCACTCCGTGCCACGCGGTATCGTGACATCGGTCGCCTGGTCGGCCGTGTTCGGCTATGTCATGCTGGTTGCGTTCGTGGTCGCTATCCCGGACATGAAGGAAGCCGCCAACCAGGGTTGGAACGTCTTCTTCTGGACAATCGACTCCGTCATCCCCGCGCCGCTCGCCAAGGTGCTTTACGTCGCGATTTTCGCGTCGCAATTCCTTTGCGGTTTGGCGACCGTCACGTCGGCCTCGCGCATGATCTTCGCCTTCGCCCGCGATAAGGGTCTACCGGGCTCCACCACATTGGCGTCAGTATCAAAGGCGCACCGCACGCCGGTTTATGCGATTTGGACGGTTTCAATTCTGGCCGTGCTTTTCGTTTGGGGTGCTTCGCTGATCACGATCGGCGGTGCTTCGGCCTACTCGATCGTTGTGTCGAGCGCGGTCATCTTCCTGTTCCTGTGCTTTGCTGTTCCGATCGCGCTCGGGATGGTTACCATTGGGACGGCCAAATGGCCGAAGGCCGGTCCGTGGGATCTCGGCACGGGGCTCTTCAAGCTGGTCTCGTTCCTGTCGCTCGTCGGCATGGTCGTGATCTTCCTGATCGGCATTCAGCCGCCAAACGATTGGGCGCTTTGGATCACCGTTGGGTTCCTCGCGCTCACCGCGATCATCTGGTTTGTGTTTGAGAACAATCGCTTCCAGGGTCCGCCGATCGGCGACATGATTGCCAAGCGGCAAAAAGAAATCGCCGCAGCCGAAAAGGCGATCGGCGAGACCTGATCCAAATCCCGGCGCCGGGGCCCTGCTCCGGCGCCGCCTTTTGTGTGCGTTGCAAGAAATGGGACGATCCGTTCATGCCGAAGCTCGATATCAAATCCGCCGCAGACCTCGCAGGCTACGTAAAAGAGCGCCAGTTGCCGTTCGTGAAGGTCGGCGTGTTCGACATCGACGGCATCATGCGCGGCAAGTATATGGGCACCGACAAGTTCTTGTCGGCGCTTGAAAAAGGCTACGGCTTTTGCGACGTCGTGCTCGGCTGGGACAGCAACGACCAGCTCTATGACAATGTGAACCTAACCGGCTGGCACACCGCCTATCCCGATGCCGGCGTCCGGCTCGTGCCCGAAACGACCCGGCTCATTCCCTTCGAAAATGATCTACCGTTGGTACTTTCCGAGTTCACCGGTCCGCACGAGGCCGCGTGCCCGCGAGGGCTTCTGCGCCGCGTACTCGCGCGCGCGAAGGACATGGGCTATTCGGTCTCCTCGGCGATCGAGTTCGAATTCTTCATGTTCGATGAAACGCCGCATTCGGTGCGCGAGAAAAAGTATAAGAACCTCAAGACCATCACGCCTGGGTTTTACGGGTATTCGATGCTCCGCTCCACCGTGCACGCGGACTTCTATCACGAGTTGCTCGATACCTGCCTTAAAATGGACATGGAGCTTGAAGGTCTCCACACGGAGACTGGGCCCGGCGTTTTGGAAGCCGCGATCAAGGTCGACGATGCGCTCGCCGCCGCTGACAAGGCCGCGCTGTTCAAGACCTTCACCAAGGTGCTCGCCGAACGACGCGGCTGGATGGCGACCTTCATGGCGAAATGGTCGAGGGACTGGCCGGGCCAGTCGGGTCACATCCATTGTTCGCTGCAAAAGGACGGCAAGGGCGTGTTCCACGATGCCGCTAAGGAACACGGCATGTCCGACATCATGCGCTGGTGGATCGGCGGGCAGCAAGCGCTCATGCCCGAATTGCTGGCGATGATCGCCTGTACGGTCAATTCCTACACCCGCCTCATCCCGGGCTTTTGGGCGCCGACGGACGCCACCTGGGGCATCGAAAACCGCACCTGTGCCCTGCGGGCGATTCCCGGATCGCCATCCTCGCAGCGCGTCGAGTATCGGATCGCGGCCGCGGACATCAATCCCTACATCGCGCTCGCCGCCGCGATCG
>JBEINZ010000114.1:0-9729 GCA_040377825.1 Hyphomicrobiales bacterium | reverse complement strand
TCGGATCGAAGCGATCCGAACGGGACAGGCTCTAGGCAAATCGGAGAGCGGGTTGAAATTTCGGTCCCTGTTTGGCGGCGCGCGGGACGGCGAGCGCACCGCGGCCGTCGACCGGCCGTCGATGAACGACCCCGCCGAAGGCCTCCTCGTCGACGGCATTGCCAAGAGCTACAAGCGGCGGCAGGTTGTCCGGAGCGTCAGTCTCACTTTACATCGCGGCGAGGCGGTCGGTCTGCTCGGACCGAACGGGGCCGGCAAAACGACCGTCTTTTATATGATCACTGGGCTGATCCGTCCCGATGCCGGCCAGATCGCGCTCGACGGATACGACATTACCGGGCTGCCCATGTATCGCCGCGCGCGGCTCGGCATCGGCTATCTGCCGCAAGAGGCTTCGATCTTTCGAGGGCTCAGCGTGGAAAATAACATCATGGCCGTGCTTGAGGTGGTCGAGCCCGATCGCCGCCGCCGCCGCGAAGAACTCGATCAGCTGCTCCACGAGTTTCGCATCGACCACCTGCGCAAATCACCCTCGATCGCGCTTTCCGGCGGAGAACGCAGGCGCTGCGAAATCGCGCGGGCCCTGGCTAGCCGCCCGTCCTTCATGCTTCTGGATGAACCCTTCGCCGGCATCGATCCGATCGCTGTCGGCGAGATCCAAGCCCTCGTGCGTCATCTCACGCGCCGTGGGATCGGGGTGCTCGTGACCGATCACAATGTGCGCGAAACGCTTGGCCTGATCGACCGTGCCTACATCATCGCCGCCGGCCAGGTGCTGACCGAGGGGCGCCCGCGGGAAATCGTCGAAAATCCGGATGTGCGCCGACTTTATCTCGGCGAGCAATTTATCCTTTGAATAGTTTTTTAGGCTAGGCTAAACCGGATAGGCAATTTCCGGACCAGTTTTCGCGTTGTCCGGGCTGAGTTAGTTCACGGCGGACCATGGCGCTTTCTCAAAGGCTGGAACTCAAGCAGAGCCAATCGCTTGTAATGACGCCGCAGCTCATGCAGGCGATCAAGCTCCTGCAGCTCGGCAGCCTCGATCTCGTGGCATATGTCGAAGCCGAACTTGAGCGAAATCCGCTTTTGGAGCGCGACGAGGCCGACGAGCGCCCGATCGTGGATCCGCATGCTTCCAATGCCGACCGCGAACCGGAAAACGCCGAGAGCCGAGACCTGGCGTCGTCGAGCGTCGATACCGACACCGCCGGCGATGGCTTCGCGGACGCATTCGCGGGCGAAACCGCCACGGACTGGACCGAGCCGAGCTTTGAGCGCGCGACGGCCATGACCGAGACCATCGAAGCCGACATGACCAACGTGTTTCCCGACGATGCACCAGGGGACGCGCGGGTTAATGCGACCGAGCGCCCCATCGACACGGGGTTAATGGCCGGGGACTCGTGGGCAAATGCCGGTGCTCGCGGGAATTCGGGCGACGATTACAATTTGGAGTCGTTCGTTGCCGCCGAAATTTCGCTTGCCGATCACCTCGCCAACCAACTCATGCTGGCGATCAGCGATCCGACGCGCCGTCTAATCGGACAGTTTTTGATCGACGCGGTCGATGAGGCCGGATATTTGCGCACCGATCTCGCCTCCGTCGCCGAAAAGCTCGGCTGTGCGGTCTTGATGGTCGAGGAGGTTCTCGGGCTCCTTCAAACCTTCGATCCGGCCGGCGTTTGCGCGCGCGACTTGAAAGAGTGCATCGCGCTACAGCTGAAAGAGCGAAACCGCTTCGATCCAGCAATGCGCATGCTGGTCGATCATCTCGATCTTCTCGCCCGGCGTGATTTCACGCAGCTGAAGCGACTCTGCGGTATCGACGACGAGGATCTCGTCGAAATGGTCGGCGAGATCAAAGCGCTCAATCCCAAGCCCGGCAACGCCTTCGGTACGACGATTCTGCAACCCGTGGTTCCCGATGTGCTCGTCAAGGCGAGCGCGGATGGCGGTTGGCTGATCGAACTGAACACCGAGACCTTGCCGCGCGTCCTGGTCAATCAATCTTACTACGCGACGGTCTCCAAGACCGCGAAGGGCGATAAGGACAAACAGTACCTCTCCGAATGCCTGCAAACCGCCAATTGGCTGGTCAAAAGTCTCGATCAACGCGCCAAGACGATCCTCAAGGTGGCCACCGAGATCGTTCGCCAGCAAGATGCGTTTCTCGTCCACGGCGTCCAGCACCTTCGCCCGCTCAATCTGCGCATGATCGCCGATGCCATCGGCATGCATGAGTCGACCGTCAGCCGCGTCACCTCGAACAAATACATGGCGACCAAACGTGGTATATTCGAATTTAAATACTTCTTTACCTCATCAATAGCATCGTCTGAAGGTGGCGAAGCGCATTCCTCGGAGTCGGTTCGTCATCGTATCAAGGAACTGATCGACGCCGAAAGTCCCGGCGAGGTCCTGTCCGACGATACCTTGGTCAAGATGTTGCGCGACTCCGGCGTGGACATCGCACGGCGTACAGTCGCTAAGTATCGAGAGGCAATGCATATTTCGTCTTCGGTGCAGCGTCGACGCGAGAAGCAGGTGATGGCGTGATGCTCTATCGACATTTCACCTGATGTCGCGAGTTCGGCTCAATCCGTCTTTAGGCTCGGGCAAGAAAACACGCATTCGAATGACGGATCGTCTCTCGATCGAACCACATCGCAATCCGCGAGGCCATGTTTGGCGAAAACCTGACGTTGACTTGATCTCCTTGTAACGTTAACGCACCAAAGATGATGCCGCCGCACCAAAGCAATGACAAGGCCGAGCAACATATGAACCCCGGGCGGGGTGACATCTCGACGGGTGAACGAACGGTGACTTGCCTTAGCTGCCGCACTATCTTTGGGATTGGTCGCGGACGCCTTCGACGCCCTTGAATGGACCCATGTTCGAAGCTGTCGTGATCCAGGAGGTCGAACCATCATGGCCCTGCGCGTATCTGGAAAGAATGTCGATATCGGCGAGGCCCTGCGCTCGCATGTGGAAGGCAAGGTCGCGGCCGCCTTGGGGCGATATTTCAACGGCACATGGAACGGCCACGTTACCGTTGAGAAGGACGGCCCCGCCTTTCGCACCGAATGCGCGTTTCATTTGGCGACCGGTGTCACGGTTCAGGCAGAGGCCGTCGCCCATGATCCTTATCTCAGCGCGGAGCAAGCGCTGGCCCGGGCGGAAAAACAGCTGCGCCGGTATAAGCGAAAGCTGCGCGATAATCATGGCGCGAGCGCCGGTAGGGACGCGCCGGGCATCGAGGGTACCTATCGCGTGATCGAGGCATCCGACGAGGATGAAGAGCTTCCGTCGGACTTCAATCCCGTTGTCATCGCCGAGACAACGCGAACGTTGAAGACGCAAACCGTTGGCATGGCGGTCATGGATTTGGATCTAACCCATGCACCCTTCATTATGTTCATGAATGCCGGCACCGGGGCGCTCAATGTCGTCTACCGACGGCGCGACGGCAACATCGGCTGGATCGATCCGACTTTGCCGACCCCCTTGTCCTAAAGCATTTCCCGGTCGGATCTTATCATCCGATCGACACGGAATTGCTCCAGATTCAAAACCATGAGCCGGTCCTTTTCGTTCGGATCGTTTCGATCCGAACGCAACAGGCTCGAGCGCACAACCTTCCCAGACCTATGCCTTCGACACCTCCAATCCGGATCCGACCGAATGATCGGACCCGTGGGCGTGCCAAACCGCATCACGCGCGCCGTCTCTTGCGAGCGGCGGATCTCCTGTAACGGAAAGCCGACATGGCGCTCAGCAATCTTCTGTCCCCGCAAGCCGTGATCCCCGCGCTGAGGGCCAATTCGAAGAAGCAAGCCATCCTGGAGATTGCCGCGCGCGCTGCCGCCGTCACCGGTCGTGCCGAGCGCGAAATTTTCGAGACGTTCATCCAGCGCGAAAAGCTCGGCTCCACCGGCGTCGGTCACGGCATCGCGATCCCACATGGGAGGCTTGCGCGGCTTCCGGCATTTGTCGGGCTGTTTGCGCGCTTGGAGCGTCCGATTGAATTCGACGCCGTGGACGACGAGCCGGTCGATATCGTCTTCGCCCTGCTCGCGCCCGAAGGCGCGGGCGCGGACCACCTGAAGGCTTTGGCGTCGGTCGCGCGGGTGCTGCGCGATACGGCCATTATCCAAAAGCTCCGCGCCAGCAGCGACCCCGCGGCGCTCTACGCGGTCTTGACGCATCCGCCGACATCGAACGCTGCGTAAAGCATTGCCCGATTGGATGCATGCATCCGATCGACACGGGATTGCTCCGGATGATAGCACTTAAGCCGGTCCTTTTCGGATCCGGCCTCAGTGAACACTCACCGTGACCAGATCGTTCTCGGCCCCGCCCGCAACGGCGGCTTCGCGGCTGTCGGTGATCAGAATGGGTTGTCCATTGGCATGGATCAGCGCCCAAAGACGGATGCCCTTCAGCTTTTCCGCATCTTCCACGAAGGTTTTGATCTCATCGGATTTGAGTTCGCGCACATAGGCGACGCGTCCCTCTCCAAGATGAGCGAACTCCATGGGCGCCATGGTGGCGGCAGTTGAAACATTTCCGGTCATGGTGATCACCCTCCTTACACACTCACTAAACTTTTCAAGGCATGCTCCGCTTGGCTCATTCGGCGGTCGAAATATCGATCCGACGGACGACCCGTTCAGGTTCTGGACGGGCAAGGTCGATTGCGAGCAGTCCGTCCTTCAGCTCGGCGCCGATCACTTCGATGCCCTCCGCCAGAACGAAGGCGCGCTGAAACTGCCGCGCCGCGATGCCACGATGGAGAAAATGTCGTTCCCGATCATCGTCTGACTGGCGTCCGCGAATGACGAGCTGCTTTTCCTCCAGCGTCACCTCAAGCTCGCTGCGCGTGAAGCCGGCGACGGCAAGCGTGATCCGCAGCACATCGCCTCGGCCGCCATGGTCGAGCAGACGTTCAATATTATAGGGCGGATAGCCGTCGTTGGCGGCTTTGGACACTCGATCGAGCACACGCTCGATATCATCGAACCCGAGCAGAAACGGGCTCGAAAATCCGGTAAGACGCGACATGCCGAGGCCCTTTCTCGAAGCGACCTTGCGGAAAACCGTGCCGGCGCTCACACCAGCCCGGGAGTGACGTTCCAAACCCCGAAGGCGTCCGGCAGGTCTACTCTCCCGATGGCAATATGGTCGGCCGGCAAACCGTGTTCAAGCACCCCAGGACGCCCGGTGTTTCCGGGCCTTGTGAGGCGAGACGAACCGATGATGGAGTGATGGGATGGGCTGTGCCGCGCGCGTCGCGGGCCTGCGTCATGTGGTGGCGCGACACGGCCGCCGTCGCGGGGGCCTCGCAGGCCGTCGCGGGGGCGCGTGAAGGGGTGGCGGTGGAGGTGCGTCATGGCGGCGTCAGTCATGGGGGCGTCAGTCATGGGGCGGCGCAACACGGGCCGCCGCAACACGGGCCGCCGTCACAGGGCGCGCGTCGCTGGAGTGCCTCACGGCCGCTATGGCGCGGCCTCGAACCGGCGTCCCTTCCGCGTCGAAAAGCCAGAGCCGGATAACCTTGCACCCCGCAACGAGTTCGCCTATCAAGGCCCGCGCCGCAAGGCGCATGGAGGGGTGGCCGAGTGGTTGAAGGCGCACGCCTGGAAAGTGTGTATACGGGAAACCGTATCGCGGGTTCGAATCCCGCTCCCTCCGCCATTTCCGTCGAATGACGCATCTCCCCACACCCCGCACGGCATCGGGTCCCGCAAGGTTTCAAAAGCTTTGCCGGTGTAATCTTTGCATTCAAGTATGAATATCTAGTCGGGCGCTGGCTTACATACCATTGACCCCCAGGTTTGACGATCTATTTCAACCATCAGCTTCAGCCAATCCGGACAACTCCAAAAGGAACGGGTTAGCGGAGCGATCCGTCATTGTTTTGTCGCCCAAATCGTGGATCAGAAAGCCTCCAGATCTTCTGAGGATTTCCCATGCGCACATCAGGCTTCACTGCTCTTCCCGCCATCGTTCTCGGGGCTGGGCTTTCGCTCGGCGGCCTTGCCGGCATGGCGGGCTCCGCTTGCGCCCAAGAAGGCAAGCTGGTGCTTTATACGAGTCAGCCCAATACGGATGCCCAGCAAACCATTGATGCTTTCAAGGCTAAGTATCCAAAGGTCGAGGTCAGCTTCGTCCGGGATGGCACACCGCGCATCATGGCCAAGCTTCGCACCGAGATCCAAGCCGGCGCGCCGCAGGCGGATCTGCTGCTCATCGCCGACAGCGTCACCATGGAGGGCCTCAAGGCCGAGGGTCGCCTGCTCGCCCATCAAGGCGCCGATGTGTCAGCCTATGCGCCCGGCACTCATGATGCGCAGAAATTCTGGTTTTCGACCAAACTGATCACCACCGGCATCATTTACAACACCAAGGCCGGTTTCAAGCCTGAAAGCTGGAACGATCTGCTGCGCCCGGAAGCCAAGGGCAATATCGTGATGCCGAGCCCGCTCAATTCCGGCGCCGCGCTCATTCACGCCGCCAGCCTTACCGGAACGCTTCCCGAGGGCTGGGATTTCTACCGCAAGCTCAAGGCAAATGACGCGCTCGCGGGCGGCGCCAACGGGGATGTCTTGCGCCAAGTTGCCGGCGGTGAAAAACTGTTCGGCGTGATCGTCGATTTCTTGCCGATCCGCGAGAAGGCCAAGGGCGCTCCGGTGGAATTCGTCTTTCCGAAAGAAGGTGTTTCGGCGGTGAGCGAGCCTGTCGCCATCCTGTCCACCACAAAAAATCCCGATGCGGCAAAGGCCTTTGTCGATTTTCTCCTTTCGGAGGAAGGACAGACACTGGCCCTGAAGCAGGGCTATCTCGCGGCACATCCGAAAGTCGCCGTCCCAGCTGGCTTCCCCGCGCGGGGGTCCATCCGCTTGATGAGCTTCGATGCGGTCAAGACCCTGAAAGACGAGAATGCCATTCGCAAGGCCTTTTCTGATATCTTTACGCAGTGATCCAGCCATTCCGGGCTCAGGCTGGCGTTCCCTTGCTTGAACGCGAGGGGCGCTTCGTTTACTGGCTTGCGCTCGTATTCCTGGTGGCCGTCTCCGCCCTGCCGGGCTTGGCGCTGCTTCGCGCGAGCCTTGCGCCGGCAGGCGGGTTCGATCCCTGGCATACTGTAACGGAGCTCGCGCGACCCTCGGTGGTGCGCGCGAGTTGGAACAGCCTATCGACCAGCCTTGTATCCGCCATAATTTCGGTCGCGCTCGGCGGGGTCGCCGCCTTGCTGGTCGCCGTGACGGACATGCGGGCAAAGCGCGCCTTTGCCTTTCTTTTCGCGATGTCGATGCTCGTCGCGCCGCAGGTGGCGGCCCTTGCGTTTAAGACCCTGCTTGGGCCGGCCTCCCCCGTTCTCCAGATGATCGGCCTCGCGCCAGCCGCCGGAACACCGAACCCGATGCTGAGCTATGGCGGCATCGTGATCGTGCTGGGTCTCCACCATGCGCCGGTGGTCATGCTGACGCTGCTCGCGGGGTTCAAGTCCATTCCGATGCATCTGATCGAGGCGGCGCAGGTGGATGGCGCGCGGCCGGCACACATCTTTCGAACGATTGTTTTGCCGCTGGTATCCGGCCATCTCGCCGCCGGCGCGATGCTGGCATTTGTTGCCGCTCTCGGCAATTTCGGCATTCCGGCCCTGCTGGGCCTGCCGATCAACTTTTTGACGCTGCCAACCCTGATCTACCGCCAATTGTCGAGCTTTGGGCCGTCGGTCATCGCGGATGTAGCAGCGCTTTCGGTCCTGGTGGCTGTGATTGCAGCTGTCGCCATCGTTGCCTCCGCGCGATTGCTCGCGGCAGCGCCGCCGCCGCTGGAGGCCGAGCACACGATCAAACCCTTCTGGCAGCTGCGGAACACGCGACCTGTCGTCGAATTTTTCGCGGCTTCGATCATTCTCGTGGTTCTTGTCCTGCCCGTTCTCTCGCTCGGGATGGCGTCCATCGTGCCGTCCTATGGGATGCGGCTTGGCATCGAAACAATGACATTGCGCGCTTATGGCGAGGTCCTCATCCGACAAGACGCGACGCTAGAGGCATTTCGAACATCCTTTTCCCTCGCGGGCGTCGCGGCATTGTTGCTGGCGTTCGTTGCTGTTCCCGTGAGCTTCGCGATCAACCGCTTTGCGAAGCGTTCCCGAGGGCTGCTCCTGTTCCTGATTGACTTGCCCTATGCCCTGCCGGGCATTGTCATTGCCATCGCAACGATCCTGCTGTTCCTCCATCCCTTGCCGGTCCTTCAGATCAGCCTCTACGGGACGCCCTGGATTATCCTGTTTGCCTATCTCTCACGGTTCCTCACGCTCGCCGTTAAGCCGGTCGCGGCGACCTTCCAGCACATGTCCCCCGCGATCGAGGAGGCCGCAGCGATCTGCGGCGCGGATTTTTTCACCCGGCTGCGCACCATCATCATCCCCCAATTGCTGCCAGCCATGGCGGCCGGCGCCGTCCTGGTTTTTCTGACCGCCTTCAACGAGCTGACGGTTTCGGCCCTCCTGTGGAGTTCCGGCACACGCACCCTGGGCGTGGTGCTCTATGGCTTCGAGGAAGCCGGCCTCACAACCGAGGCATCAGCGCTCGGCATTGTGACGATCCTCGTCGTCGGACTTCTCATGCTCGCGATTGACCGGCTGAAGCCCCATCTACCGAAGGGCGTTGTCCCCTGGTCGGTCGATGACAGTGTTGCCCAGTCGCGGCGCTAAACTCGAAATCTTCCATCGCTTTGGGGCATGTCGCGGCAAGTTCCGCGAACAATGGCGAACCAATTTTCAAGTCCGCACCGGCGATGTAACTGAATGTCATCCTATTGTAACTCTAGAGTGCATTCTTGAAGACATTATGCACTTAGATGATCTTCCTGTGACAGGCACCTTAATTTGTGAACTATTGGAAAGGCATACGCCCCAATGGTCAAAGGAGCCCGTGCATTGGGTAAATTCGTCGGGCACTGACAACGCATTATACCGAATTGGTAACGGGTTGGTTCTGCGTATTCCCCGGCGGGCGACGGCCGCCTTGATCCTGTCCAAGGAGTTCGACTGGCTGCCCCACCTCGGCAATTTACCTTTGGCCACACCGAACCTGCGATATCGGGGCCAAGTTAACCTGGGAGTAGACTGCGAGTTTGGAATTTTCGATTGGATAGAGGGCAGTCTTGCAACGCCCGAAAACATTGCCGACGTGAATGACGCCGCTGTTGCATTAGCGATGTTTTTGAAGGCTCTCCAGCGAAAGCCGACGATCGGCGCCCCCGAAGCTGGTCCTCTCAACAAGTCCAGGGGCATCCCTCTTGCCGAGATGTCAGAACGAACGCTCCCGGCCATCGCAATTGTCGCGGATGAGGTCGATGCTCCAGCCGCCGTGGCGCTTTGGGAGAGCGCGCTTTCGCAGCGGTTTGATGATCCCCCGGTATGGGTGCACGGCGATCTCAAGGCTGACAACCTGCTGACGATCAATGGAAAGCTTTCTGGCGTCATTGATTGGGGATTGGCCGCAGTCGGGGACCCTGCCGCCGATTATGCCGTGGCGTGGTCTTGGATACATCCCTCGGCGCGAGATGTATTTCGAAATTCGTTAGGTTTGAGCGACGGCGATTGGCTTCGCGGCAAGGCTTGGGCGCTTTACGGCGCGGTGATTGCGCTGAGTTATTATCGTGGTGGTAAAAATGAGCCACTGTGTCGGCAATGTCGACTTACTCTATCGC
>JBEINZ010000266.1:0-4079 GCA_040377825.1 Hyphomicrobiales bacterium | reverse complement strand
CGTTGCTGAATAGCCAAGCGAACGCATGCGACCTTGAAGCCCGAGGTTCTTCAGCGCGCCTCGGCCGTCAAATGCGGGGCCAAGCCATGTCGATAGGCGACCGAGATCCGGAACATCAATCGAAAGGCCGCCATCAAGCTGAATGGAATCCATCAGCACGCCCTTGCCGTCGAAAGACGCTCGGATCGGCTCCGACACCATTGTCAGCGTCACGTTCCCGGTCTCGCCATCGGCCAACGCGCGCGGTCCGATCCCTTGCGCATTGAGCGATACCGGCTCACCGCGCCAACGGAAGTTGGACGTGAGGCTCGCGCCGCCAGTGAGCCGCGTCCAAGAGAATGTCCCGGACACGGCCTCGATCATTTCAAGCCGGCCGGCCTTCGGGTCGACGAGCGCGACGGTTCCGCCCTCAATCACGATGCGGCCGGGATCGAGCCGCGACAGGATCGCTTTCGACGGGAATAATGTCTTGAACCCACGACTTGTTTCCAGTCGAAGGCTCGGGCGGACCAGGGTGACCTCGGAAATCGCGAGGCGGCCGAGAAACAGTGGCAAAACATCCAGTCTGACCGACAATTCTTGCATGTCGGCCAGCGTGACGCGGTCGGCTTCGCGCGTCAGCCTCGCATCACGATAGCGAACTCGGAGTGCAGGAAAGGCATCGACCTCGGCTTGGCCGGAGACAAGGACCTGAATTCCGGAAGCGGCGGCAAAAGCACGCGCAATCTCGTCGCCGACAGCGTCGGTCGAAATGAGGTTTTTCATCGCCATCGCCGCGACTGCCAAGCCGGAAGCGAAGGCGAGGCCGAACAAAAGCCTCTTCATACGTCCTTTAACCACGAAAACCAGCTAGCCAACACTGCGTGGGGCTTGTCTGAATGACGGCCCTACCGGATCAAGGTATTGAACTTGGCACAATTCCTTGTCGATCGGATGAGACCATCCGATCGGGAAATGCTCTAGACGACGTCCGAAAATGCATCATCCGATCGCAGTTTGCAAACACGGGGGGTGAAACGTCCACGAATTCAATGATTTGCGATGATTGCGCCAAAACTCTTTAGAATGGTACGGCCTGATCATCGCGGCGGCACGAGATCGAATCGGGTACGGCTTCGGGTATCGGCGAAGAGTTTGTTTCATGACATCCGCCGGGCACGATAGCCGATCCGCTCCCGTTTGCGTCCAATCTTCGACAAGCTGAGAACTGGGATGAGACCCACAATGATGATGACGAGCGCGGCGGGCGCCGCATCGCCGATCGCTTCTCGCGAGGCCTGCACATAAACCCAGGTGGCCAAAGTCTCGACGTTGAACGGCCTGAGCAGGAGCGTGGCGGGTAACTCCTTCATGGCGTCGACGAAGACAAGAAGTCCCGCCGAAACGAGAACGGGCCGCAGAAGTGGCAGGTGGATCTCGGATAGCGTCTGTCCCGCTGTGCGGCCGAGGGTCCGGGCGGCCATGTCGAAATGGACGCTGATGCGCGACAAGCCGGTTTCGATCGAGCCGATCGATACCGCTAGGAAGCGAATGACATAGGCATAGAGCACGCCGAAACCCGACGAGACGAGGACGAGGCCCCAACCCGAACCAAAGAGAGCCGCGCTCAACCCATTCAGTAAATTGTCGACGAATGTGAGCGGCAGCAGGATCCCAACGGCGAGGACCGCCCCCGGGACCGCATAGCCGATCGAACTGGCGCGGATCATGGCTTTCACAAAACGCGTCGGCCGGATCCGCAAGGCGTAGGCCATGAGAAGGCCGACGCAGACCGTCACGACCGCCGCCGAAGTCGCGTAGACGACGCTGTTGAAGGCCGCGCGCGCCAAATGCGGATCAAGGAGAGCGTCCAGCCGGCGGGAGGCGTAATCGGCGAGCACCAGAACCGGCACGACGAAGCCTACGGCGATCGGCAGAAGGCATAGGCCGAGCGCCAGGGCGGCCCGCGCGCCTTTCAGGCGATAGCCCGAAAGCCCGGCCCCCTTGGCGGCGGATGCGTGGAACCTTTGATTGCGCCGTGCCCAGCGCTCCGCGGATACAAGCAGGAACACGACGGCCAACATGACGCAGGCGATCTGCGCGGCGCCGGACAGCGATCCTCGTCCAAGCCAAGTGTCATAGACCGAGAAAGTCAGCGTTTTGACGCCCAGATACTCCACCGCGCCGATATCGTTGAGGCATTCCATCATGGCAAGGCTGACGCCGACCGCGACCGCGGGTCGAGCCAGCGGCAGCGCAATCCGGATGAAGACCCGAAACGGGCCGGCGCCAAGCGTGCGGGCAACTTCGAGCGTCGTTGCCGATTGAAGTTCGAACATCGCGCGTACGGTCATATACACGTAGGGATAGAGGACCGCGCTGAGCACAAAGATCGCGTTTGGGAGAGACCGCGCAGTCGGAAACCAGTATTCGCGGGCGCTCGTGAAGCCGAACAACCAGCGCAATGCTGTTTGCAACGGCCCCGTATAGTCCATCACCTCGACATGGGCATAGGCGACGATGTAGGTCGGGATTGCGAGCGGAAGCAAAAGTGCCCACTCGACGATATTTCGGCCGGGAAAGCGGCACGCGGCGACGATCCATGCGGTTGTTACGCCGATAAAGGCCGTTGCGAGCCCGACTCCGCCCATGAGCAATGCTGTGGTCCAGGTCGCGCGCGGCAAAACCGTGGTCAATAGGTGAAGCCAGGGCGATCCGCCGGTGTCGCTGGAAGCGGGGACCAGCGCGACCGCCATGAGAACGGCGAGCGGCGTCACGGCCAGGGCAGCGACAATCGCCACGCCCATGCGCCAACGACGGACGCCCACCGCCACAAGGGACGGTGGGCGCTCGTTCGTTCCCAATGCGCCTTCAAGCATTACGGCGCCCCATCTGGGCGAGCCACGTTGCGTGCATCAGCTAGCCGGACCGTCGTCGAAAGCGACCTTGTCGACCAACTCGCTGGCCTTGGCTCGGAAGCGGGCAATATCGTTCAAGTCAGCCTTGTCGGCGTCCAGGGCGCCGAGCCCGTCGATCAAATCCGCCGCCTTGATGCCCGCGCGAACGGGATATTCGTAGTTCAAATCGGCGTAAACCTTCTGCGCTTCCGTCGAGACCATGAACTCAAGGAGCTTCACGGCGGCAGCGCGGTTCGGCGCGTTCTTTGCCAGGACGGCCCCGGAAATGTTCACATGAGTGCCGCCATCAGGCAGCTTCGGCATGATCGCGCGCACCGCGCCGGCCCAAGCCTTTTGTTCTGGCTCCTTTTCGTTCGTCGACATCAGTCCGTAATAGTATGTGTTGCCGAGCGAGAGGTCGCATTCCCCGGCGAAGATCGACTTGACTTGGCTGCGATCGTTGCCGGACGGCTTCACGGCGAGGTTTTGCTTCACGCCACGAAGCCAAGTCTCGGCCTTTTCCGGGCCGACATGGGAAATCATGGCCGCGACGAGGGCGAGCGTGTAGGGGTGCTGGCCCGATCGTGTGCAGATCTTGCCCTTCCACTTCGGATCCGCGAGGTCCGCATACGAGATCGAGGTGTCCTTTACCCGCTCTTTCGACGCATAAATCACGCGGGCGCGATAGGTGAGGCCGACCCAATGCCCGGCCGGGTCGCGCAAATGCGCGGGTACCGCCGCATCGAGCGCAGCCGAGGAGATCGGCTGGGTGATATCCATGCCGCGTGCCTTGTCGAGCACGGTCACATCGGTGGCGATCAGAAGGTCGACCGGGCTCGCCGCGCCCTCGGCCTTGATGCGCTCCTCCAGGCCCTTATTGGAAAAGACAACATTGACACGAATGCCGGTTTCCTTGGTGAAGCCATCGAATAGCGGCTGAATCAGCCGCTGCTCGCGATAGGTGTAAATATTCACCTCTTGTGCCATCGCGGCTGGCGCGGCGGCCAAGAGGGCAAATCCAGATACGATTGCCCATGAAAGTCTGGCAACCGGCGGGGTCATCTTTGTCATTGAAAAGTCCTCCACGCGTCAGGGTTCAAGGCCCCGCGGTTTCAGCAGGATGGTGATTGAGCTTAAAAGCCGGCCCCATGGGGACCGGATCCAAGCGGCGGTCGTGGCGACCGTCGGGAGGCGTATAGGCCG
>JBEINZ010000281.1:0-3595 GCA_040377825.1 Hyphomicrobiales bacterium | reverse complement strand
GCGCTTTGCCAGCTGCCAGATGGTTTCCATTTCGTCGAGCGACGCTTCGGCGAGGTCTCGGCCGCGCGCGGCGAGCGTCTTTTCGATAAAGGCGAAGCGACGCCGAAACTTGTCAACAGTACCGTGCAGCGCGGCCTCGGGATCGACCTTCAAGTGCCGCCCCAAATTGGCGAGCACGAACAGGATGTCGCCCAACTCGTCGGCGACCCGCGGCAAGTCCCGCTGCGCGCGGTCGATCTCCGCCTCGAGCTCGTCAATTTCCTCGCGGACCTTCGCCAACACGGCCTTCGGATCGTTCCAATCGAAGCCGACCGTTCCCGCCTTTTCTTGCAGTTTCACCGCGCGCACGAGACCAGGTAGGGCAAACGGTACATCGTCGAGCAGGCTAGCCGGCGTTTCGGAAAGCCCGCGCGCACGCCGGCGCTCCGCCTTGATCGCCTTTTCCTCGGCCTTGATCCGGTTCCATGCCCCCTTGGCCATCCCAGCCGTGCGGGCTTCTTCGCTGCCGAAAACGTGGGGATGGCGGCGGATCATCTTCGCCGTGATGGCCTCGACGACCACGCCAAAGTCGAATTGCCCCGCTTCTTCCGCCATCCGCGCATGGTAGACGACTTGAAGCAGGAGATCGCCGAGTTCGTCCCTCAGATCGTCCGGGTCTTCCCGCTCGATCGCATCCGCGACTTCGTAGGCTTCCTCGATCGTGTAAGGCGCGATCGAGCGGAAATCCTGTTCGATATCCCAGGGGCAGCCGGTTTCTGGATGGCGCAACGCCGCCATGATCTCGATGAGGCGGGCAATCTCGCGCGACGGGGTCATGGCTTCACTCTGGTAGGTTGGAGAAGGCGGTCGACCCTAACACTGTGCCGCGCTAAGCGGAAACCGTGTGGATCCGGTTCGGCTTATGATAGGGACATGGCTAGCGGAAGGTCCGCCATCGCGAAGTCCCTTAGGCCGAGATCATGCCGACCATCTCCATCACACATCGCATTGCGATCGACGAAGCCGAACTCGTCGAGAGCTTCATGCGCGCCTCGGGCCCGGGAGGTCAGAACGTCAATAAGGTTTCGACCGCCGTGGAGCTGCGTTTCGACGTGGCCGGCACGCTGAACCTCGATGACTTCGTACGGGCAAGGCTTGCCCGGCTTGCGGGCCGAAGGCTGACCGGGGAGGGGGTTCTTGTGATCCGCGCCGACCGTTTCCGAACCCAGGAGCGCAATCGGGAAGACGCGCGTGACCGCCTCTTCGATCTGATCCGCCAAGCCGCCGAACCGCCACCGCCGCCGCGCCGCGCGACGAAGCCGACAAAGGCCTCCAAGGAGCGGCGCATCGCCCAAAAGAAACGCCGCTCGACGGTGAAAGCCGGGCGAGGACGCTCGGACGCGGATTGACGCGGACTGGCGGGATCATCCCAGTAGCGATGCGGCAATGTTCACCATCATGGCGAGGATTGAGGTATTGAAGAAGAACGCGAGAATACAATGGACAAGCGACAGACGTCGCATGCGGCCAGTCGAGATGGCGACATCCGCTGTTTGACTTGACGTTCCCACGATGAAAGAGAAATAGAGAAAATCCATATAGTCAGGCTCGGCCTTGCCGGGGAATTCGAGACCGCTGCCGCCAGATTGCCTTTCCGACGGATAATATTCGCTCGCGTAATGCAGCGCGAAATTGGTGTGAATGAACACCCAAGCCGTGACAATTGTATAAGCGGCGAGGCCAACATGGCCGATTCGGGCGGACGGATCGAGCGTTCTTAGCGTGGCTAGTTCGGCGACGATGGCGACTAGGCTGGCGACCGCTGACGCAATCGACAGGACGAGGACAACGACGGCACCTTCGTCTTGCGGGGTCGCGCGCTGTCTTGTGGTTTCGACATCGGACCTCATCATCATGGTCCAGACAAGCACGATGTAGAGCGTCGACCCGACGTCCCATGCGACCAGCAAGCGCGCAGTAAACCGCAAATCGCCAAAGAGCGTCATCGCTGCGATCAACACAGCAGCAACCAACGCGGATAGAATCAAACGCGGACGAAGCCGCGCATGGCGCACGACGGGGTGGAGCTTTGCCGCGCGAGGACGAAGGGGGTCTGCCGGATTTGTCACGGTTCAACGATCCAGACGGTGGAGCAAATGGCGGATATTCGCCGCAATTAAGCGTCACCACCCGTATTGCCCGAATCCGTCATTTTTAGCTGTGGTCCGCCTGGACCTGACGACGTGCATTACCATCGTTGATGAGGAAGCTGAGGAGATTCCCATAGCCTCGGGCATCGTCAATCGCCCGATGAGTGTGTTCGACGCAGCCAAGCCATTCTTTCGGGTATTTCCTAAAGTCGCATTCCCATATGCCGCGTCCCGTGCTGCCCGCGACCATCGACATGAGACAAAGCGGGGCATGTCGGAAAAGCCGATCATGGATCCATGGCCCTTCCAGTAAGGGTCGCCCCGTGAATCGCTTGAGATAATAGTCCACCCACAGGCCATCGAGAGCCAAGGGATGCGCGGCAAAAATTGGCTCACCACCCAGCGAATGAACCCAATCCACAAAACGCTTCATGACGACTTCGGCCGGTTCGGGATTTGAAGTCGCGGCCACCCATGCTTCCGGGTGATTGCGCCAGAACTCCATGGTGCTCGCATCCTGCATCGCCCCGTCGAGGAGCTTCAGGACCGCTTCAAACTCTCCCAGCATCACGCCAGACGCGGAAACCGCGACCGAGCCGAACGAAAGCATCGAGTATTGACCCGGGACCGGACCGTCGAACTCGCAATCGGTAACGATGTAAACGGGTGTCATCCGAATTGTCCAAAACAGTTAGGGCCGAATTTTCAAGACGACGGTCATGCGCCGAAGGGCCGTGGATTACAAGACGGGCAACACTGAAGGTCGCAACCTCAAAACGCCAGTGAACCTTTTGCCCAAATCGCATAAGATTGATTATGGAACAAAAAACGTTATGGTTTGCGGTTTTCCTGGATTGACGCAACGCGGATCTCAAAAGCAATCAGTGTCCAGCCAAACAGCAGAGACACAGCGTTTGATGCCCTCCTGCGAGCACATCGATAAACTTTACGAATGGCGGTCGCTCGTGGACCTGGCTGATGTTTACGACGCAATGCGCAAGAACATTGAGGCCGAGAGGTTTTTTGGCTTTAAGCTGGTTAAGCTCCGCGAGGCATTTGTCGCGCGGAAATTTCTGCAATCATTGAAAGAGAATTCTATGGTTCCTCGCTTCGAGGTGCGCTTGAAGCGCGATGGAGACAATCCAGATTTCGAGGTTATATTCGAAGATGGCACCACCGTCCCATATGAAATTTCAGAAATACTCGATAATGAACGCAAGCGAAATGATGAATACAAGACTGGCGGCTTACTAAACAACGGATCCGAAGATGCGATAACACAACAGGAGCGCTTATGGCAGCAACCAGTTACCGAACATGTTCTGTCACAAATAAAGCGGACGCTTGATAAAAAATCCAGAAAGGAATATCCAGTTTCTATAGAACTCATTTTTTTCATGAACTTGCAAGGAAGCATGTTTCTAGAGCAGGAATCATTGTTTGAAGACCTCGATCGATCTGACGTT
>JBEINZ010000031.1:0-18333 GCA_040377825.1 Hyphomicrobiales bacterium | reverse complement strand
GCTGCGCGCGGATCTCGTCGTAGACGGCAATCGTCTCCAAGATGTTGAGCAGCTGACGCTTGTACTCGTGGATACGCTTGACCTGCACGTCGAATAGCGCGTCCGGATCAACCTTCACGCCGACGCGCTCCGCGATGATCCGGGCCAAGGCCGTCTTGCGCGCTCGCCGCTCCGCCGCAAATCGAGCCTGGAAGGCAGGATCTTCCGCCAACGGCTCGAGTGCCCGAAGGGCATCGGCACTATCGAGTACCTTTGGTCCGACCGCGTCAACCAGCAGCGACGTCAGCCCCGGATTGGCCTGATGCAGCCAGCGGCGGAAGGTAATCCCATTGGTTTTGTTGACGATTCGATCCGGAAACAGACGATGCAGGTCGCGGAAGACCGTCACGCGCATCAGATCGGTATGAAGCGCGGAGACGCCGTTGACCTTGTGCGAACCCACGAAGGCCAAGTGTCCCATGCGGACGCGTCGGCCATTGTGTTCGTCGATCAAGGAGAGCGCCGAGAGCTGTTCGTCGCTCGTCGCCCCACTCTTGCGCACGCGGTCGAGATGCAGCGCGTTGATCAAATAGATGATTTGCATATGGCGGGGCAGAAGTCGCTCCATGAGCGGAACCGGCCAACTTTCCAGCGCCTCGGGAAGGAGCGTGTGATTGGTATATGACAGCGTGAGTGTGGTGATGTCCCACGCGGCCCCCCATTCCAGGCCGTGCAGATCGACCAGAATCCGCATCAATTCGGCGACAGCGATCGCCGGATGGGTATCATTCAGCTGGATGGCGACGTGCTCTGCTAGGGTTTTGATATCATCGTGTTGCACCAGATGGCGGCGGATCAGGTCTTGGAGCGATGCGGAGACGAAAAAGTATTCTTGTCTCAGCCGCAATTCTTGTCCGGCGGCTGTCGTGTCGCTCGGATAGAGCACCTTGGTGATGGACTCAGCCTTCACCTTATCCGCCAGCGCGCCTGAAAAATCGCCACGGTTGAAGGCGTCGAGCCGGATCGCGTCGGTCGCGCGCGCCGACCAAAGGCGCAGCGTGTTCACATGCTTGCCGCGCCAGCCGACGACCGGCGTATCGGAAGCAACCGCGTGTATCGTTTCCGCTGGCTGCCAGACTTGGCGAACCGATCCGTCGGGCTTCGCGACGGCTTCCACCTGGCCGCCGAAACCAATCGAATAATCGACCTCGGGACGCGGGAACTGCCAGGGATTGCGCGAGGAAAGCCAATCTTCCGGATATTCGACCTGCCAACCATCTTGGATGCGCTGGCGGAACATGCCGTGGTCATAGCGAATTCCATAGCCATAGGCCGCGATTGAAAGTGTGGCCATGCTTTCCATGAAGCAGGCCGCGAGCCGCCCGAGGCCGCCATTTCCGAGCGCGGCGTCTGGCTCCTCCTCGCGGATGACGTCAAGATCGACGCCGAGCCCGGAAAGGGCCGCCCGCATTGGCTCGATCAAACGCAGATTATTGAGCGCGTCGATCAAGAGCCGACCAATCAAAAACTCAAGCGACAGGTAATAAACCCGCTTTCGATCGCGTTGATAGGTATCTTCGGTCGACTTGAACCAATGATTGACGATGCGGTCACGCGTCGCCAGCGCGGCAGCTGCCAACCAATCTCGGTTGCTGGCGGTCGACGTTGTCTTCCCGATCGAATACTTGAGCTTGCGCAGCACGCTCTCGCGCAGTTCCGCTACGGTCGGATCCTCGGCAGGCCGATCGCGCAGCTCGTTGACCGCGCCTTCGCTCGCTGCGTCTTCCAAAATTCCGTCCTGACTCGTCAATCCGCCGCTCCCCAAGTCACGCGCTGCCGATGATCATTTAGACCCCGAGTGCACGTTGCATTCAAGCAGTGATGCTAGCGGAGTGTTAGCCTCGTGGCGGCTGGCGTGGGATTAGTGGTCAGATGGCGGTCTTTGGGTTCGTCTGCATCATTTCAATCGTCACCCTCGCATTGCCGGAAACGCGAACGAGATCAACCGACAAGCTGCCCTCAACGCGGCGGACAAGAATGTCGGCCGAGGCCCCGCCGATGGTGACATTTCTCAGTTTGATCCAGTCGACGGTATCGGGAAGGGTCGGATTGCGGAACTGAATTTCCCCTAGCTCGGGGATAAGTCGCATCCCGAGAGCGGCTTGAATGAGCGCGAACGGCGCCCCGCTGGCCCAGGCTTGGGGCGAACAGGCAACCGGATAAAGTGTCGGTCCTCGCCCCGTGCGACGGCGGAAGCCGCAATAAAGCTCAGGCAATCGCCGAAACTCCATCCACCGCGCGGCGTCAAAAACCGCATCGAAAACGCGACATACGGGCTCGGATAGGCCATAACGGGCAAATCCCAACGCGATCAGGGCGTTGTCATGGGGCCATACCGAACCGTTCTGGTACGACATCGGATTGTACCGTGAGGCGCCTTCGGCAACCGTCCGAATACCCCAGCCGCTGAAAAAGTCGGAAGCCATTAGGCCCTTCGCAACAGTGGCCGCCCGTCCGGCCGCGATCATGCCGGACCATAACACCTGACCTGCATTCGATGTTTTCACCGCGCAGCGCCGTCGGTTGCCATCGAGCGCCAAGGCGTAGGTACCAATGTCCTCGCACCAAAAAGCCGCTTCGAAACGGGTGGCTAGGTCATCCGCCTCCAATTCCAAGTCGCGCGCCCGATCCGGTTCGCCAAGTCGGCGGAGACAGTCGGCATAATGGATTTTGGCAAGGTAGACGTACCCTTGCACCTCCGCGAGGGCGATTGGGCCGGGAGCAAGATGTCCATCGGCATGAAAGACGGCATCGTGACTGTCTTTCCAGCCTTTGTTCGTCAGTCCACGATCGGTGGTGCCGCCATAGTCGGTAAAGCCGTCGCCGTCACTGTCGCCGTAAGCCGCGATCCACTTGATCGCGGCCTCGGCGTTCGGGCGCAGTTTCTTCAAGGTCTCAAGATCACCTGTCCGTTCCACGTAAAGCCCGAGCAACACAAGAAAAAGTGGTGTCGAATCGACGCTTCCGTAGTACCTAGCGAAGGGTATTTCACCGAGAACGGCCATTTCACCGTCGCGCATTTCATGGATTATTTTGCCAGGCTGGGCGTCATTGGCCCCGTCCGATTCCGTGGCTTGGAGAAAGGCGAGCCGTTGCAGTACGCCACGAACAATTTCCGGCGCGAGCCACAGGGTTTCGATCGCGGTCACTATGCCGTCGCGGCCGAATGTTGTGGAGTACCAGGGAATGCCCGCATAGGGATATGGCCCCTGGGGCGTCTCCGTGATGAGCATCGCCAGATCAGCAAGCGATTGATCGAGCACCTCGTTCAACACTTCATTCGAAGTTTCCACGCTCGCCAGCCCAACCATCCGCCCGCGATGCTCACGGCAGGATGCCAAGACCGCCGAGATGAACGGCAAGTGCGAATCATCAACGAGATCGCAGCCGATCTGGACGAAAATCGATCGGCAACCGCCTGGCGGGAGCGTCAGGCGATAGCTAGCGGCACTCGAATACAAACTATCGGGCTGCGGCGCGAAATGGAGCGAGGTGCGGCGCGTCTTATCGTCAAGGCCGTGATAGACAAGCGCGACCTCGTTCGGCGCGACCACCTCCGCGGATTTCTCGCCGTGCCGCTCTCGGCGAGCCCCGCGTACCTCGAACAAGTCGACGAAGTCGGCGGCGAACGTGAAGCTCACACCGAGTCGGACCGGCCGGTTCCAATGATTGCGGAGTGAAAGCCTGACAAAGGCCTTGCCCTCCCAAAGAACCACCGAGCGAACAGCATGGATGGAGTCGCGCGGCAGCACAATTCGGCCATCGCCGTAGATATCTGGATTGGTCAAATCCACCGCAAGCGAAAGATTATCTTCCAAGACATTGGAGCCGAGGAGTAATGGGTGTGCGCCATTCATCATGAACTCAAAGCGCGACAGATAACGCGTATCATGATGGAAAAGCCCATCGGGCCCCCCTTGCGATGCTCCGAAATCGCCATGACTATCGAGCACCGCGAACGTATCGCCGTGCTTCAATGTGCGTCGCGGCCTGCTTGATGGGCCGGTTGCTAAAATGTAGTAGGGCGAGTCATCAACGGTATCGAGCAGTGACTCGAGCGATTGTACTGCGTCAGCCGACATAAACCTGCCTCGGCCGGTGTCCTACTTGAGGCATGCGTGGCAAAGCGGAGATCGGCGCCTCGATCATGCGATCCTGAATGACAGTGCGATAGACATTCAGATAGTCTTCGGCCATCCGATTGGCCGAAAAGCGTTCAACGAAACGGGCACGGATCCGTCGACGATCCATACAAAGCACGTCGCCGAGGGCAACGATTGCTTCCTCGAACGATGAGACAATCCGTCCGGTTACGCCATTGTCGACGATTTCAGGGACCGATCCGCAGCCGAAGGCGAGAACTGGTGTACCGCACGCCATCGCTTCGATCATGACCACGCCAAACGGCTCCGGCCACTCGATCGGAAAAAGCAACGCCCTGGCTTCCCCAAGAAAACTAGCTTTGCTTTTCTCGTTGATTTCGCCGACGAATTCCACGTCACCGCCGACCAGAAGCGGAGCAATCGTGGCGCGGAAATAGGGCTCGTCGGCCTTATCGATCTTCGCCGCGATCTTGAGCGGCATCCCGACAGCGCGCGCGATCGCAATGGCTCGATCAGGTCCCTTCTCCGGCGACAAGCGCCCAAGAAATGCTAGATATCCACCGCGTGGATCATAGGTCGGCTTGAGCAGGTCGATCGGCAGACCGTGCAAAACATTTCCCACAAAATTCGCATCCGGCAGAGGTTGTCGCTGAGACAGAGAAATCGACACGAGGGGCATTTCAGGGAAGCTGCGGTAGAGCATCGACATTTCAATGAAGTCCTGCCGCCCGTGCAGCGTCGTCACGGTTTGCCGCGACCGGTCGCGGAACAGCGGAAAATGCAGCGCATCAATATGAAAATGCATGATGTCGAATCGATGCGCCTGCCGGCGTACGCGCTCAAGCATCAATACATAATAGGTGATCGGATCGCGGACGCTATCGTTCAGCCTCAGTGCGGTCTTCGCGCAAGGAATGAGCTCGGCACGGGTGACCGAATCCTCGCTAGCGAACAGCGTAACCTCATGACCGAGATCGATAAGGGCCTCGGTGAGGTAACTGACCACGCGTTCGGTTCCGCCGTAAAGACGCGGGGGCACGCTTTCATAGAGCGGGGCGATCTGTGCGATTTTCATTGTTGAATCCTCGGTGGAGCCGTTGCGACGCAAACGCGTCGGATCCTCGGCGGGTTCAGATCCGGTAAATGCTTTTTTCCGCAACGGTCGCCCTCTAGAGTCTGTCCCGTTTAGAGCGCCGCCTGTCGCAACAACGCGGATTCTTGGTCGCGGTTCCGCTCGACTGGTCACCGCTTCTGCTCGGTCCTCAGTAAGCAAAGAAAACGTTTCCTAAATTTCTGATCGCACCCCGAAATAACGCCGCTCATTATTCTTAGCTCACGTTCTCTTTATATCGATGTTTTTAGAACCAAACTCCATCTCGGCAATTCAGATCTCGATCGTTCTTTGCCTCATCGCGGGAACCGCCAATAGCCTCCGGCATTGACTACACATTGATCGAGCGCGCGCCGCTGCCGGCGACCGGCGGACGACATGCATTCGTGAGCTCAGATGCTGGAGATCAATCCATGAAAACACATCGAATAGCCGTCGCGCTCGCATCGGCTTTTGGCATTGCTACCGCCGTCCTCCCCGAGATTGCCTTCGCACTTCCCGGAGGTCCGGTCCAAGAATTGAAAGCAATCGCCAATGATTACAATGCAATTGTAAAAGTCCACGGGTTTCATTGTAACCGATTGAATGCTCCAGGCATTGGCCGCCATTACAATCCAGCTGCGTGCCAGTCCAATGCTGCCCCGCATCAGTATTCAGAGCCATACCCTATTTACGATGATAATTTTTACTATAGAGGTCCCGGAGTATTTCCGTTCTTCCCATTTTTTTACTTCTTTGGACAAACGAATTACAATGGATCAACCTTCGATAGCTACAATTATGGAAGCGCAAATTATGGCTACCGACGATCAATGTATCGTTATCGGGGTTGGAATAACAACGGTTGGGCCGGGCGGCCAAGTCGCTGGGATGGGCGATCGGGTTATGCCATCGGCGGCTGGACCGGCCGGCCCCTCTATCGTTCTGGACCCGGAATGGCCACCGGTTCGATGTATCGTTCCAGCTTTGCCGGCGCAGGCATGGGACCTGGATATAGGTCGTCAGGCTTTTCCGGCGGTAACCGCATAATCATCCGGCCGCGTGTTGGTTTGCGCGGCGAACGCCGCTGATTGAACCGTATACCTCATGGCAATCGACGAACGCCGACGTGCGGCGTTCGTCGTCTAACTCGTTTGCGCCGGAAATCTAGGCGGATGCATCTCTTGCGATGACGTGAAAAAACGATCCGGTTACCAGACCTCGCCGACTTCCGCCCAGCACGGGCGGACTAGAATAGGCGTCGTCCACCTTTGCAAAGGCGTTGTTGGCGCTGTCAGAACCATCTCCGCCGACAACGGTCGCATAATGAAATTCGTGCCCCTTGAGGCGCGTTCCCGCTGATCCGAGCGGACCATCGGCCAAGAGTGTCACGGCTCTATAGCCGAGCTGCATGCGTCGCGTGGCGAAACTCGTGCAGACATCGAGAAGTCCAGCCATCGCGTGTTCGGTTCCTTCCGAGTCCGTGAGCGTCCGACCAAGCACCATGTAGCCGCCGCATTCCCCGTGAACCGGCTTCGAAGTGGCGAAGCGACGAAGTCCGGCTAGAAACACGTCGGCCGCGGCAAGTCTCCCAGCATGTAGTTCCGGATAGCCGCCCGGCAGCCAGCAGATATCTGCAGTTCCCGGCGGCGCTTCGTTCGCGAGCGGCGAGAAAAACATCAGTTCTGCCCCCGCGCGACGCCATCCTTCGACGAGGTGGGGATAGAGGAAGCTAAAGGCCTGATCGCGCGCGATCGCCATTCGCTTGCCCGGGGGCGGAACGGCAATGGAGCCGCCGCCGGTGCCTTGAAAGGCCGTATCGCCGGCAAGGGCAACGATCCGATCGATATCGAGGTTGGCCTCGGCAAGATCGGCCATACGATCGAGACGTTCAATGAGCCCGTCGGTCTCGTTTGCCTGGACGAGCCCGAGATGGCGTTCGGGTAGCACGACCGCGTCACTTCGCGGGACGCTGCCAACGACTGGTATGCCCAAGGCCTCGATCGCTTCCCCGGCGAGTTTGCGATGCCGGGGCGAGCCGACACGGTTCAAGATCACACCGGCAATGTGAATGCGGGGATCGTAACTCGCGCAGCCCTTGGCGATTGCGGCTGCTGATTGCGACTGGCCGCCGACGTCAAGCACCAGCAATACGGGCCAGCCGGTTGAGGCCGCGATATCGGCGGTCGAGCCGGATCGGCCCGTTGCAGCCGGAACGCCGTCGAACAGGCCCATCAGTCCTTCGCAGAGCACGATGTCGGCCTCGGCCGCGGTCTCCGCCGCGAGACCCGCGACCAGATCGGGAGGCATGGACCAAGCATCGAGATTGAAACTCGGCAGACCTGTTGCCGCAGCGTGAAAAGCGGGGTCGATGTAATCCGGCCCACATTTCGCGCCCCTAATCCGAAGTCCGCGCCGCCTTAGTGCACGCAGCAGACCAAGCGTGATCGTGGTCTTGCCGCTGCCCGAGCGCGGCGCGGCGATTACGAGGCCGCGCGCGCTCATCGATCGAGATCCTCGGCGACCCGGTCGGATAGAAGAGCGTCGGACGAGACTTCAATCCCTTGTCCCGCTAGCGCGTCCCGTAAGCCCACGATGGAACCGATTGCAATGATCGCGGGGGCGTTCATGCCGGACGATGCGACGTCCGAGGCCGCTCGGTTAAGCTCGGTCACGAGAACGCGTTGTGCCGGGGTGGTCGCGTCCGTGATGACGGCGACTGCCGTATTGCCGGCCATGCCGCCGGCGATAAGTTGCTCGGAAATCCCGTCGAGATTGGCCATCGCCATGTAAAGAACCAGGGCGGCGCCGGTCTTGGCGAAAGCGGCCCAGTCGACTTCATCTTCTTCGCCGGCCGCCCGGTGTCCGGTCATCAGCGTTACCGCATGATTGGTGTCTCGTGTTGTCGCCGGTATGCCCGCCGCCGCCAAACCGCCGAGGCCTGACGTGATGCCGGGAACGACCCGGAAGCGAATACCGTTGACGGCGAGAGCAAGTGCCTCCTCGCCGCCCCGTCCGAACACAAAGGGATCCCCACCCTTGAGCCGCAAAACACGGTTGCCTGCCCGTGCGAGTTCGATGAGCCTGCTTGTGATATCGCGTTGTCGAGGCGACGGCTTGCCGCCGCGCTTACCGGCGAATTCGAGGGCGGCCGTCGGAGCCGCAAGTTCGAGGACGCCGTGACCAACCAGTGCGTCATAGACGATGACGTCCGCCTTGCGCAGCGCGACGAGTGCGGCAAGCGTGAGCAACGCCGGATCTCCTGGACCAGCACCGACAAGCCAAACCGTGCCCGGCTCGAAGGCGGGCATGAGGCTCTCAAAGGGCTCGTGATCAATCATCGAGTCCAGGGTCCTGACCTGTTACTTGACCCGCCGTGGGGGCCTGATACTTCCACGCGGTAGTGAGCGAGGCGCGATGAGCGACGCGGACATCCAAAAAGATAACCTCCGCCGCGGCTGGACCACCGGCGCTTGCGCAACGGCAGCTGTCCGAGCGGCATGCGAGGCTCTCGCAACGGCGCGATTTCCCGACCCGGTTGCCATAACCTTGCCCGGTGGCGAGCGCCCGGGCTTCGCGTTGGCGTTGAGCGAAATCGGCCCCGATTTTGCGCGCGTCGGCATCGTCAAGGATGCCGGAGACGACCCAGACGTAACCCACGGCGCGCTGGTCGTCGCCACCGTTCGACCGACCGCGTCGGGCACCGGTATCACATTCCGCGCCGGCGAGGGCGTCGGGAGGGTGACCCGTCCCGGCCTGCCCATACCGCCGGGCGAGCCGGCGATCAACCCAGTGCCGCGTGCAATGATGCGCAATGCGGTCGCGGAGGCTGCCGCGGAGTTCAATGGACCGATCGATGTCGAGATCGAAATCGCGATCCCCGGCGGCGCGAAACTGGCCGAACGCACGCTTAACGGCCGGCTTGGAGTTATTGGCGGGTTGTCGATCCTTGGCACGACCGGGATCGTGATCCCCTATTCCTGCGCCGCCTGGATCCATTCGATCCATCGCGGCATCGACGTCGCCCGTGCCATGGGCTTCGACCATGTCGCGGGTTCCACCGGCTCGACATCCGAACGAGCGGTGCAAGCCCTCGACGGTCTCGATGAAGTGCAATTGATCGAAATGGGTGACTTCGTCGGCGGTATGTTGAAGTACATCCGAGATCATCCGGTGGCGAAGATCACGGTTGCCGGCGGCTTCGCCAAAATGACCAAGCTCGGCCAGGGGCTCTTGGACCTGCACTCCAAACGCGGTACGGTTGATCATGATTGGCTTGCCGCGTGTCTTAGTGAAATTGGCGCGGATTCCGATCTTGTCGCGGCTTCGCGTGAGGCGAATAGCGCGATGGAAGTCATCGAACGGGCGCGAACCGCGGGGCTCGACCTTGCGTCCATCGTCGCCGAACGCGCATGGGAAACCGCCGCGCGCACGCTGGGCGATCCGAAGATCGCGCTGCGCGTCGCCATCTTCGACCGCGATGGCGGTCTCCTTGCGCAAACTCCGTTCCGCGCCTCTCAGGACCTATCCTCCACTGATGGCCGATCGCGGAAGCGACGTTGATAATCCGGATCGTAGAGCGCGCTTTCACGAAAATCCGCGTTCTCCAGCGTGCGGCCGACGAGAATCAACGCGGTGCGCTCAATCGGCGACGCTGAGACGATTGCCTCGATTGTGCCGAGTGTTGAGCGAACGATGCGTTCATCCGGCCACGAGGCGCGATAGACGACGGCGACAGGGCATTCCGGTCCGTAGTGGGGGAGAAGTTCGGCCACCACACGGTCCAAGACATGGATCGACAAATGTACGGCGAGCGTCGCGCCCGTCGCGGCGAAGGCGCCGAGCTTTTCGGCTTGCGGCATGGCCGAGGCGCGGCCCGTCGTTCGCGTGAGGATGACGGACTGGGCGACCTCCGGCAGCGTCAATTCGCGGCCGAGCGCGGCTGCGGCGGCAGCGAAGGCCGGAACGCCGGGTGTAACCGTATAGGGAATGCCGAGCCGGTCCAGACGCCGCAATTGCTCGCCCATGGCGCTCCAGACCGACAGATCGCCTGAATGCAGCCGCGCCACATCGTTTCCTGCCTCATGCGCGCGAACGAACTCGGCCTCGATTTCGCCGAGCGAGAGCGGTGCGGTGTCGATGATGCGGGCGCCCGGCGGGCAATAGGCCAACAGCTCGCGCGGGATCAGCGAGCCGGCGAAAAGGCAAACCGGCGTGCGGGTGATCAGATCGCGGCCGCGCACGGTTATGAGATCGGGAGCGCCGGGGCCTGCGCCGATGAAATGCACGGTCATGGCTTGCCTCCGAGCATGGCGCGCTCCGCGAAGTCCGCGCGTGCGGTCGCAACCGCGCAGGTGACGCCGGCTTCCGCGATACGCGGCAGAACAAGGCGAGCGCCTGGGCCGGCGCCGGCAAGCGCGGCTGTTTCGGCGATCCCTGGCAAGCCGAAAAGCGCCACGACCCGGTCCGACCGAGTCTCGACCGCATCGGAAACCGCGGCGAGCGCCGACTTCGGCAGCAGAACCAGCGGCAGACCGAGACCGACCGCCGCCTCGACCAGTCCCGGCTCTGATTGCTTTTCCACGCTCGTGCACAGAAGCCCGGCGCCATGGGCGAGCATCGCGGGATCAAGGCCGAGCCGGTCGAGTGCCGCGCGCACAATATGCACGACCGCGTCGCCCGGGACGCCCGAGCGGCAGCCGAGGCCGATCGCGATGGGGGGCGGGCGCGGGGTCATGGCTTTTCAAGGCTCCACTGCACGACCGGCATCGCGGGGCGCCACGCGGTGAAGCGGCCGACCGGTTCGGCGTTTGAAATTTGGATCTGTATCAGCCGCCCGCCATGGATCGACACGCGACGCGCGAGTTCGGCTTGGCCTTCGATTGTCACGGCATTTGCCACAAGCCGGCCATCCGGCGGGAGCGCGGCAAGACACGCATCGACAAGCGCGGGGTTCGATGTTCCGCCGCCGATGAAGATCGCGTCGGGGCGCGCTAGATCGGCGAGCGCGGCCGGGGCTTCACCCTCCACGATCTGAAGGCCGGGAACGCCGAGGGCGGCGGCATTGACCGCGATACGCCCAATGCGTTTGTGACTGCGTTCGATCGCGATGGCCTGTAAGCTTGGGTCGGCAAGCATCCACTCGATCCCGACCGATCCCGATCCCGCGCCGACGTCCCACAGCCGTTGCCCTTTTTTCGGGGCGAGCGCGGCAAGGCTCAAGGCGCGGATCTCCCGCTTGGTGATCTGCCCGTCATGCTCAAACCATTCGTCCGGCAGGCCGGCGGAACGCGGGAGCAGCCGGGCGCCGGGATCGGCGACGACCTCGATCGCGACGGTGTTCAACGTGTCGACAACCGGGTTGCCGAACGTGGACGCGATCGTGTCGATGATGCGCTCCCGTGCACCGCCCATCACTTGCAGGACCACGAGCCGAGACCGCCCGAGGCCGCGTTGCTTAAGGAATTCGGCGAGCCGTGCTGGCGTCGTTTCGTCCCAGGACAGCACCAGAAGGCGCGCGCGATCGGCAAGATGCGGCAGGATCCGCTCGAAGGCACGCCCATGCAGCGACAGGCAGGCCGTATCCTGCAATGCCCAGCCGAGGCGTGATGCGGCAAGCGAGAAGGCGGACGGGGCAGGGATGGAAACGATCTCGCCGGGGTCGACATGTCGAGCGAGCACCGAGCCCACGCCATATAGGAACGGATCCCCGCTCGCGAGCACGGTAACAGGCCGCCCGCGTCGGGCGAGGATGGCGGGAAAAGCCTCCTGCATTGGCGAAGGCCATGCAAGCTTTTCTCCCGGCCGATCACCGACCAAGCCGAGATGGCGGTGGCCGCCGACCAACAACTCGGCTTGCGTGATAAGCCGACGCGCGGCAGGAGTAAGGCCGTCGAGCCCGTCTTCGCCGATCCCGACGATCGCAAGCCAGCGGGTGAGATCGCTCATCGGCTCCCCCAAGCGGAAAGGAAGCGATGCCCCTCAAGATCCTGATCCTCGGCGGCACGACGGAGGCCGGCTTGTTGGCCCGGCGTCTTGCCGACCGTGCCGATATCGAGGCGGTCTTGTCGCTCGCCGGCCGTACGCGGAGCCCTGCACCGCAGGCCTTGCCCACTAGGATCGGCGGTTTTGGTGGCGTGGAAGGTCTTGCGGCCTATCTGGTCCGCGAGGGTATCGACCTTTTGGTCGACGCCACCCATCCTTTCGCCGCCCGCATGTCGTTCAGCGCGGCCGAAGCGGCGCTGCGCGCCAAGGTTCCGCTGGTCGCATACTCCCGAGCGCCGTGGATGCAGCGTCAGGGCGACCGCTGGCTGGAGGTATCGGACGTCGCGGCGGCGGCCGCGGCGCTTGCGACCAAGCCTCGCCGCCGGGTTCTGCTCACGATCGGGCGCCTGGGCATCGCGCATTTCAAGGCCGCGCCGGATCATGACTACATCATGCGAGCGATCGATCCGCCGCCGGACGAGGACATGCCCACCAATCATCGCTTGATCCTCGATCGCGGACCCTTCGATATCGCTGCGGAAATCGCCTTGCTGCAACATGAGTGGATCGATCTTATCGTGACCAAGAATGCCGGCGGCGCGTCGACCTATCCGAAGATCGAGGCAGCGCGGGTGCTTGGGATCGAGGTCGTCATGGTTCACCGACCGGCCCGGCCGGATGTCCCGTTGCTCGACGATCTCGAAGCGGTCATGGCGTGGATCGAGGCTCACGGCGCCGCCTCAAGGGGTTCGGGCACCGGCCGGCTGTAGCCGCGCGGCGTCAAGAGCTTCCCGTTCCGCAAGGCGCGGGTTTCGCTCGATCCAATCAAAACCAACGTCGCCATGTCGGCGATGCTTGGGTCGGCCTCGGCGAGTGTGGTGATTACGATTTGCTCGTCTTGCCGGCCGATCGCGCGCGCGAAGGCGACGATCGTTGACCCTCCCTTCAGCCCTCGAAGCAAAGCGAAGGCATCATGAATGCGCTCGGGCCGCGCCTTGGAGGCGGGGTTGTAGAGAGCGATAACAAAATCGGCTTCGGCAGCGGCATTGAGGCGCTTGGCAACGATGGCCCACGGCTTCAAATTGTCGGATAGCGAGATCGCGCAGAAGTCGTGACCGAGCGGTGCGCCGAGCCGGGCGGCCGCCGCTTGCATCGCGCTAACGCCCGGCAGGATCGAGACATCGAGCGTGGCCCAGGTCGGATCGCCCGTTTCGATCGCCTCGTAGACCGCGGCGGCCATCGCAAAAATTCCCGGGTCGCCGCCCGAGACGACCGCGACGTCGCGCCCGGACGCGGCGAGCGTCAGCGCCAAGCGAGCGCGCTCGAGCTCGACGCGGTTGTCGGAGGCGTGGCGGACGAGACCGGGTCGTTCCAGAACGCGTTCGACATAGGGGAGATATCCGACGACATCGTTCACTGTTGCCAGAGCGTCGGCGGCTTCCGCTGTCAGCCAATGCGTCGGCCCAGGACCCAGCCCCACGACACGAAGGCGGCCTAGCTTTAGGCTGCTGGTCATGGACGTCGCCCCTGACCGGGCACGAAAATCAATGAGAAATAGGGTGCCGTATCGTCGCCGATCTTGTCCGCGAGACGCTCGATCCGTTCCCCCGCCATCGTCCCGCGCTCGACATAGACCGCGCGGTCCAGGAACCCGGCGGCGCCGAGGGCGCGGCGCACCTTTGGAAAATTCGTGCCCAATTTCATGATCACGGCCGCGTCGCAGTCTTTCAAACGCGCGACGAGGACGGCTTCGGGCAATGTGCCGGGCAAGACTGTAAGGATATCGTCGCCCCAGGTGATCGGCTCGCGCGCCGCAGTCCAACAGCCGGACATGCCGCTCACTCCAGGTACGACGGCGATCCGGCAACGATCTTTTAGCCGGATAAATATATGCATGAACGAGCCGTAAAACAGTGGATCCCCCTCGCAGAGGAGCGCCACGTCGATGCCGGCGCCTAGCTTTTCGGCGATGTTTTCGGCGGCCCTATCGTAGAAAGCGCCGAGTTCGGCGATGTATCGACCATCGGAAAAATGCACTTCCGTTGTCAGCGGATAGACAAGCGGCAACTCGGCGACACCCGGCTTGATCCAGGGATCCGCGATCGTTCGGGCATGGCCGCGCCGGCCCTTCTTCGCGAAATAAGCGAGGCACCCTGCCGCCTCGATTTGGCGGACGGCCTTGACCGTCAAAAGCTCCGGATCGCCCGGGCCGAGGCCGACACCGGTCAAGATCCCGGCCGTCACCGCCGCTGGCGCGCGTGCCGTCGACAGATCGGTGTCTTGCACATCGTTGGGCCGCTCGAGGATCGTCATTCGCGGGTACTCGCCAAGGCGTTGACCGTCGCCGCCGCCATGGCGCTGCCGCCCTTGCGTCCACGCACGATCATCCAGGGAACCCGACCATCGACCGCCAACGCCTCCTTGGACTCCGCTGCTCCAACGAACCCAACGGGCATGCCGATAACGGCGGCTGGCGGGGCGACGCCCTCGTCGAGCAGTTCCAACAAACGGAAAAGTGCCGTCGGCGCGTTGCCGATCGCCACGACCGATCCCGGCATCAGGTCGCGCCAGAGTTCCATGGCGCCGGCCGTCCGCGTGTTGCCGATCGCGGCGGCAAGCGCCGGCACGCGCGGATCGTCGAGGGTGCAAAGGACCTGATTGCTGTCGGGAAGCCGCGCGCGCGTCACCCCGTTGGCGACCATCTTGGCGTCGCACAGGATCGGCGCGCCGGCCTGAAGCGCCGCCCGGGCGGCGTTGACGGCGCCTGGCTGAAACACGATGTCGGCCGCCGCCTCCACCATTCCACAGGCATGGATGATGCGGACGGCAACGGGTTCTTCTTCCGGCGTGAACCGGGCCAGATCGGCTTCCGCGCGGATGATCGCGAATGAGCGTTCATAGATGCGGTTGCCCTCGCGGATATAGGTCAGGCGGTCGCTCATGCGCGGACTTCCTTGGCGAGGATCGCGCGTGCCTCAGTGATAGCAAGGCCGGTCGCGAAGGGTTCGTCGCCGGTTCGGCCATCGCGGATCATGTCGAAGAGACCGTCCCTGCCGACCAGCGTGAACGGGCTTCGCGCCGACCGCGCGCAGCCTTTTGCGCATCCGGACACATGCAGTTGGACTATGTCCCCATCCGAGTTGATGCGTTTGCTGAAAGTCGCAACGAGTTCAGCCGCGACATCCAGTGTTGATACCGTTGCGCTCGCGCAACCCGGCGCGCCTGTACAGGCGACCACCGCGCGGCGGGGGTCTGCGGGATCGACGATCAGGCCGGCGGCCGCCAGCGTGGCAAGCGCCGCTTCGGGATCGCGAAGGGCTGGGATGAGGACCGCGCGCCAAGGCGTGATCCGAATTTCACCCGCGCCGTGACGACTTGCAGCGTCGCCAAGGGTGGCAAGATCCTTGGCCTCAAGCCGGCCGAATGGGGCCCCGACGAGCGCGTGAACCGCCGCGTCAGTCGAAAAAAGTCCGATGGGCGGCCGTTGGGCTTGTCGAACGCCAGGTAAAGCCGGTACCTCGGCGATGGCTTCCAGGCCCGCCGCTCGAGCAATCGCCGGCGCCCCGATCCGCGTGACGAGGTCTCGCATCCGCCGTTCCTCCGGGTGCTTGAGCCGGATAAACTGCCTTGCTAATGCCGCAGCGGCGTTCGCGGCTGACTCTATCTTCGTGTACCCAACGACAATCGCCGACGCCGCATCTGCGCCAAGCAAGATCGAAACGCGGGAGCCGCTTTGATCCGCGTTGCCGACAAGACGGATGTCCGCGTCGATATCGTCAAGCGGCAGGCTTGCGCCGTCGTCGATCAGGAAGCCGAATTTTGCCGGCAATGCGCTAAGCAATGGATCGCGTCCGAGCACCGCCTCAAGGTCTGCCGCGAGCATCATGCCATCGATCGGCGCGGCGGGATCGTGGTCGGAAAGCGGGCTCGTCACGATGTTGCGGGTCGCCTCTATCCTTGGGTCGGAATCGACGAGACCCAGAACCGAAAGGCGCTGAATGAGGCTTGGATAGGTTTGCGCCGTGACGCCGCGCAGCTGCAGGTTTGCGCGCTGGGTCAAATCGAGATGCCCGTTGCCGTGACTCTGGGAAAGCGCGGCAATTTGCCGAGCCTCCGACGCGCTCAGCCTGCCGGCGCGAAGCTTGAGCCGTACCAGCAGTCCGTCGCCGGTCGCCATTGGGCTGAGCGCCCCAGGGCACCAGCCTTTCACAGACGGCGTCCTTGGCAAGGCAACCCCGTTCATGCCGCCGCTCCGCATAGTTGCGCGAGCGCGGCAGTCGTTGAGTTGCGACGGCTTTCCCAAAACCCGCGCCGAGCGGCCTCGGCGAACGTAAGGGCGGTCGCGCGGGCGGCATCCGGGTTTGCTTCGATCATGAAATCGCGCACGTGTTCGTCGCCAAGAGTGGCGTCGTAGACCAAATCGAACTGCCTGCTGCTGACGGCCGTGGTCGTCGCCGCAAAGGCGAAGAGGTTGCCGACCGTTTCCGCGATTTCGGCCGCGCCGCGATGGCCGTGGCGCATTTGGCCGGCGATCCAGCGCGGGTTGGTCGCCCGGCCCCGCACGACGCGAGCGATCTCCTCGGCGAGTGTTCGTATTTTTGCAGCACCGCCGCGGCTTGAATCGCCATGGTAAAGCGCGGGCTTCGACCCGAGCATCGCCGCCGCCGCCGCGAAGCCGCCTTCGTGCTCGGCGTATGGGGCGGAATCCAGCACGTCCTGGCCGTCGATATCCTGCACATGCACGAAAGCGTCCGCTCCGGCAACGCGCGCTGCGAAGGCCTCGGGCGCCGCGATGCCTTCCGCGCCGACGCCATAGGCATGGCTGCTCGCGGCCAGATAGGCGCGGCCGAGCGCGTCGCGGTCGGCGAGGGACCTGTCGTTCAGTCCGTCGGTCAAGCCAGCACCGTAGGTTCCCGGGGCGGTGCCGAAGATGCGCGGCTGGCCGATCTCGGACTTGCCGGCGCGACGTTCGGCCGCCAACGGGTTGATGTCGTCGTCCTCGTCGAGCGCGGCGACCGCGCGGGACGCTTCATCGAAAAGCGCGATCTGGGTGGGGAAGATATCCCGAAACAGGCCTGAGACGCGCAAGGTCACGTCAACACGCGGCCGATCGAGCCGGGATTGGGGCACGATCTCATAGCCGTTCACGCGGCCCGACGCCGCGTCCCAGACGGGCTTTGCGCCCATGAGCGCGAGAGCCTGGGCGAGGTCGTCGCCGCCGGTGCGCATGGTTGCCGAGCCCCAGAGATCGATTATGATTTGCCTCGGCCATTCACCATGGTCCTGGGCATGGCGCGTCATGACCTCGGCGGCGGTGCGTCGGCCGAGTTCCCAGGCGGTTTGGGTCGGGATGGCGCGCGGATCGGCGGCCGTTAGATTGCGCCCGGTCGGCAAAACATCGAGTCGCCCGCGCAACGGCGCGCCGGCCGGACCGGCGGGTATGAAGCGTCCGTCGAGCGCGGCGAGGAGGTTGTCGATCTCCGATTTCGCGGACACTTCGAGCAAAGCTTCGATGTGCTGGGCCTCAGAACCGGTCGCTCCGCTCAGCATGGCCACGGTGTCTTCCCGCGCCTTACCCGTCGGCGATCGACCAAGCACATGCAGCCCGTCGCCGATGCGTAGGTCCTTGATGTCGCAGAGCCAATCATCGATCCGCGCGAGCGCGTCCGCCGGGGCCATGGTCTCGTCGAAGCCGCTCTCGGCCAAAAGCCCGGTTTCCCGAGCGCGCGCTACGATGGCGTCGGCGAGGCGGCGGGCGCGAGGTGGATCAAGGCCCTGCGCGGCTGCATATTCGTCGAGCAGCGCCTCAATCTCACCCGCCGCGCCGTGGCTCGCCGAAGTCACGAGGGGCGGCGTCATGTGGCCGAGTGTGAGCGCGCCAAGCCGCCGTCTGGCCTGTCCGGCCTCGCCGGGATTGTTGACGATGAAGGGATAGATCAGCGGCGTGGCGCCGAGCAGAACTTCGGGCGCGCAAGCTTCACTTAGAGCAACCGCCTTGCCGGGCAGCCATTCCAGCGTGCCATGGGTTCCGCAGTGAATCATGGCGTCGAAAGCCCGGGCTTCGCGCAACCATAGATAGAAGGCGCAATAGGCGTGGGAGGGCGGCAGATTGGCGTC
>JBEINZ010000280.1:0-3606 GCA_040377825.1 Hyphomicrobiales bacterium | reverse complement strand
CCACTAATCGGCGTCCGCGTTGAGTGAGATTAAGAGCCCCGCGACGAAAGGTGCGGGGCTTTTTTCATGAAAACGGGCTTACTGACGTTGGCTGTAGCGGAAAACCGAGGGTTTCCGCCGGAATTCGATCAAGGAATTGGCAAAAGCCCTTGCGGCCGGCACGTTTTCGGGGCTTTTGAGCGTCCGTGGCTCGCTCCATTCGACTCGCAGCATCTGCGCGCCGGTTACGGAAAGCGCCGCCAGGACGATCCGGCGGCTCGGTCGGCGGGTCACGCACAAACCGAAGTCGCGCGCTCGACGGGTGATCCGGGGCCGCGACAAAGATCCAAATGGGGTTCGACCGGTTAAACCGGCGATCGACCAGACAAAAGGAACGCTAGGCATGAACAAGAACGAGCTGATCGCTGAAGTCGCCTCCAAGACCGGCCAAACCAAGACCGCGGCCGCCGAGGTCGTCGAAGCGACGTTCGATGCGATCTCCGCGGCCCTTTCCAAGGGCGACGAAGTCAAGATCGCTGGTTTCGGAAACTTCGCCGTCACCACCCGCGCCGCCTCCGAGGGCCGCAATCCGCAGACCGGCGAGCCGATCAAGATCCCCGAGCAAAAGGCGTCGAAGTTCCGCGCCAGCAAGGGCCTGAAGGACGCCGTCAACGTCTGATCCACCGACTTCGTGAAAGAACTGGGCGGCCCCCCACCGGACCGGTGCGGGGCCGCTTCCCGTTTCGCGCGGCGAAATGGCGGACCAATCCGCCACCTAACAAAGAAAAACCCTCTCCGCGGTAACGGAGAGGGCGAAGTCGCTTGGGATGCGCTTATCGATCGATCGCCGCGCGCCCCCTTCGGGACACGCGCGGCGATCGTGACCGATCAGCGCTTGGAGAACTGGAACGACCTGCGGGCCTTGCGGCGACCGTACTTCTTGCGCTCGACGGTACGGCTGTCGCGGGTCAGGAAACCGAACGGCTTCAGCACGCCGCGCAGTTCCGGCTCGAAGTAGGTCAGCGCCTTGGAAAGGCCGTGACGCAGCGCGCCGGCCTGACCGGACAGACCGCCGCCCTCGACGGTCGCGTTGATGTCGAACTGGCCGTCGCGGTTGGCCGCGAGGATCGGCTGCAGGATCAGCATCTGGAGGACCGGACGCGCGAAATAGGCGGTAAAGTCCTTGTCGTTGACGATGATCTTGCCGGACCCGCGGCTCAGCCAGACGCGGGCGACCGCGTCCTTGCGCTTGCCGGTGGCATAGGCGCGGCCGAGGCTATCGACCTTGCGCACGTGAATCGGGGCCTCAACCAGGGCCTTGACGGCCTGTTGACCCATGGCCTGGCCGAGATCGGAAAGGGACTGGACTTCAGCCATGGTCAGGCCCTCGCATTCTTGCGGTTGAGGCTCTTCACATCGAGCGGGACGGGCTGTTGGGCCTCGTGTGGGTGCGTGGCGCCGGCATAGATCTTCAAGCTGGTCATCTGCTTGCGCGACAGCGGACCGCCGGGGAGCATGCGCTGCACGGCCTTCTCGATGACGCGCTCGGGGAAGCGACCCTCAAGCAGCTTGCGCGCGGTGCGTTCCTTGACGCCGCCCGGAAAACCGGTGTGCCAGTAATAGACCTTGTCGGAAAACTTGTTGCCGGTGAACACGACCTTGTCGGCGTTGACGACAATGACATTGTCGCCGCAATCGACATGGGGGGTGAAGATCGGCTTATGCTTGCCACGCAGGCGCATGGCGATGAGGCTGGCGACGCGGCCGACGACGAGGCCCTGAGCGTCGATGAGCACCCATTTCTTCTCAACTTCGGCCGGTTTTGCCGAAAAGGTTTTCATGGTGTTCGTTCCCGGTGGAAGGTCCGCGCAAACTCTCTGGCGAGGGTCAATAACGCGGATGAAGCGATCGTGACGGCATCAGCCGCCTTGTCCGGGCGGTTGATAGTGGACGACGAAGGCTGTGTCAAGCGATCGCTCTTGAGGGGAGTCTTAAAAAGACGATGGAATTCAATGGATTACGGATAGCGGTAACGATGTACCACACTGTAGGTATTATAATACCGTAGCTTTGTCGCTGGTTAGCGCTTCGGGATCGAATAGGTGGCGACCGCATGGGCGACCAAGTCGTCGGCGCCATCGGCCCGGATGGCGCACTCCACGACGACGAGCCGACTTCCGAGCTTCAGAATGTTCGCCTTGCACAGGAGATCGCCCGGTTCGGGCTTGCGCAGAAAATTGATCGTCGCGCTCGTGGTCACGGTCAGCCCGATCGGGCCGATATGGCCGAGAATCGCGACATAAGCGGCAAGATCAGCGAGCATGAACAGCGACGGCCCGGAGACGGTTCCGCCGGGACGCAGATGCCGCGTGTCGGCACGAAGCCGCATGACGGCGTGTCCGGGCGCGATCTCCTCGACAGTGTAGACGCGTCCGCCCTCGATCAATTGGGGGAATTCGCTGTCGAGAAAACTCGTGATCTTGTCGACCGATAGAATCGGCGAGAACGATTGGGTCATGTCGGGTCCTCGACGATGAACGTTTAAGCGCGCGGAGTTAACCTAAGCGGGGCCGCTTGGCGATGCATTTTGCCAATCGCGCCCGAGCAGGCGCGTTGACAGTGGCGGCAATGGGTTGCCGCCGCTTGTGCGTTTCCCTTGCAATGCAGCGCGGTGCTCCTTAAAAGGCTTCGGCAGGGAATTCGTCCTTCGTCGCGGACTCGGTCTTTACCGTAAACGACGTCGCGGTCCGGCTTTTCGCCCTTTTACTGCCCCAGTGGCACGCGAGGAGCGACTCGGATGCGCGATGGATTATGGGGGTCTGAGCGACGCGAGGCGCTCCTAATTCGCTTCCGCGCGACACGTGGCTATCGTCTTCGGGCGCCAAGGAAGCGGGAAAAACGAGAATGCAACCGTTCCAGCCAGGACGGCTAAAGCATTGGTAACATTCAGTCCGCGGCCCTCCAATCGACGCGGACACATTCAAACGATGGGGTTTCGAGCCCGGTGCCATGAGGTTTTCGATCTGCGAAGCGGCGACGTTGGAAGGATGGGGGCCAAACCCGTCCGCGAATCGCTGTCTGCTGATCGGCATGGTCTCCGCCCGTCGAGCCCCAATCCTCCTCCTTACGAACGAGACGGCCGTCCCCCGCCGCTTCGCCCTTGGCCGGGCGGGCGCGCGATCGATTGCGGCTGCGGAGCGATTATTCAATGGCCAACAAGATGCTCATCGATTCCACCCATCCGGAGGAGACCCGGGTCGTGGTGGTGCGCGGCAGTCGCGTCGAGGAATTCGACTTTGAGGCTGCTTCCAAGAAGCAGCTACGCGGAAACATCTATCTCGCCAAGGTGACGCGCGTCGAGCCGTCGCTACAGGCGGCGTTTGTGGATTACGGCGGTAACCGGCACGGATTTCTAGCATTCTCGGAAATCCACCCGGATTACTACCAGATCCCTGTCGCCGACCGGCAAGCGCTGCTGGAGGAAGAAGCTCGAATCCAGGCCGAGCAGGACCGTCACGAGGAACGCGCGTCGCGGCAAACGTCCTCGATGACCGCGTCCAGCGACGATTCCGACCCGGAAGCCCATGGCGATGACGGCGAGGATGTCGAGGACGCGGTCGAAATGGT
>JBEINZ010000235.1:0-4792 GCA_040377825.1 Hyphomicrobiales bacterium | reverse complement strand
AGGTCCTGCGGCGAGAGTCAAGACTCACGAAGAGCTGAGCAGCATGATGCGATCGACGCGGCAGACCCATGATCCCCATGCATCTCACGACCGGTCTGCACGCCGGAGTGGCGCGTTGACAAGCTTATTCTTGACGTTGGCGCTAGCCGGGTGCGGTCCCATGACTGCTACACTCGGTCCGGTCGGTGTTGGATCGGATGAGATCACCGTTGGCGGCGCGCAAGCCAATATTGCCTCGCTGACGGAGGTCATCAAAGCAAATCCCCGAGATGCGGGGGCTTACAATGTTCGTGGGGCGGCCTTTGCGAAGTCCGGTATGAACAACGAGGCGCTTGCCGATTTTACCGCTGCGCTGACGATCAATCCAAATTTGTTTCAAGCTTACAACAATCGCGCTCAAGTCTATCGCCGGCTTGGCAAACTGGATCTAGCGCTTGCGGACTTCGGCCGTGCCCTGGACATGAACCCGTCCTATGATCAAGCCTATGTGGGACGTGCTGGACTTTTCAGGCAAACCGGCAACATCGACGGCGCGCTCGCCGACTATCAAGCCGCCATTGCCATCAATTCGCGCAATCCCGCGCCGTTTTACAATCGCGGCTTAATCCTGCAGTTGCGCGGCGACCATAACGCCGCGATTGCGGACTTCTCGGCCGCGATCGAGCGAGACGCGTCCGCTCCGGAACCGTTCAACGGGCGCGGCCTTTCAAAGTTGGCCCAGCAGAATGCAAAGGGCGCGCTCGATGACTTTAACAATGCCCTGACGCTCGATCGAACCTACGCGGACGCGTGGCTCAACCGCGGGGTCACTCAGGAGCAACTGGGCGATATCGAGGGCGCCCGCGCGGCTTGCCAGCGCGCCCTTCTCCTCGCGCCGCAAAACCAGATCACCCGCCAGTGCGTTCAGCGCACCGGCGGCGTCCTAAGCTCGAATTGATCGCGACCACGATGACCTTAGGAATAGGGACCTTGAAAATCAAAACCTAGCCCGCACTCCGAGGCTGGGTGTTTGTTCGCAACGGTACAGCGTTCAATCGAGGTTCTTGATAATCTCTTCGGTCATCTTCTTCGCATCACCGAAGAGCATCATCGTATTGTCTCGAAAAAACAGTTCATTTTCCACACCTGCATAGCCGGATCCCATGCCGCGCTTGACGAACAGCACTGTCTTGGCCTTTTCCACGTCGAGTATCGGCATCCCAAAGATTGGCGAGGCCGGGTCGGTCTTGGCAGCGGGATTGGTCACGTCGTTTGCGCCGATGACATAGGCCACATCGGCTTGCGCGAAGTCGTTGTTGATGTCCTCAAGTTCGAAGACCTCGTCATAGGGCACGTTCGCTTCCGCCAGCAGAACGTTCATATGTCCAGGCATTCGGCCGGCAACAGGATGAATGGCGTATTTCACCTCGACACCCTGGTGCTTCAGCTTGTCCGCCATCTCGCGGACAGCATGCTGTGCTTGTGCCACGGCCATTCCGTAACCCGGTACCACAATGACCTTCGACGCATTCTTCATGATAAACGCCGCGTCGTCGGCGGAGCCTAGCTTCACGGGCCTGGATTCCGCTGCTCCACCGCCTGCCACGGCAGTCTCGCCGCCGAAGCCACCGAGGATCACGGAGATAAAGCTCCGGTTCATCCCCTTGCACATGATGTAGCTCAGGATCGCGCCCGATGACCCGACCAAAGCACCAGTTATGATAAGCGCCGAATTGCTCAAGGTGAAACCGATACCGGCCGCGGCCCAGCCAGAGTAGCTGTTCAGCATCGAAACCACCACCGGCATGTCGGCGCCGCCGATTGGCACAATGATTAAAACGCCGAGCGCTAGCGAGGCGAGCACAATCATCCAGAAAAGCGCTTGGTTGCCGGTCACGACGAGGCCGACAATGAGCACCACAAGCAGCACGGCCAAGCCCGCGTTCACCGCATGGCGAAACGGCAGCAAGATCGGTTTGCCGCTCATCCGACCGTCAAGCTTCAAGAACGCGATCACAGATCCCGTGAAGGTGATTGCGCCGATCGCAACGCCGAGACTCATCTCGACAAGCGCTTGCCCGTGAATTTGTCCCGGATCGCCAATGCCGAACGCGGTCGGTGCGTTAATTGCCGCCGCGGCGACAAACACGGCAGAAAGACCGACGAGGCTGTGAAACGCGGCGACCAATTGCGGCATCGCTGTCATTGCGATCGTGCGCGCCATGTAGGCGCCAATGCCGCCGCCAATGGCGAGGGCGATCACAATCAAGACATACGAGGCGAACGACGGTGGGATCAAGACAAGCGTGGTGACAATGGCAATCGCCATGCCGACCATACCGTAAATGTTGCCTTGTCGCGACGTGGCCGGACTGGAAAGGCCGCGCAGTGCAAGAATGAACAGCACGCCCGAAACGAGGTAGAGGATCGCAGTGATGTTTGCTGTCATGGCGCGTTCCTCAGCTCTTCTTTTTGTACATTGCGAGCATTCGGCTTGTGACGAGGAAGCCGCCGAAAATATTCACCGCCGCAAGGATGGTCGCGACAAAGCCGAAGCCGCGCGCCGCCGTGCTGCCTGGGCCCGCGGCAAAATCCACGCCGACAGCCAGGAGCGCGCCGACAACGATGACCGACGAAATCGCGTTGGTGACTGACATCAGCGGCGTATGCAGCGCCGGCGTAACCGACCACACGACATAATAGCCGACGAAAATCGCCATCACGAAGACGGAGAACTGGAACACGAACGGATCCACGCCAATCGAGGCCGCATGCATTGCCGTGCTCGCGCTCGCCGCGATTTCGTTCAAAGCACCCTGTGCGCGATGAGCGGCCTCGATCGCCTGATCGGCCGCTAGGCGCGCTGCCTTTGCCGCCGCGTCTGCGCGTTCAAGAGCCTGATCGTAAATCGGATTGGCCATGCTCATACCCCTGCAATCTGTCGCCGCTGATTGGCGAGTTCGTCGTCCGCCCGTTCAGTTCTTGAACGCCGAATGCACTACTACGCCATCGCGGGTCAAAAGTGTTGCTTTGACGAGTTCGTCGTCCCAGTTGACCGCGAGGGTCTTGGCCTTCTTGTCAACCAAGGTTTCCACAAAGGCGTAGAGATTGCGCGCGTAAAGGAGAGAGGCACTCGCCGCGATTCGACCCGCGACATTTATGTTTCCTACGATTCGCACGCCATTGATTTCAACAGTCTGCCCTGCCACGGCCCCCTCGACGTTTCCGCCACGCTCCACCGCGAGGTCGATAATGACCGAGCCGGCCTTCATCGAGGCGACCATTTCGCTGGTAACGAGCTTCGGCGCCGGTCGACCCGGGATCAGGGCCGTCGTGATGACGATGTCCTGCTTTTTGATATGCTCGGCAACGAGCGCCGCCTGCTTCGCCTGATATTCCGCCGACATTGGCTTGGCATAACCGGCAGCGGTTTCAGCCTGTTTGAACTCCTCGTCCTCCACGGCAACGAACTTCGCGCCGAGCGAGGCGACTTGCTCTTTGGCCGCCGGCCGCACATCGGTGGCGGTGACGACGGCCCCAAGCCGGCGAGCCGTCGCGATCGCCTGAAGCCCGGCGACACCGGCGCCCATCACGAAGACCTTCGCCGCGGACACCGTACCAGCAGCGGTCATCATCATCGGGAATGCACGATCATAGACGGCAGAGGCGTCGATCACGGCGCGGTAGCCAGCCAAGTTAGCTTGGCTCGATAAGACGTCCATGACCTGCGCACGCGTGATACGCGGCATGAATTCCATCGCGAATACGGCCGAGCCCGTGGCGCCCAAGGCCTCCACAGCATCCTTCTGACCGTAGGGATCCATCGTTCCGATGACCAACGCGCCTTTCGGCGCCAGCGCCAGGAGGGTCGGGGACGGACGCCGGACCGTGAGGACAATGTCGGCGTCGGCGAACGCGGCAGCCGCGTCCGGTGCGATGGTCGCGCCCACCGCTTCGTACTCGCCGTCAAGTATGCGCGACTTAACGCCGGCTCCGGCTTGAACCGACACGTCGAAGCCAAGAGCTTTGAACTTTTTGACCGTATCCGGCGTGAGCGCGACCCGGCTTTCCTCTGCATCTTGTTCCGACGCTACCGCAATCTTCATCTTTCATCCCCCAACGGCCCTGCTGGACTTCGCATCTAGGGCTTCGACGCGTTACCGACCCGCCACTCGCCGCCGATGTGCTGATAGACCGCCACATAACTTTATCGGCATACTTTGACGAATTCTAAATCCTGACCATTTTTCGGCGACGCGTTAGCGCGATTGCGGGAAATGCCCAGCCGCCAACGACTCAACGCACGTCAAACCAGGAAGATCGCCATCAGCGCGAGAATAACCACAAGCGCGATTGTTGCCGTTTTCGTCATATCGACAAAAAACGCATAGGTTTTCTCATGCTCTGGGTAATCCATGTTCGAATTTTCGGCCATCTGGGCGCCCTTCGCTGATCGGACTGGACCATCCGTAGTTAAGCAGTGTGTCGTTATAGGTTATGCCCGATCCGGCGGCAACCGCATGTCCGGCCTGATTTCTTTCGAACTTTCCAACAATCTTTCGTGGGTCTCTTCTGCGACGTCCCTGATGAGTCCGCGCAACCAAATCAAGAACGGATCCGACGCTCGCCTCATCGACCCAACGAGCGTCATTTCGAATTCGATATCGTTGAATGGCGCATCGCGAACCATGAGATCAAAAGTGGCGGCGAAATGCGCGGCGAAGGCTCGCGATACTGTCGTGACCATGTCCGTTGTCGCGACAGTGGCGAGTGCAGCGGTGAAATGTTGCGTTGTGAGTGCTACCCGCCGGCT
>JBEINZ010000017.1:0-24960 GCA_040377825.1 Hyphomicrobiales bacterium | reverse complement strand
TTACCCAGCCGCGCCCCGACCGCTTAACTCAATCCCTCGATCTGGCCGTCCGCGCCGAGGCGAATGTGCTCGGCCGAGGGGATTTTCGGCAGGCCGGGCATGGTCATGATGTCCCCGCAGATGACCACGAGGAAGCCCGCGCCGGCCGACAGCCGAACTTCGCGGACCGGGATGACGTGGCCGGTCGGCGCGCCCTTCACCTCCGGATCGGAAGAGAAGGACGACTGTGTCTTGGCGACGCAAATCGGCAGATCGCCGTAGCCGGCGGCTCCCAGATCCTTGAAGCGCTTGCGGATCTTGCCATCCGCCGCGACCGAACCGGCCCGGTAAATCTCCTTGGCGATGGTCTCGACCTTCTCCAGAAGCGGCATTTCGGCAGGGTACAGTGGCTTGAACGGCGCCTTGCGCGGACCTTCGGCCAGCGCGACGACGGCGTGCGCCAGCGCTTCGGACCCCACGGAACCGTCGGCCCAATGCGTGCACACGATCGCCTGAACGCCGAGCTTGTCGCGGCAAAGATCCACGATCAGCTGACGCTCCGCATCCGTATCCGTCACGAAGCGATTGATGCCGACCACGGCGGGCACGCCGAACTTGGCGACGTTTTCGATATGACGCTCCAGATTGGCGAAGCCGGCCTTGAGCGCCTCGATGTTTTCCTTGCCAAGATCTTCCTTCTTCAGCCCGCCATGCATCTTCAACGCGCGGACGGTCGCGACGATCACCGCCGCGTCCGGCGTGAGGCCTGCCTTGCGGCACTTGATGTCGAAGAATTTTTCCGCCCCAAGATCGGCGCCGAAGCCGGCTTCGGTCACGACATAATCAGCCAGCTTCAGCGCGGTCTGCGTCGCGCGCACCGAATTGCAGCCATGCGCGATATTGGCGAACGGGCCGCCATGCACGAAGGCCGGCGTGCCCTCTAGCGTCTGGACGAGGTTTGGCTGGAACGCATCCTTCAGCAACACGGTCATGGACGGCGAAGCCTTGAGATCCCCAGCAGTGACCGAGCCCTTGGCGCGGGTTTCCGCCACCACCATGCGCGCAAGCCGCGCCTCCAGGTCGGCGAGATCTGTCGCCAAGCAGAACACCGCCATCACTTCGGAGGCAACGGTGATGTCGAAGCCGTCGTCGCGCGGATAGCCGTTCGACACGCCGCCAAGCGACGAGACGATCGAGCGCAAGGACCGGTCGTTCATGTCGATCGCGCGGCGCCACGCCACGCGGCGGCCATCGATATCGAGGCCGTTGCCCCAGTAGATGTGATTGTCGAGCATCGCCGCGAGCAGATTGTGCGCGGAGGTGATGGCATGAAAATCGCCGGTGAAGTGCAGATTGATTGCCTCCATCGGGATGACCTGCGACCAGCCGCCGCCGGCCGCCCCGCCCTTGACCCCGAAACAGGGGCCGAGCGAGGGCTCGCGCAGCGCGATCGCGGCTTTCTTGCCGATGCGGGTGAGCCCGTCGCCGAGGCCGACGGTCGTCGTCGTCTTGCCCTCGCCGGCCGGCGTCGGGTTGATCGCGGTCACGAGGATCAGCTTGCCATTCGTGCGATCGGCGACATCGGCGATGAATTCGTTGGAGACCTTCGCGATGTGATGACCGTAGGGATGGAGCGACTCGTAGGGAATTCCAAGCTTACCGGCGATCTCCACGATCGGCCGAGGCGTAACACTGCGCGCAATCTCGATGTCGCTCTTCATGAACGGTCCTCGTCTGACTTTCGACTGATATCCCCGGATCGGGTCCGGGCTTGGTTCGGGACGTTTCTATACGTGACTGATCTACGGGACCAGTCCGCCCGTCTGAAAAGCCCGACTTGCATTACGGCGGACCGGCATACGATGTGATGCACCGATCGCGCTTCCCGCACGCGACCAAACCTATTCTCCAAGCGAAGATAGCAAGCCGATTGCAACCAAGTAGCCAGCTCCGGCTTGTCGAAAACGGCAGACACCGGCACTCTTTTGCCTCACGATGGCATCGTTGGCGGTCATGGAGAATCGAATGGCCGGAGCTGTCGATTTGTCGTCGCTGAAAGACGCGATTTTGGTATTGGGAACGGCAGGCATTGTCGTTCCGCTGATGCATCGGCTGAAAATCAGCCCAATTCTCGGCTTCCTTGCCGCCGGCGCCATCCTGGGTCCCAAAGGGCTCGGGCAATTTTCCCCCCAGTCCGATTTCATCAACACGATCACGGTCGACCGCCCAGAAGAAATTGCCGGGATCGCGGAGTTCGGAATCGTCTTCCTGCTCTTCGTCATTGGGCTGGAGCTCTCGCTCGAGCGCCTGTCGACCATGCGGCGCTTCGTGTTCGGATTAGGCGGCATGCAGGTTTTTGCCTCGTCGATTGCGATCAGCGGGCTTCTGTTCGGCCTCGGGCTTTCGGCCAATGCGGCCCTCGTTCTTGGTTCGTGTCTCGCGCTGTCCTCGACCGCGATTGTCGTGGAAATTTTGGCGAGCAGCAAACGACTGACCTCGGCGACCGGCCGCGCCACCTTCGCGGTGCTGCTCTTCCAAGATCTCGCTGTCATTCCGCTGTTGTTTCTGGTCGGTCAACTTGGCAGCCAAGCGCAAGGCTCGCTCATCGGCGGCCTTCTGTTCGCGCTTGTCCAAGGGGGTATTGCGATCGCGCTCATCGTCGCGATTGGACGGCTGGTTCTTCGACCGCTGTTTCACGCCGTCGCCGAAACTGGAACACCCGAGGTCTTCATGGCCGCTTCGCTCCTTGTCATCATCGGCACGGGCGTCGCGACCCAGGTCGCCGGGCTTTCCATGGCGCTTGGAGCATTCGTCGCGGGTCTTCTCCTTGCGGAGACCGAGTATCGACGCGCGATCGAGGCAACGATTGAACCATTCAAGGGCCTTTTGCTCGGCGTCTTTTTCTTCTCCGTCGGCATGTCGATTGATGTACCGGGTCTGCTTCGCGATCCCCTGGTCATCGTCGGGCTCGCGCTGGGGCTCATCGCGGTTAAGGCCGTGCTGATGATCATCCTCGGCCGCTTGTTCGGTCTATCGTGGTCGGCCTCGATCGAAACGGCTGCCCTCATCGCGCCGGGCGGAGAATTTGCCTTCATCGTCGTTGGTCTTGCCGCTGCGGTTGATCTTCTGAGCAATGAGGCAAGCGGTCGCGCCTTGGCCGTCGTCTCGCTCACCATGGCCGCCCTGCCCGCGATCGCGGTACTCGGACGGCGGCTTGCAAAGCGATTTGAAAAGGTCGGACCAGTCGATCCGGAAACCTTGGTCGCGCCGCCCGAGGCGACAGACCACACCATCATTGTTGGCTACGGCCGCGTCGGAGGCGTCGTTGCCGGCATGTTGGCAAGGCATGGCAAACCGCATATCGCAATCGACCGCGATCCGACCACGGTGACGCTGGCGCGACGCCGCAATCAACCAGTTTACTTCGGCGACGTGACCAATCCCACATTCCTGAAAACCTGCGGCATCGAAACCGCAACGGCTGTCGTGGTTACGGTCTCGTCCGCCGCCATGGTCGATCGTATCGTCGAGGCCGTCCGCGCGCTGCGCCCGGATGTCGTACTCGTGGCGCGCGCGCGGGATGCGGGCCATGCCACCAAACTCTACCAAATGGGCGTTACCGACGCCGTTCCGGAGACGATCGAGGCGAGCCTGCAGCTTTCGGAGGCCACCTTGGTCGGCCTCGGCGTCCCGATGGGGCCGGTGGTCGCTTCAATTCATGACCGGCGCGACGAATTCAGGAGCCAATTGAAGGCAGCGCGAGATCAATGAGGCGGGGCCGTGTTCAGTTGGAGTTAACGGGTAACAGCCTAGTGTTTTCGGTATAATCGAACCGAATCCCGTCTCGAAGATAAACAAGCCGACAATCACAGGAACAATCTGATGAACACATCCGTCAACGCGGAAACGCATCCGGATGTCGATACCAGCGCGCGCGCCTGGGCTGTCGCACTCGTTGTGGGAACCATCGTATTCGCTGTCGCGATACTGCTTGATTATTTGCGCACGACAAATACGGACGCGAGCTGGCTCATGACGGTTGCCGAGCGGGTGTTGGCCGGCGAGCGCCTTTACATCGACGTTATCGAGACCAACCCGCCCATGGCGGTCTGGCTCTACTATCCACCCATCCTCTTGGCCCACCACGTCGGCGGTGATGCGGAAAGTTGGCTCCGCCTGCAATACATGTCGGCCATCGCGGTCTCGCTTTTGGCATGCGCGTGGTTCGGGCGGGGCACGACCGTGCTGGGGAACCCGAGACACTTCGTTCTCGCCGGCGTGTTTTCGCTGGCAATCCTCCCGCTCAGCGCCTTCGGTCAACGCGAGCATATGGCGGTGATCGCGATCCTGCCGCTATTGGTGACATTGGCCGCGCGCGCCGAGGGCCGGTCGCCGACGCTCTTTGCGGTGTTCGCGGCCGGCATTGGGGCGGGCCTGTCGGTCACGATCAAGCCGCACTTCGCGCTGGCTGTCGCGTTGCCGGTGCTGTGGCTCGCCTGGCACAGGCGGTCCTGGCGGTCGATCTTCGCGCCCGAGGCCGGTCTGGCGGCCCTGATCGCCGTTGTCTATGTGGCGATCGTGTTTGTCGCATTCCCCTATTACCGCACTGACCTCCTGCCGCTTCTCCTGGAAGTCTACCGCCCGGCCAAGAAGCCGCTCCTCGAGCTCTTGGTGAACTGGCCGGTCGGCGGCATCGTGCTGCCCGTCCTGGCCGGAATCGTCGTCACGGGGTGGCGCGCGATGCGCCCGCTCGACATGACCCTGCTTTGGGCCGCGCTCGGTTTCGCGATTGCTTTCATCGAACAGGGTAAAGGCTGGGGCTATCATCTTCTCCCCGCCACCGCGCTGGTTGCGATCTATACCCTGACGAGCGGCTTGGCGGTCGTGGCCGATGCGGCGCGGGGGTTTAGACGCATCGCCGCGGTCGGCTCCATCTTGCTACTTTCGGTGGGAATGCCGCCCCTGAAGGCGATCGAAGACGATGTTCGCCAGTCCGCCGCAATCGTCGGGAGCGTCGGCAAGGCCCCGAAGATCGGCATCATTGGAAGCCATCTTGGAATAGGCCATCCACTGATCCGCATGGTCGGCGGTCACCTCGTCAATCGCACTTTCGCCCAATGGCTTTCGACCAGCGCCATTTGGCGCATCCGGCTGGAGCAGCTTTCTCCAGCGGTCGAGCGTCGCATGATGGCCGTGATCGACGAGGATCGCGCGGCGCTGCTGGAAGATCTGCGCCGGCAGCCGCCGGATGTCATCGTCGTGGAAAAATTTTTCGCGGAAGTCGGCTATATCAGCGCGAGCCCGGAGCTCGTTGCCTTCCTCGACGACTACGCGGAGATCGGCCAGACGCCGCTCCTGCGCATCCTCGCCCGCCGAAAGGCTGTCGCAGCGCTCTGATCGTCAAGCCGCCTTGACGCGTTGATAGTCCTTCACATCCGTGAAGGCCAACATCGGCCAGCGGTCTTGCTCGTACTTCAGGGAGTACGGCGACGTTGCAAGATAGACCGGGTCTCCGTCGAGGTCGTTGCACATGGCGGAGGAATCGCGGCGGGCAAACTCGTCGATTTTGCCCGCTTCGGTCGACGTCACCCAACGGCACACGGCAAAGCGGGTCGTCTCGAACGAGATTTCGAGGCCGTATTCAGCCGAAAGCCGCTCCTTCAGCACGTCGAGCTGCAGCGACCCGACCACGCCGACGATCGGCTGCGAGCCGTCGAACGGCTGGAAGACCTGCACGACGCCCTCCTCGGCCATTTGCTGAAGCGCTTCCTTCAGCTTCTTGGCCTTCATCGCGTCGGCGACGCGTACGCGGCGCAGGATCTCCGGCGCGAAGGACGGGACGCCGCGAAAGATCAGGTCCTCGCCTTCGGTCAACGTATCGCCAATGCGCAACGTGCCGTGGTTTGGGATGCCGACAATGTCGCCGGCGAAAGCCTCCTCGGCCAAACTGCGGTCCTGGGCGAAGAAGAATTGCGGCGTATGAAGCGAGATCGGCTTACCGGTGCGCACCAGCTTGGCCTTCATGCCGCGTATCAGCTTGCCGGAACATACCCGCATGAAGGCGATCCGGTCGCGATGGTTCGGGTCCATGTTCGCCTGGATCTTGAACACGAATCCGGTCATCCGCTCCTCGGTCGCCTCGACAACGCGGCCATCCGCCTTCTGTTCGCGCGGACTGGGGGCGAAGGCCCCGAGCGCGTCGATCAGGTCACGCACGCCCATGTCGCGTAGCGCCGACCCGAAATAGACTGGCGTCAGATGGCCTTCGAGGAACGAGCGGCGCACGAAGGGCCTAGCCGCGCCGGCTGCGAGTTCCACCTCGCCGATGAATTGCTCATAGTCCGTTTCGGGAAGGAGCGCGCTGATCCGCGAATCCTGCGGGCCGTTGACCGCGACGGCCTCGTCGGCGTCCTTGAGGCGGATCGTCGATTTCGCGAGATCATAGGTGCCGGCAAAGGCGCGGCCGCGGCCGATCGGCCAAGTCATCGGCGTGGTGTCGAGCGCCAGGGTCTTCTCGATATCGTCCAGCAAGTCGAACGGATCCATCGTGTCGCGGTCCATCTTGTTGATGAACGTCACAATTGGAATGTCGCGCAGACGGCAGACCTCGACCAGCTTCAGCGTCCGCGCTTCGATGCCCTTGGCTGCGTCGAGCACCATGACCGCAGCGTCGACGGCCGTCAGCGTGCGGTAGGTATCCTCCGAGAAGTCCTCGTGGCCCGGCGTGTCCAACAGGTTGAAGACCACGCCCTCGTATTCGAAGGTCATGACGGAGGTGACGACCGAGATGCCGCGCTCGCGCTCGATGCCCATCCAGTCGGACCGGGTCTGGCGGCGGTTCGCCTTGGCCTTCACCTCGCCGGCAAGCTGGATCGCGCCGCCGAAAAGCAGGAACTTTTCGGTCAAGGTCGTCTTGCCCGCATCCGGGTGCGAAATGATCGCGAAGGTGCGCCGGCGAGCGACGGGCGTTGCGAGGGCGGCGACGGGCGCGTTCATGAGAGGGAGCTGGTTCTTTTCTGGTATGGACCGAGCCCGTAAATCGTGGATCGGCGCGCCTGTGTCAATCTCGGGCGGGCGCGAACGAGCCTTTCCACGGCACGACGAAAGCATGAAGCCCGAGTTTACGACGCACCATGAAGAACAAAAGCGCCGCTTCCACGATCATGGAAGCGGCGCTGGCCAAGGCGGCGCCTTGGAGTTCGAAGCGTGGAATAAGAAGGAATCCGAGGCTGACGTTAACGAGAAAGGCGACGGCGTAGACCCAAGCCGCTCCGCCCTCGGCGCCAAGCAGCGTCAGCATCCGTTCGGCCGGTCCAATGGCCGCCCGCGCGATCAGTCCGAGCGCCAGGATGAAGATGAGGGCATAGCCTTCCGTGAAATCCGGACCGAAAAGCCCGAGGATCGGCTTACCGGCAACGAGCAGGAGCCCCGTCAGCACGAGCGACGGCCAAAAAGTCAAATGCACCGAGAAGGCCACAAGCCTTTCAAGCCCCGCCCGGTCGCCCGCGACCTCCCGCGCCGCGAACCGGTGGCCGAGGACCGAGGCAACCGCATAGGAGACGAACGACGTGATCGCGAGCGCCTTCGTCGCCGCGTAGTAGATCGCGATGCGATCGGGGCTGACGAAGAGACTGAGCACGAGGATATCGGAATAGGTGAAGACCGTCAGGCAGCCCCAGGCGCCCAAAATCTTCAACGAAACCGAAAGCCAGTGCCTCGTCCGAAAGGCGCGTGGCCCGGGTGCGACGGCACGAGCGAGCACGCGCTCGACGAGGATGAATTGAACGAACGCGACGACTGAGGTCGCCACGACGGCCGCGACGATCGCGGTTTCCGCGTTCGTGGTGAGCCCGAGCGCGTGCGCGGCCGCGACCAAGGCAACGAGCAGCAACGGGCGCATGATATAAGGGGGAACGAGCGCGAGATGAACCCGGTCGAAGGCCCGCGCGATCCCGTCCAGAACGGCACACATGGCATAGGCCGGCAAGGCAAGCATGGCGATCGCGATCGCCGCCGGATCCATGCGGCTGATCCATGTCCCGAACGAGCCGACGAGGCCGATTGCGGCGACACTCGTTACGATCGCGACGGCGAGCGGCAGGAGCTTGCTGACGAAAAGGAGCCCCCGCAATTCGGACTGGTCGTGCAGATGCCGCGCCTCGGGAACAAGCCGTTGCGTGGCGAAGGAAAGCCCGAGCGGGACGAGGTCGCCGATCATGATGACCAAGGTCCAGGCGAAGATGTAGACCCCGAAATCATGCATGCCCATCCAGCGGGCAAGCAGGATTTGCGTGACGAACAGCAAGCCCGCATTGGTGATCCGGATTGCGAAGGCCGACGCGGCCTTGATCCATGCCCCGTCGTGCAAGGACCGCAACCCGCCGACGCGGGCGCGCCAAGCGGCCAGATGCGTTAGGCAGCTGTCAAATGGGACGGTCAAAGTGGCGCCTCGCCAAGTGGCACAATGGACCAACGAACACGACGTCTGCGTCCGTGCCCACCGATTCAAGCACGCCGTTTGGAATGTCTTAACGCGATTGCCGCCATTTGCCGAGATCTAACGATGCCGAGGGTTAATGTCCGTGGAAGGCGCCAACGCTAGCGCTCAATGTCCCGCCGCTGTCCCGATCGTCTGGTTGTACGCACCCACATCGCCCGATTGCCGCAGCACCGTATCCATCGCCACGAAGATCTCGTGCATGCGCGCCTCCGACACTGGGCTTTCGACGACAACGACGAGTTCCGGCTTGTTGGAGGACGCCCGCACGAGGCCCCAGGTCCCGTCCGTCGTCGTCACGCGCACGCCATTGACGGTCACCAAATCCGTAATAGCCTGCCCGGCGACCGGCTCGCCGGCCGCGCGCATCGCCTCGAACCGGGCGACAACCTTCGCCACGACGCCGTACTTCTCTTCGTCGGCGCAATGCGGCGACATGGTCGGCGACGACCAGGTCTTCGGCAGTGCGTTCTTGAGGTCCGCCATGGTCCGTCCGGGATTACGATCGAGCATGTCGATGATGGCGATCGCCGAAACGAGGCCGTCGTCATAGCCCCGCCCGATCGGCGCATTGAAGAAGTAATGCCCGGACTTCTCGAACCCGGCCACGGCTTTCAGCGCCTTGACCCGCCGCTTGATGTAGGAATGCCCCGTCTTCCAGTAATCGGTATGGGCACCGTTAGCCTTCAGCACCGGATCGTTGGAGAAAAGCCCGGTCGACTTCACGTCGACCACGAAGCTCGCGTTCTCGATCAGTGCGGAGAGATCGCGGGCGAGCATGACGCCCACCTTATCGGCGAAAATCTCCTCGCCTTCATTGTCGATCACGCCACATCGATCCCCATCGCCGTCAAAGCCAAGGCCGACATCGGCCCCCGTCCGCAACACCTCATCGCGGATCGCATGCAGCATTTTCAGGTCTTCCGGATTGGGATTGTAGCGCGGGAACGTGTGGTCCAGTTCGACATCGAGCGGCACCACCTCGCAGCCGATCGCCTCCAACACGCCCGGCGCGAAGGCCCCGGCCGTCCCGTTGCCGCAGGCGGCGACCACCTTCAACGGTCGGCCGATTTTCGGGCGAGACGTCAGATCGCGGATGTAGCGGGCCGGAAAATCCGCTTCGAAAACGTAGGATCCGCCGCCGCGCAAATCGAAGGCGGCGGTAAGCGTCAGTTCCTTCAATCGGCTCATCTCGTCCGGCCCGAAGGTGAGCGGCCGCTCGGCGCCCATCTTGATGCCTGTCCAGCCGTTTTCGTTATGCGAGGCGGTCACCATCGCGCAGGCGGGAACATCCAGCTCGAACTGCGCGAAATAGCACATCGGCGTCACCGCAAGCCCGATATCGTGGACCTTGCAGCCGGTCGCCATAAGCCCGGTCACCAGGGCCATCTTGATCGAGGCTGAATAGGCGCGGAAATCGTGACCGGTCACGATCCGCCGCTCAACGCCAAGCTCGCCCAAGAGCGTGCCGAGCCCCATGCCGACCGCCTGAACGCCCATCAGGTTCAGTTCGCTGCCGAACAGCCAGCGCGCATCGTATTCGCGAAAGCCCGTCGGCTTGACCATCGGTTCGGATTCAAAGGCGTAGGTATTGGGAACGAGCAAGGGCTTCGGCGTTGGGAACATTGGCATTTTCCAAATAATGGGGAAACGGGGCGGGTCAGTTGTAGTTCAGGCGGTACCAATCGATAAAGGCCTTCACGCCCGTGTCGATATCGGTCGTCGGGATGACGCCCGTCAACGCCTTCAGAAGCCCCGTCGCGGCATAGGTGCGCGGCACGTCGCCGGGCTGCATCGGCAACATGACGCGCCGGAGCGGGATGCCGAGATGCCGCTCGATCGTGTCGACGAAGGGCAGAAGCCCGACCGGCGCCCCGCCACCGATATTGACGACCCGAAACGGCGCGACCGGAGAGAGACTATCCTGCCCGCCCTCGACCGCGACAGGCGCGCCCTTGACCGGCGGCCGATCGATCAGCCGCACGATCGCCTCGACGAGATCGTCAACATAGGTGAAATCGCGCTCCATCCGGCCTTCACCGTAGATCTCGATCGGCTCGCCGCGCATCGCAAGCGCAACAAACTTGAAGAGCGCCATGTCGGGCCGGCCCCAGGGACCATAGACCGTAAAGAACCGGATCGCCGTCGTCGGGAGGTCATGCAGGTGGGCATAGGCGTGGGCGGTCGTCTCCATCGCCTTTTTGGTGGCAGCATAGACGGTCAACGGATAATCGGCCCGGTCCGTCTCGCGGAACGGCACTTGAGCCGCCGCGCCGTAGATCGAACTGGTCGAGGCCAGGATCAGATGGCCAACAGTGTGCCGCCGCGCGGCTTCCAGAATGTTGAATGAGCCGGTAAAATTCGCATCCGCATAGGCGCGCGGGTTGTCCAGGCTGTATCGCACCCCGGCTTGCGCGGCGAGATGCACGATCACGTCCGGCGCGGCCGCATCGGCCGCCGCCGAGAGCCGCGCATCATCCTCCAGCATTCCAACCTGGGCCTGAAAGTTCGGATGGCTGGCGAGGATCGCGGCGCGGCGTTGCTTCAGCGAGACGTCGTAATAGGGCGTCATCCCATCATAACCGGTCACCCGGTCGCCGCGCTCCAACAGGCGTCGCGCCAGATGGAAGCCGATAAACCCGGCGGTACCTGTTACGAACACGCGCATGGCCGGTCCTCAGTTCCCGGCCACGATATCCTGTCCGGGTCGACCAACCGACACATAGGTGAAGCCGTTCCGCTCGATTTGGTCACGCGAATAGATATTTCGCAAATCGACGAGGATCGGAACCTTCATGGCTTTGCGCATCTTGCCGAGATCGAGCGCGCGGAACTCGTCCCATTCAGTCACGATCACCACGCCGTCCGCTCCCGTGACGGCGTCGTAGGGGCCGGTTGTCCAATCCACGTTGTCGATCACTTCGCGGGCTTGCTTCATGCCCTCCGGATCGTACACCCGGATTGCCGCGCCGCGATCCTGCAAGGCCTGGATCAGGCTGATCGATGGCGCGTCGCGCATATCGTCGGTGTTCGGCTTGAACGTCAGCCCGAGCACCGCGATCGATTTGCCGCGCACGTCGCCGCCGCAAGCCGCGATCACCTTGCGCGCCATGGAGCGCTTGCGCTGATCGTTGATCGCAACCGTCGTCTCGATCAACCTCAAGGGCGTGCCGGAATCCTGCGCGGTCTTCACCAACGCGATCGTGTCCTTCGGAAAGCACGAGCCACCATAGCCCGGACCAGCGTGCAGGAACTTCGAGCCGATCCGCTTGTCGAGCCCGATGCCCCAAGCCACATCCTGCACATCCGCACCGACCTTCTCGCAGAGATCCGCGATCTCGTTGATGAAGGTGATCTTCATCGCGAGGAAGGCGTTGCCGGCATATTTAATCAACTCAGAGGTTCGCCGCGTGGTGAACACCAAGGGCGCCTTGTTGAGATAAAGCGGCCGATAGACCTCGCGCATGACGGCCTGCGCGCCCTCGTCCTCCGTGCCGATGACGATGCGGTCCGGTCGCTTGAAATCGGCGATCGCCGCACCCTCGCGCAGGAATTCCGGGTTGGACACGACGGCGAACGACGCGTCCGGCCGCGCTAGGCGGATCAGCCGCTCAACTTCGTCGCCCGTTCCCACCGGCACCGTGGACTTTGTCACAATAACCGTGAAGCCACTAAGCGCCCCGGCGATTTCTTGGGCTGCCGCATAGACATAGGAAAGATCGGCATAGCCGTCGCCACGCCGCGACGGGGTTCCGACCGCGATGAACACAACATCGGCGTCGCGCACGGCCTCCGCGAGTTCAGACGAGAAGGACAGTCGTCCGGACTTTACGTTCGCCGCGACGAGTTCGGGCAATCCTGGTTCATAGATCACCACATCGCCGCCACGCAGGGCCTCGATCTTTGCGTGATCCTTGTCGACGCAGATGACCGAATGTCCGAAATCCGCCAAGCAGGCGCCGGACACGAGCCCGACATAGCCAGAACCAACCATCGCGATGCGCATTTTCGTATCCTTTTTGACCGCCCAGGCAGGCGACACGAGCGGCGGATGACAAATTCAAAAAACCAATAGATGGTTTATACAGCAGGTGAACCATCCCTGACCCTTGTAGAACGGACACACTTGGATTTACCCGCGATCCGTCGCAAACCAGCACCCGCGCCAACCGAACACTCGTTCACGGCCTAGCCTGCCGACAACCCCTTCGGCGAAGTCCGACTCAGCTATTTTGATCCTGCCATATGGCAGTTCGACGAACTTCGGATGGTCCAGCGAAAACTTCGCCGGCAATAGGGTCCGGCAACCCGTCACAACACGGCCACATGAAACCGCTTGCCTGAACTTGCATTCTTGTTTCTATCCTTCGTCCGCAACTCGATTGTGCAAAGAGAGAATAGACTGATGCGTATCCTTGTAACCGGCGGCGCCGGATTCATTGGCTCGGCCGTATGCCGACATCTTGTCGGCGACCTTGGCCTGCGGGTGGTCAACGTCGATAAATTGACCTATGCGGGAAGCCTCACGTCGCTCGAGGCAATTGCCAATAACGCTCGCTACAGTTTCGAACACGCCGACATCTGCGATCGAGCGGCGATCGACGGGATTTTCGCTCGATATGAGCCGGATGCGGTGATGCATCTGGCCGCGGAAAGCCATGTCGATCGCTCGATCAGCGGCGCGATGGTCTTCCTGCAGACGAATGTGATAGGCACGGCGACCATTCTGGAAGCCATGCGGTCCTATTTGGATGGCGCCGGGCGGGCAAAGCGCGACAGCTTCCGTTTTCTCCAGGTGTCGACCGACGAGGTCTACGGCTCGCTCGGGCCGACCGGCCTTTTCACCGAGGAGACGCCCTACGACCCCTCGTCGCCCTATTCGGCCTCCAAGGCCGCGTCCGATCATGTCGCGAGCGCCTGGGCGCGGACCTATCATCTGCCGATTGTGATCTCCAACTGCTCGAACAATTACGGCCCCTACCATTTCCCTGAAAAACTGATCCCGTTGATGATCCTGAACGCCATGGAGGGCAAGCCGCTGCCGGTTTACGGCGACGGCTCCAACATCCGCGACTGGCTTTATGTCGAGGATCACGCCCGCGCGCTCTTTCAGGTGCTGACCAAGGGCCGCATCGGCGAGAAGTACAATATCGGCGGGCGAAACGAGCGCACCAATCTGGAGGTCGTGCAGCGCATCTGCGCGATCCTCGATCGGCTCGCGCCCGCCGGCGCGCCGCACGATCGGTTGATCAGTTTTGTCACCGACCGTCCCGGCCACGATCATCGCTACGCCATCGATGCGACCAAGGCCGAGACCGAACTCGGCTGGCGCGCCGAGGAGACGTTCGAGACCGGCATCGAGAAGACCGTCCGTTGGTATCTCGATCGGTTGGATTGGTGGGGCCCCTTACGCGAGCGCTACCGCGGCGACCGGCTCGGCCTCGTGGCCAAGTCAACCGCGAAGGACGGCTGAACCATGAGGATTTTCGTCGCCGGTTCGACCGGCCAGGTCGCCACCGCACTCGTCGAGCGTGCCAGCGCGCGAAAGAGCGGAGCGGTCACGCGAACGAGCGGAGCGGGCGCGGGATCACGCATCGATCTCGTGGCGATCGGCCGTCCGTCATTGGATCTGTCAACCGGCAGTGGCCTCGGCGAGCTGATCGAGGCCGCCCGGCCCGACGTGGTCGTTGATGCCGCCGCCTACACGGCCGTCGACCGCGCGGAAAGCGAGCCGGATGCCGCCTTCGCGCTTAACCGCGACGGCGCCGGCCGACTGGCGGCGGAGGCAGCGCGGCTTCGGGTTCCCTTTGTCCATCTCTCGACCGACTACGTCTACGACGGCTCGAAGTCGACGCCTTATCTTGAAACCGATCCGACTGGTCCGATCGGCGTCTATGGCCGCTCCAAGCTTGAGGGCGAACTGGCGGTCTTGGCGGCCCACCCCGGCGCATTGGTGCTGCGCACGGCCTGGGTCTACAGCCCATTCGGGCAGAATTTCGTGCGCACGATGCTGCGGCTTGCGTCGGAGCGCGAAGTCTTGCGCGTCGTCGACGACCAGATCGGCAACCCGACATCCGCGCTCGATATCGCCGACGCGATCCTGACCATCGCGGCCCGATTGGCCGACCAGCCGTCCGTGCCGCTCGGCGGGGTCTATCATCTCGCCGGGACCGGCGAGACGACGTGGTGCGGCTTTGCCCGGACGATCATGGCGGAAGCCGGCGCCCTCGGACACCGCGTCGTGCCCGTCGAACCGATCGCGACCGCCGACTTCCCGACGCCCGCGCACCGACCGGCCAATTCCCGCCTCGACACCGCGAAGCTCGCCGCCACTTTCGGCATTCGCCTGCCGGCATGGGAGGACAGCCTAACGGCCGTGATCGCGCGCCTCGTGCCGCGGCCGTGAAAGCCACGCGCCCGCTGGACGCGCTGTTTTGTCTGTGCTCACATTTCGGTTGAGCGGGCATGGAAAGGCACGATGTCATGCGGGTTTCGGCAACAGTGTTCATCGCCTTTCTCGGTTTCGGCGGCGGTGCAACGCTCGCCCAAGAGCCGCCACGCCTCGGCTTGCCGATCGCCTGCGACCGCGAGGTCGGTTGCATTATACAAAACCATGTCGACCGCGATCCGGGTCCTGGCACCCGCGACTATGCCTGCGGCGCAGCGACCTATGACGGGCACGACGGAACGGATTTTCGTGTTCCGACGATGGCCGACGTGGCGCGCGGGGTCGATGTCATCGCGGTGCTCGATGGCACGGTGCGCGGCTGGCGCGATGGGATGGACGATGTCGGCCTTGCCGGAAAAAAGCCCGGCGAACTCGCGGGCCGGGAATGCGGTAACGGCGTCGTGCTGGTGCATCCCGACGGCTACGAGACGCAATACTGCCACCTGAAGAAGGGCTCCGTCGTCGCGCGGACCGGTCAGGTGGTGAAAGCCGGCGACAGGCTCGGGCAAGTCGGGCTGTCCGGCCAGACCGAGTTCCCGCATGTCCATTTGTCCGTGCGGCGAAACGGCAAGTCGATCGACCCCTTCGCACCGGATCCGGCTGCCGCCTGCGGCGTGGCGCGAGACGCGCTTTGGACGCGCGAGGCAGCGGACAAAGCCGGCTACCGCCTGCCGGCCGTGCTGAATTGGGGCTTCAATGCGGGCCCGGTGACCCAAGCCGACGTGGAATCCGGCCGCCTCCTCGACTGGCGAGCGGAGCGGGCCATGCCGGCGCTCGTTGCCTATGCCCGCGTGGTCGGCCTCGCCGCGGGCGATGTACAATCGATCGAAATCCGCGATCCCTCGGGAGGCGTGTTTGTCACGCAGACGCTCGATCCGACCGACCGATCAAAGGCGCAGTTCTTGCTTTTCGCCGGCAAGAAGAAGCCGGCGTCAGGCTGGACGGCGGGCCGTTACACCGCCACGATCACGGTGCGCCGCGCCGGCAACACCATCGCCGAGCGGCGCTTTGATGTCGTGATGGAGCCGTAAGGATCAAGCTGCGAAAGAGATTTCCAGCATTGTCAGCGCGAGGAGACAATCGACTCCACAACCTCAAATCCATCGCGGAAACGGCTCCCCATGGCATCGCCAAACCCTCCAAGGTCAGGCTCCAAGTGTTACCTCTCTCTCCGAACGCCTGTTACCTATCTCTACGGTCTGAACACCCCTCAAGGGGAGAAGGCGATGGAGGCGATGGATTATTGGGTGTGGCGTTGATTGTCTCGTCGTGCCGACAGCGCTGCACTCCTTTTTTCGTAGAGGAATCCTTGAGGGAGATGGGGGGCAAGCCGAGGGTTTCGCCAATAAGGTTAGCTAAAACGCGGCGCCTAACGTTGTTATTGGCCGGCGCGGCTCGAGAGGACTGTCAGGGCGGCGGCCTCGCCGGAGTCGATGGCAAGCTTCACCTCCTCCGGCGCAAGGGTGAAGCGTGTTGGGATTTTGTCGAGGCGTTGTTGGACGGCGGGGTCGAGGTCCTCGAAGGATACGCGGTCGAGGACGACCTCGATCTTGCGGCAGTCCCAGCCTTCGACCGAGCCTCGAATGCGTTCGACGTCCTCGGGAGCGAGCGCGCAGCGCCAAGTCTTCAGCCGTTCCTCCCAGGCTTGCATCTGGAGGCGCAGGACCTCGAACGAATTGCGCACCGCGGAATCGACCGCGGTTCCAGTGACCGCCTCCAGAAGGTCCGAGCCGGTCGGGCCTTCCAAGGTCTGCGACCAATCGCCGGACAAAGTGCGTCCGCTGTCGACGACAACGAAGATGAAGCGTTCCAAGGAAACGGCATCCTCGCGGGTCAGAGGCTTGAAGGGCTCCGGAGCCGAGGCGATGGCGACGTTGATGCCCGCCAATCCCCAATTGTCGGTCAATCCGCCGTCGAGCAGTTTGACGAAGCCGACCTGTTTCACGTCGCGGTAGCGCTTTAAGGCGTTGAGATAGGATCTCAAGTTTGGCGAGGTGTCGCGCCGCTTGGCGAGATCCTCAAAATGGCTGGGAAGCTGAAAGCCGCATTTGTCGGCATAGGACTTTACAACCACCGGCTTGAAGACGATCGGGACGGCGGCCGAGGCAGCTACGGCTTCCGCGATCGGATAGGTATAAAGGTCCGAGCAGATCGCCCCGAAAGTCACCGGCTCAAAAATGAACGGCGTTTTCTGCGAGATGTCGGACGCGTTGATCCAGACCGTCGGTCGACCCGGCCGATTGAAATCGCGAAAGGTCGCATCGCCGAAGACGTTACGCTTCAGCCAAGCCGGCAAGCCGGATCTGTCGTTGACGCCGCCGTCGAGGGCACGGCCGATGTTTTCGACCGAGTAAACCTCGGTTCGCAAGGCTTCCTCGGCGTTTCGGTAGAGGAAGCGCTGCTCGTAATCCTTCATGATCCCGCGGCCGTTCAGCCCCAGATAGGCCGCGGTGACCGAACCGCCGGACACGCCGGACACGAAGCGGACTTGGTCGAACATCGAGCCACCGCCGGCAACGCGCACCTTGTCCAGCCCGCGCAGCACGCCATAGGAGAAGGCCGAAGCCCGCATGCCGCCGCCGGAAAACGCAAGTCCCACGATCGTCGTGCGCAGCGTATCGTCGCCGCCAACCGTATTGGACTGCGTTATGGCGGGCAGCACTGTTGGCCGGTTGGCGGGAGCGATATCGATTGTTGCGCAGGCGCCGAGACCGGAAACAAGCAACGCAATCAACGAAACTCGCGATAGGGCTGTACGGACCTTCATGACCCTCTCGGTGGCTGCGATGCCGCTGCACGTTTTAGGTGAGTTTGCGAAATCGAGATTAACCTAAATTGGCTCTTAACAAAGCCATTCGATTGGGGCAACCAAATGACAATCCGAAAATCAAAAGTACAGGCATTCCGTGATGTTGCAGCGACCTATAGTTAATTTTCCTTCACTTTGATCAACCGCATTTCGACCTCATACTAAAATGCTTTGAAAAGCTAGCAGGCTATAATTTCATACATGGGCAGTGGAGGCGGATATAGTCAAGTTATGTCAAATTTGCAGCTTACTTCCATCAATGTCGAGTTATCGGTACTCGCCACGGTCACCAAGAGCGTTGAGGGCTATCTGTCTCGTCAGATCCTTCAGCGCGAAGATGGTGACGCATTGGTGCGGCAGCTGTCATTGCTGTTTTCTATCACGGCTGAGACGGCCGGCGGCTCCGAGATGGCGTCGTTCGACGACATGATGACGCGGTTGGTTGATAAGGCATCAGTGGATAGCCGCGGCTTTCTCGCCGTACAGATCGCGGTGAGTGACAATCCGCCCCCGCGCACGCTGCAAAAGCTTGCTCGCGACGTGATTAGCGTCGCCCGCCCCATCCTCGTGCACTCGCCGATGCTCGACGACGAGGATCTCGTATCGATCGCGGTCGATGCCGGAGTGGCTCACATGGTGGCGATCGCCGAACGCGCCTGGTTGTCCATCCGCGTGACGGACATTCTTGTGGTCAAAGGAGACGACACGGTTCGACGGTCGGTCACCGCCAACCATGGCGCGAAGCTCTCCAACATCACGTTCCGTATCCTGACCGATCAAGCGCGCTTTGACGAGATCCTCGAGGAGAGCCTCGTGCGGCGCGAGGATGTGCCGCGGATCATCGTGCGGTCATTGGCCCGCAACGGCTCTGGGCGCGCGCGGTTGCTCTTGACGGAAGAGACGCCGCCTAGGGAGAACCGATCGGTCGAGAGCTGGTACAAGATTTATGATTTTGCCTCGGCGGAAATGCGTGTCGCCATGATGACGGAGCAGGGGTTTCGCGGCCAAAAGCTGTTCAAGCGGCTTGTCGCGGAGGAGCGTTTTCCGGAGGCAACCATTGTCTTCGCTTCGCTCGCCTATGTCCGACACAGCGATCTGATCGAGGAAATAGCGTCGGACGACATGAATTTTGTGCTTTTTCTGGCAAAAACCCTGAAGCTGCCGCTTCAGACGATCTTCGGTTATCTCAACATCGGGCCCTGGCGGCACATGATCGACGGCAAGCGGCGGCAATGGGCTATCCGCGCCTATCAAAACATGTCGCTGGAAATGGCGACCAAGATGTTGATGGATTGGCGAAACAAAAAGCGTCAGTGACGGTCGGTTTTAGGGCCCGCTCCTTAGCAGTCGGTTCGCTCTATCCAATCGACGACGATGTGATATGGCATCGGCCATGAAGCTCAATATCTCCGAACTGACGACGGCATTTCCGAACTTCCGCGTTGCGGCGATCACTGCAACAGGGCTGACAATTCCGCCCGAACGTCCGGAAGAACTCAACCGGCTGATCAGCGAACGTGAAGCAGCCGCCCGAGCCGCCTGGACGGGAACGGATCTCTCCGAAATTCCCGGCGTCGCGACTTGGCGGGCGGCTTATCGCGCATTCGGCATCAAGAAAACGAGCTACCGCTCCTCCGTCGAACGCATCGTCAAGAACGCGCTCGGCGAGCGCCCGCTGCCGCGCATCAACGGCTTCGTCGACGCCTATAATGCGGTTTCACTCGCCCATGTGATGCCAGCCGGCGCCGACGACCTCGACAAGGTAACGGGCGATCTCTTCTTTCGCTACGCCCGCGAGGGTGACAGCTTCGTGGATATGGCCGCCATCGGCGAGGAGGATGCCGAGGGAGCTGGACCGGCCGAGGATCCGCCGAAACAAGGCGAAGTGGTTTTCGCCGACGAGGCTCATGTGCTCTGTCGGCGTTGGAACTGGCGGCAGGACGCGCGTTCGCTCGTCTCGACCGAAACCCGCCGCGCCATCCTGACGATCCAAGCCAACGGACCGGGCGATCTGGACGCGGCGATCGCGGACGCGACCGACCTGATCGGCCGATTCTGCAAGGCGACCCTTCACGTGACCATCGCGGACCGGATGAGGCCGGTGGTCGATCTCATATATCCTTGATGTTTCAAGCATTTCCCAATCGAATAGACTCATGCGAACGATAAGGAATTGCTCCAGATTCAAGCTCTAGGGCCGCTCGCCGCGCGTGAGGCGGCCGTCGATCTGGTCGAGTATCGGCATGAGATCGGCCACCGAATCGATCACAAAATGCGCGCCGGCCTTGGTCAGCGTCGCGACAGCCGCCGACCGCCGGCTTGCGAACTCCGTCGGCGTCAGCGCGCGTAGTTCCTCAAGTGACAGACCCATTGCATTGCCGGAGACGGCAACACCCACCGTCCAGGTGCCGGCGGCAAGACCCTCGGCTATCCCGGGCTCGGTATCGTCGACCTTCACCACGGCCGCAGCCGGATAGACGCCGAGATCGAGGAAAGTGCGATACATCATGAGCGGCGTCGGCCGCCCGGCCGCCAGATCACCCGCGCAAACGAGATTGTCGGGCGCGAAGCCCTGCGCGGCGGCGATCGGTAACAGCGGCGCCATGATCTCGCGCGTATAGCCGGTGGTCGAGCCCACTTTCAGACCGCGCGCTCGCACTTCGGCGACGACATCCGCCGCGCCGGGGATGAGATCGGCGTAATCGGTCACCACGCTGGCGTTGAGCGGAACGAAGACCTCGTAGATCTTATCGACATCGGCATTGCTCGGCGCCGCGCCATGGCGCGATGTCCAACGCGCGGCGATCGATGGATTGTCGAGCAGCGCGCGGATGTGGTCCCATTTCGGCAAGCCCATCGGCACGCGCGCCTCGGCTATATCGATCGTGATGCCGAAGCGGGCGAAGACCTCGACGAAAGCGCCCATCGGCGCGCGGGAGCCGTGATCTACGACCGTCCCCGCCCAATCGAAAACAACGGCCAAAAGCCGGCCAACCGCGTTACCCGAACCGACGCTCATCCGACCAACTCCTCCATGACCTCTTCGGCGATTGCAAAGGCCGTCGAGGCACCGGTGCCGCTCGTTACCATGACGATGCGCACGCTTGGTGACGGCCGATCGACGAACATCAGCCGGTCCGGCGCGGAGGCATAAATGCCAGTCCAGCGCTCGACCACGCGACGGCCGGGGGCATCGAGCACGCGATCGAACTCGTCCAAGATGATCTCGTCGACGAAATCCGGCGCGAAGGGATCGGGCGTCGCGGCATAATGATGACTGTCGCCGACCACCAGCGAGCCGTCTGCCGATTGAACCGCGATCAAATGCACACCGTGCTCCAGGGCGTCAGGCTGTTCGGCCTGAAGGCGTGCCTTAAGCGCGGCAGCTTCGGGCAGCGCCGCATAGCCGAGGTAGCGCACGAGGCCGAGATCTGACATGACCGCCGTGCCGAGTTTGAAGCCGCCGTCCGGCGCGACGCGCATCATGTGCAGCTTGCAGCGCGTGACCCCGTAGGCGGCGATGCGCTCGGGATAAAGGCCGAGGAAATCATCGCCCGGACACACCACGACGGCTGCGGCATGGATTGTGCCGCGCGAGGTCTCCACCGCCGTGATCTCGCTCGACATCGGTTCGACCGATTTGACCAGCGCCGATCGCCAGAACGTCACCCCCATCTCGGCCTCGAGCCAGCGCGCGAGTTTCGGGATCGCGGTCCGGCTCTCCACGCGGATCTCGTGCGGCGAGACCAGCACCGCGTCGAGCGCGCTTGATTTGAGCTGCGGCGCGACGGTGATGGCCTGTGCTGGTGACATCATGCGGCAGCCTTCGCCCATCTCGGTTTGAAGGAAGGCCGCCAAAACCGCGCTCGCCTCGGGGCGGCGGGCAGCAACCACAAGGCCGCGATGCTCCACCGCGATGCCGGCCTTCGGCGCGACTTCCGCCCAGACATCGCGCGAACGCATCGCGCGGGCCCAACAGGCGCCGCGCTCCTGGCCGGTCACCGTAATGAAGCCGAAATTGCGCACGGACGCGCCGTTCGCCTGCGCGTCGCGGTCGATTACCACAACCGAAAGCCCCTTGCGCCGCGCCGCCAGCGCATGCGCCAATCCGACAATTCCCGCGCCGACGATGGCAAGATCGAAACTTAGGCTCGTCATGCTTCCCCCTAAGACCGAAGGCGCATTGCCATTGCCCCGGCGCGGCCAGATCGCTACATAGGCGATGTTCCCCTGAGGACAAATCCTTTTTGATGGCGCGAGAGGCGGCGAGGCCGATGGCTTCCTACGAGTATATCTATTACATGAACGGCCTCTCGAAGACCTATCCGGGCGGCAAGAAGGTTTTGGACAATGTCCATCTTCAGTTCTTTCCGGACGCCAAGATCGGCATCCTCGGTGTAAACGGCTCGGGTAAGTCGACGTTGCTGCGCATCATGGCCGGCGTCGACAAGGAATTCACCGGCGAGGCCTGGGCCGCCAAGGGCGCGCGCGTGGGATATCTTCAGCAGGAGCCGCCGCTCGATCCCGCCCTTGACGTGCTTGGCAACGTGATGCTCGGCGTCGCGCCGAAAAAGGCGCTGCTCGATCGTTACAACGAGATCTCCATGAAGCTCGCGGAGGATTATTCCGACGAGCTCATGGAAGAGATGACTGGCCTGCAGGATCAGATCGACGGGCAGGGACTTTGGGACCTTGACAGTCAAATCGAGATGGCCATGGACGCGCTTCGCTGCCCGCCAGCGGACGCGTCGGTGTCGGGTCTATCAGGCGGCGAAAAGCGCCGCGTCGCGCTCTGCCAACTGCTGCTGTCGGAGCCCGACATGCTGCTGCTCGACGAACCGACCAACCATCTCGACGCCGAATCCGTCGCGTGGCTGGAAAAGCACCTGCGGTCCTTCAAGGGCGCCGTGCTGATCGTCACCCACGACCGCTACTTCCTCGACAACGTCACAAGCTGGATCCTCGAGCTCGATCGCGGGCGCGGGATTCCCTACCAGGGCAACTACTCCGCTTGGCTGGTTCAAAAGCAGAAGCGCCTGGAGCAGGAAGGCCGCGAGGACGAGGCGCGCCAGCGCACGCTCGCTCGCGAACAGGAATGGATTTCCGCCTCGCCCAAGGCCCGGCAGGCCAAATCCAAGGCGCGCATCCAGCGCTACGACGACTTGGTCCAGAAGGCCAACGAGAAAACCTCGACGACAGCACAGATCATCATCCCCGTCGCCGAGCGCCTCGGCCAGAACGTAGTCGATTTCAATGGCTTGAAGAAGGGCTACGGCGACCGTCTGTTGATCGACGCCTTGACATTCAAGCTGCCGCCGGGCGGCATTGTCGGCGTCATCGGCCCGAACGGCGCTGGCAAGACGACGCTGTTTCGGATGATCACCGGCCAAGAAAAGCCCGACGACGGCGCAATTGCGGTCGGCGAGAGCGTGCGGCTCGGCTATGTCGATCAATCGCGCGATGCGCTTGATCCGAACAAGACCGTCTGGGAGGAAATCTCCGGCGGCAACGACGTGATCTATCTCGGCAAGCGCGAGATGCATTCGCGCGCCTATTGCGGCGCCTTTAACTTCAAGGGCGGCGACCAACAAAAGAAGGTCGGCCAACTGTCCGGCGGCGAGCGCAATCGCGTGCATCTGGCCAAAATGCTGAAATCCGGCGCGAACTTGCTGCTGCTCGACGAACCGACCAACGACCTCGACGTGGAAACGCTGCGCGCGCTCGAGGAGGCGCTCGAGGACTTCGCTGGCTGCGCCGTCATCATCAGCCACGATCGCTGGTTCTTGGACCGCATCGCGACGCATATCCTGGCCTTCGAGGGCGAGAGCCACGTCGAATGGTTCGAGGGCAACTTCCAAGACTATGAAGCCGACAAAAAGCGCCGCCTCGGCGCCGACGCCGTCGAACCGCACCGGATCCGATACAAGCCGCTGATGCGCTGAGACCGTCCGAACTTCAGAAAAATCCCTCGGCTCCCACGCCTTCTCCCCTTGAGGATTCCTCTAAGAAACCTCGGCGCGTTCGCTCGATCTCCGTCCGAAGCGCCGTTGTGCGGATTTTCGCTCAAGCGCGATGCCTCAGCAGGGCAATTTCGTGGCCCGTGGGGGGCTTCTCCGCCGGCCCAGGCCGCCCGATCGGCCGGGATTTTGCATCTTAAGCGTCGATTTCATCTCCTATGCCTACCTCAGATCGTAATCTTGGCCGCCCTCGTCAAATTGTACACTGTCACCGCCGCGAAGAAGTCCGCCGCCGCCCGTTCGAGCGAGTGGCAGCGCGCGCGGGCCTGGCCGTAAAAGCGCTTCAGGCAGCTGAACACCCCCTCCACAGGCGCCCGCCGCCGCGCGATCAGCTGGTTCAGTCGCGCCCGACGCGGATCAAGCGCCGGCTGGTGCTTGTGGCGGCGCGTCATGATGCGGTCCTTGATGCCCGCCGCCTTCAGCCGCGCGCGGCGTGCTTTCTGCGGATAGGCCTTGTCGGCTTAGACCGCGCGCTCGTCGCCGCTGATCAAGCCATCCGCCGCCTCGCTGTCGTTGACAACATTCGCGGTAAACGCCGCCCGCCGCACGATCAGCGAGGTCTCATCGGCCCCGATATGGCCCTTGAAGCCGAAATGGCTCTTGCCGTTCTTGCGCGTGAAGGTCGCGTCCGGGTCCTTGGGATGGCGCGCCCTGCCGCCGCCGGCCTCGAAGGGCGGCGGATTATGCGCGGCGGCGATCAAGGTCGCGTCCATCAGCGTGCCCTTCTTCAAGATCAGGCCGCGCGCCTCAAGCTGCGCATTGATCGCTTCGAAGCAACGCTCAAGCGTCCCCGCCTTCGCCGCGTCCTGCCGCAAGCGCACGAAGGTCGTCTCGTCGGGCGTGCGCGCCTCGAGCCCGAAGCCGCAAAACCGCCGGAACGACACCCGGTCGAGCAGCGCTTCCTCGAGCCCGGCGTCCGAAAGATCGTAAAGCCGCTGCAAATACAGCGCCTTGACCATCGCCAACGCATCAAAAGGCGGCCGACCGACCTCACCCGAGCGAAGTCCCGCCAACGCAGGCCGCAGCGCCCGCCAATCGATCTGGGCCTCAATCCGATCAAGCCGCGCGTTCCGCCCCAATCGCGGATCCACCATCGTCTCGACAAACCCAATCTGCCCCTTCGCCATGACCCAACCCCAAGCCGCCGGATGATGAAAGGATTGAATCAGATTCATCCCCGCTTCGCGAGCGGGATTTCGCAGGGGAATCC
>JBEINZ010000093.1:0-10742 GCA_040377825.1 Hyphomicrobiales bacterium | reverse complement strand
GGAGGGGTTGCGGCCACATCGCCTTTCCCGAGATTTTGCTGCCTTATATGCACTAACGCGCCGGGGTGCTAGAGCCTGTCCCGTTCGGATCGAAGCGATCCGAACGATAAGGACCGGCTCAAGCTAATGAATCTGGAGCAATTCCTTGTCGATCGGATGATTTCATCCGATCGGGAAATGTTCTAGTGAGAGCGACATTCAACGGTGGGTCTCGTGTCGAAACAGTTCTTCGGCATCGCCCGATCCGTCGCGGGAGTGTTTCGACCATGCGTCTCATCGGAGGCGATCTGACTTGCGAACGGGGCGGACGGCGGGTGTTTTCCGGTGTCGGTTTCGCGGTTCCAGCCGGTCGGGCGCTGGTCGTGACCGGGCCGAACGGGGCGGGCAAATCGAGCCTGTTGCGCCTCATCGCCGGGCTGGTCACGCCGGTCGCCGGGACGCTCGCGCTTGAAGGAGCGGATGGCGATCTGTCGGTCGGCCAGCAGTGCCATTACTTCGGCCATCTCGATGCGCTGAAGCCGGCACTGACCGTTCAGGAAAATCTCGGCTTCTGGCGCGACTTCTTCGAGGCCCCGGCCGGCAGCACGACCGATGCGCTTCAGGCGGTCGGGCTCGAGCGGCTTGCGGCCATGCCGGCGGCCTATTTGTCCGCCGGTCAGCGAAGGCGGCTCTCCTTCGCGCGCCTCCTCGTGTCGTATCGGCCGGTTTGGCTGCTCGACGAGCCGACCTCCGCGCTCGATGCCGCCTCGCAGGACAGGCTTGTGGCGATCGTCGCGGCGCATCTCGCCGAAGGCGGCATCGTGGTGGCTGCGACGCATGCGCCGCTCGACTTCGGCGAGCCGCTCCGGCTCGATCTCTCCCCCTCCGCGAGGGTGGCGGCATGACGGCGGTCGGGGCGCTCTTCGTCCGCGAATTGCGATTGGCGACGCGCGCTGGCGGCGGGGCGCTGATGGGCGCGCTGTTTTTCCTGATCGTGGTGACCGTCGTGCCTTTCGGCGTCGGGCCGGAGGCGAAGCTCCTCGCGCGGATCGGGCCGGCGATCTTGTGGATCGGCGCGCTGCTCGCCACGCTGCTGTCGCTCGATCGGCTGTTTCAGGCCGACCGGGACGACGGCACGCTCGATCTCATTCTCGCCGGCGAAACCCCGCTCGAATTCGTCGTGCTTGTCAAATGCGCGGCGCACTGGGTCGCGACCGGATTGCCGCTGGTGCTGGTGTCGCCGCTTCTGGCGGTGCTCCTCGGCATGGAGCCCGTGGCGATCGGGGCGACCATGCTGACGCTTGCGCTCGGCACGCCGGGACTGACCTTCATTGGCGCGATCGGCGCGGCCCTGACGGTCACGCTGCGCCGGGGCGGGCTTCTCCTTGCGGTGCTCGTCCTGCCGTTGACCGTGCCGATCTTGATCTTCGGTGTCTCGGCCGCCTCCGCCGTGGTGATGCCGCCGACGCCGTTTCTCGCGCCCTTGCTCATCCTCGGCGCGCTCGCGCTTTTCGCCATCGTCATCGGATCGGCGGCGACGGCGGCCGCGTTGCGTTTCTCGACGGATTGACAGGTCGCGGGAGCGAGCGCAGGATGGGTCAGCTATATTGACCTATAAACGCGAGCGGTGGGCTGATCGATGACCGACGAGGCGATTGTCCGCCGCGCATTCGCCGATCAAGCGGTGTGGTGCGACAAGCTCGGGTCGCCGTTGACGGCTCGGCTGATGCGGGCACTGGAGGATCGGCTGGATCGTTCAACCGCGACCGGAGCGCGCATTCTTGATTGGGCTGGCGCGCCCGACGCCAAGGGCGACGCGGTGCCGCTGCGTCTGGCCGGCGCGCTCCACGCCATGGTTCGGCGCGGAATGCTGGCCGATCTCGCGGCCTGCTATCCGCCAAACCCGCTCCCCGATGAGGCCGTGCTGGGCGAAACCGCCATGGCGGCGATCCGCGCCTTGGATTCGCGGATCGAGCCCTGGCTCGATTACGCGCCGCAGACCAATGAAACCGCGCGCTCCGGGCCGCTCTTCCTCGGACTGATGGATGTTGCGGCGCGCACCGGCATGCCGCTCGCGCTCCTGGAGATCGGCGCAAGCGCGGGGCTCAACCTTTTCGCGGATCGCTTCGCCTATCGCTATGGCGAGACCGTCGCCGGAGAACCCACATCCGCCGTGGTCCTCGCCCCCGTTTTCGAAGGCGAGGCGCCGAGCGTCCAAGCCGTACGCGTCGTTGACCGTCGCGGGGTCGATCTCAATCCGCTTCGGGTTTCCGATCCGGCGGACCGCGAACGCCTTTTCGCCTATTGCTGGTCGGATCAGCCTTGCCGCCTGGAGCGGCTGACGGCGGCGCTCGCCATCGCGCGCGCCGATCCGCCGTCGCTTGAGAAGGCCGATGCGGCCGACTGGGTCGAGGCGGTTCTTGCCGAACCGGCGCGCGCGGGCGTTTGCCGCGTGCTGTTTCACACGATCGCGTGGCAATATTTCCCCAAGGGCGTTCGCGCTCGTATCAGCCGGGCAATGACGGCGGCGGGCGAGGCGGCGCGGGCGGACGCCCCCATCGCTTGGCTTTCCTATGAGCAAGACGAGGACGCCACGCGCTGCCTGCTGAAGGTCACTTTGTGGTCGGGCGGCCAAACCGAGAGCCTTGCCTCCGGCGACGCGCACGGACGCGGGCTTGTCGCCGAACGTCGCCCCGCTCGCCCGCTCACATGATCAATCGAGCCGACCCCACGGCATGACGCATTGAATATGAAGGGACTTCGGACTAGAACCACGGTCAGGGAAGCCTGACCGGGAACGCCAATGCCGCTGATTGATCTCGCAAATCCGACTCGCTTCCTCTCGCTTGTTGACCGCGCGCTGCCGTGGCTTGCCGGTCTTGCCGGCCTCGTTCTGGCGATAGGGCTTTATCTCTCGATCGCCGTTGCCCCGGACGACTATCAGCAGGGCGCGACGGTCAAGATTATGTTCATCCATGTGCCCTCGGCGTGGCTTTCCATGCTGTGCTACATGCTGATGGCGGTGTCCGCGCTCGGCACGCTCGTGTGGCGCCATCCGCTCGCCGACGTCTCGGCCAAGGCGGCCGCGCCAATCGGCGCCGCGTTCACATTTATGTGTTTGGCCACGGGTTCGCTCTGGGGCAAGCCGATGTGGGGCACATGGTGGCAATGGGACGCGCGGCTCACCTCCGTGCTCGTGCTCTTCATCATGTATCTCGGCCTGATCGCGCTCTGGCGCACGATCGAGGATCCGGCCCGAGCGGGCCGCGCGGTCGCCATCTTGACGCTCGTCGGCGTCGTCAACATTCCGATCATCAAGTTCTCCGTCGATTGGTGGTCGACGTTGCATCAGCCGGCCGCCGTGATCCGCCTCGACGGGCCGACGATCCATCCCTCCATGCTCTGGCCGCTGCTGATCACCGCTCTCGGCTTCACGCTCGTCTTCTTTGCGCTGCATCTTGGCGCCATGCGCAATGAAGTCTTGCGCCGGCGCGTCAGGACAATGCGGCTGCTTGAAGCCGCCGACGGAGCGGAGTGATCGCCATGTTCGGGCTCGGGACGCATTGGGAATTCATCGCGGGTGCCTATGCCGTCTCAGGCGCGGTGCTGATCGCGCTGGTCGCCTGGGTCTTGTCCGACCTGCACGTTCAGCGTCGGATTCTCCGGGATATGGACGCGCGCGGCATTCGGCGGCGCTCGGACGGGGGTTCGGCATGACGGCCGCCGATCCCGATGCCGCCAATCCCGAGCCGACGGCCAAGCGGCGCGGGCCGTCGCCGCTCGTCCTCTTGCCGCTCGCGGTCTTTCTCGCGCTTGCCGGCCTGTTTTTCTATCGGCTTCAGTTCGGCGGCGATGCATCCGAGGTGCCCTCGGCGCTGATCGATAAGCCGGTCCCGACCTTCGTGCTTCCGCCGCTTCCCGGACTTTTGTCGGAGGGAAAGCCGGTGCCCGGCTTTGCGACCGCCGATCTCGCCGGGCGGGTGACCGTCGTCAATGTCTGGGCTTCTTGGTGCGTGCCGTGCCGCCAGGAGCATCCCTATCTGGGCGAGCTTGCGAAGGATGGGCGCTTCCGCGTGGTCGGCATCAATTACAAGGACGAGCCGGAGAACGCCCGCCGGTTCCTCGGCCAGCTCGGCAATCCCTTTGCCGCGGTCGGGACGGACGAACGCGGACGGGTGGCGATCGATTGGGGCGTCTATGGCGTGCCCGAGAGCTTCGTGGTCGGGGCCGACGGCAAGATCGCCTACAAGTTCATCGGGCCGATCAGTGAAGAGGGCCTCAAGACGCGGCTGATGCCGGAGATCGAAAAGGCGCTGGCGCGGCGCTGAGACCGAAAGCTCCCGATCGTCAGATCGCTTCGCCGCGCAGTAGTCTTGGCAGTTCTCCGCCGATGCCGGCGGCTTCGCGGATGAAGCGGGATTTCAGCGCCGGGATGCGGTCGACAATGCCGAGGCCGATGCCGCGTAGCCGCCGCAAAGGTCCGAAATCATTGGAAAAGATTCGGTTCAGCAGATCAGTGATCACGCCCATCTCGAAGGCATCGTAGCGCCGCCAGCGCTCATAGCGTTCCAAAACGTCGAGCGCGCCGATATCCTCGCCGAGGCGATGGGCCTCCACGATCGTCTCGGCCAGCGCCGCGACGTCGCGAAAGCCGATATTGAGGCCTTGGCCGGCGATCGGATGGATGCCATGGGCCGCGTCGCCGCAGAGCGCAAAGCGCGGCTTCACCCAGGCACGCGCCAGCGTCAGGCCGAGCGGATAGGCATGCCGCGCCCCGATCGGCTCGATCGCGCCGAGATGGTACCCAAAGCGGCGTTCCAATTCGGCGCGGAAGGTGAAATCGTCGCCCTCCACCAGCCGCTTCGCCTGGGGATTTCGCTCCGACCAGACCAGCGAGGAGCGGTGGCGACCGGTGGCGTCATCCGCCAGCGGTAGGATGGCGAAAGGGCCGGAAGGCAGGAAATGCTCCTCCGCGCGGCCCTCGTGAGGGCGTTCATGCGCGATGGTCGTGACGATGCCGGATTGGCCGTAGTCCCAATTGACGGTCCGGATGTCGGCGAGCGTCCGCAGGCGCGATTTGACGCCATCGGCCGCGACGAGCAGCCGTGTGTCGCGGATCGTGCCATCGGCGAAGCGCACCGCAACAGTGCTGGTCGAGGTTTCAAACCCCGCGACCGAGGCCGGCGCGATCAATTCCACCCCTGCGGCGCGTCCGGCGTCCAGCAAGGCGGCGACCATGACGGCGTTGGGCACCATATGCGCGAAGGGTTCGCCGTCGTCGAGCCTGCCGCCGAAGGTGAGATAGACCGGCCGGACCGCATCGGTCAGCTTGGAATCGGTGACGATCATGTCGAGGATCGGCTGGGCGGAGGGTTCGATCCGAGCCCAAACGCCTAGGCGGTCCAGCATCGCGCGCGCGGCCGCGGCGATCGCCGAAGCCCGACCATCGCGAACGACGGCTTCCGGCGGGCGCGGCTCGACGACAGCGACCTTCAAGGTCGGGTCGGCTTGCTTCAGCGCCAGCGCGAGCGAAAGGCCGATATAGCCGCCGCCGGCCACGGTCACGTCTAGAGCGTCCGTCATCGGCGGTCTCCTCTCGGTAAGGGTTGATACGCGCGCCTAGCCGCGCCGATCGAACCTTTAAATAGCATTCGTTCTGGTGATGTCGATGCGACGCGAGAGCCTGATTCGATCCGACACCCGGCTTTACCGAAAGCCGCGCCGATCTGGTAAAGGCTCGGACCGCGCCATGCGTTCCGGAGATTGCACCAAATGAGCCCCATCGCCGCCTTGCTTCAGATCCTGGATCTGGAAACGATCGAAGTGAACCTTTATCGGGGGCGGTCGCCGCAGGTCGGCTGGCAACGGGTTTTCGGCGGCCAAGTGATCGCGCAGGCGCTCGTGGCCGCCTCGCGCACCGTAACGGACCGGCCCGTACATTCGCTCCAGGCTTATTTCTTGAGGCCGGGCGATCCGGCTATCCCGATCGTCTACGAGGTCGACCGGATCCGCGACGGCGGCAGCTTCACGACACGCCGCGTGCTCGCGATCCAGCACGGAGAAGCCATATTCTCCATGTCCGCCTCGTTTCACCGGCCGGAGGCGGGCTTCGAACATCAAATCCCGATGCCGGACGTCCCGCCACCGGAATCCGTGCCCGTCATGGACGAAGCCGGCCTTCAACAGGCGCCCGAGGCCGTGCGCCGCTATTGGCAACGTGAGCGGCCGATCGAGTTGAGGCCGGTCGACCTGCGCCACTACGTTTCGCGGGTGCTGCTCGCGCCAACCCAACATATCTGGGTTCGGGCGAACGGCGAATTGCCCGAGGATCCGTCTCTACACGCCGCGGTTCTCGCCTATATGTCAGATATGACATTGCTCGACACGTCGCTCTTTGCGCATGGACGATCGATCTTCGACCGGGATCTTCAACTTGCCAGCCTCGACCATGCCATGTGGTTTCACCGTCCGGTTCGAGCCGACGAATGGCTGCTTTATGCCCAAGACAGCCCGAACACCGTGGGTGGGCGCGGTTTCAATCGCGGGTCGTTTTATAGCCGAGCTGGGCAGCTCGTCGCATCGACCGCCCAAGAAGGCTTGATTCGGATGCGTCATGGCTAATCATTCGAGCACGTTCGTTGTGCGAACGCACACGAAATAGGCAATATTGCTGTGAATGCCTCCACACGCATTCATTGTATGCAACTAAATTGGGCGACGGTCCGGGCGGTCAGAATTCTTACCCACGGACTGCTCGGTGAGGCCGCGCTTCAGCGCAAAAACATCATCCTATTGGAATGAACATCTTATTCGTGTATATTTGGATTAACTCGCGTCATCGACCGTGATCTCGTAAATTCTCAGGATTCTAGGGCCATTTTTGTGCCACCCAAGACGCCCTTACTGTCAGATAAACTCAAATGAATGCGTTGTGTGCTCGGGCAGTGATGATCGGGGCGTACAGGCCCCCTAAACGAGTCTTTGTCGCCGATGCGGGGCGAGCCCGGTATCGAACGGCGGCGAGCGCCGAGCCCGGCAAATTTAAGCAAGTTTCCCAAATTTCTCGGGAGAGTCTCGCGCCACTGACCGGTTGGCACGGGTCTTGTAGAACTGTGTCATCTGAGCCGGATGGTCCGGCTACGTTTGGACTCTCTTGGGGCATTCGCTCCATCAGCACGAGAAAACGGGAACCGAGCAATGAAAATCGTTATGGCGGTCATCAAGCCGTTCAAGCTGGACGAGGTGCGGGACGCACTGACATCGATCGGCGTGCAGGGTCTGACCGTGACCGAAGTGAAGGGTTACGGTCGGCAGAAAGGCCATACGGAAATCTACCGCGGCACTGAATACGCGGTGAGCTTCCTGCCGAAGATCAAGCTCGAAGTCGCCGTAGCCTCGGACCAGGTCGACAAGGTCGTCGCCGCGATCTCGTCCGCCGCCAAAACCGGCCAAATCGGCGACGGAAAAATCTTTGTCTACGGGATCGATCACGCCGTCCGGATACGGACCGGCGAGACCGATGTCGAAGCGCTTTGAACTAGACCGCGGAGCTCAAACACGATGATAAACGTTAACCAAACATCTCGGGTCTTCGGTCTAGCGGCGACCGCCGCCGGAGCGGTTGCCCTCATGGCGATAACGACCCACGGCGTTCTCGCTGCGGACGCCGTGGCCCCCCCATCACCGCAAAAGGGCGATACGACGTGGATGCATCTCTCCACGATCCTGGTGATCTTGATGACGCTGCCAGGGCTCGCGCTTTTCTACGGCGGGCTCGTTCGCTCCAAGAACGTGCTCTCGATCCTGATGCAGGTCCTGTGCGGCTTCTCGGTCGTTGCCATCCTGTGGGTCGTCTATGGCTACTCGGTCGCGTTCTCCGCCAACGGCTCGGAAGCGCTGAACCCGTTCTTTGGTGGCCTGAGCAAGGCGTTCCTCGCGGGGGTCATCACGGTCGATCCGACGGCCGGCATGTCGTTTTCTAATGTGGCGACCTTTTCCAAGGGTGTCGTTATCCCGGAAATCAGCTACGTCATCTTCCAGCTGACCTTCGCGGCGATCACGCCGGCTCTTATCATCGGCGCCTTCGCCGAGCGGATGAAGTTCTCCGCCGTCATGTTGTTCCTGGTGATTTGGTTCACCTTCGCCTATCTCCCGATCGCCCACATGGTGTGGTTCTGGGCAGGCCCGGACGCCTACACGCTGAACCCGGCCAATATTGACGCCATCAAAGCCGCGGTCGGCGCGGATAACGCTAAGAAGTTCCTCGATCTGTTGGCCGCAGCTGGCGAGGACAAGGCCAAGATCCAGGCTGTGCTCGACGAGTACGGCGCCCTGGTCACCTCGACCGCCGGCTTCTTGTTCCAGAAGGGTGCGATCGACTTCGCCGGCGGCACCGTGGTGCATATCAATGCCGGTATTGCCGGCCTCGTCTGCGCCATCATGGTCGGTCCTCGGGTCGGCTTCGGCAAGGAAAACATGGCGCCGCACAACCTCGTGCTGACCATGATTGGCGCGTCGCTCCTCTGGGTCGGCTGGTTCGGCTTCAACGCCGGCTCCAACCTTGAGTCCAACGGGCTCACAGGCCTCGTGATCTTGAACACGATCGTGGCCACCGCCGGTGCCGCGCTCGCCTGGAGCTTCATCGAGTGGATCGCCCGCGGCCATGCGAGCATGCTCGGCGGCGCCTCCGGCGCGGTGGCGGGTCTCGTGGCGATCACCCCGGCCTCCGGCTTTGCCGGTCCGGTCGGCGCGATCGTCATCGGCCTGCTCGCCGGCGTGGTCTGCTTCTGGGCGGTGACAAGCCTGAAGTCGATCTTCAAGTATGACGACAGCCTCGATGTCTTCGGCATTCACGGCATCGGCGGCATTCTCGGCGCGATCTTGACCGGCATCTTCGTCAATACCAGCCTCGGCGGCACCGGCGTCACCAACTATCTGGCGACCGATGCCACCGCCACGGTCGGCTACGACATGACTGCGCAGATGACAGCGCAGGTCTGGGCCGTCCTAACGTCGTCCATCTGGACCGCCGTGGTCTCGATCGTCGCGCTGCTCGTGATCAAGGCCTTCATTGGCCTGCGCGTACCGGAGCCGGCCGAGCGCGAGGGTCTCGACATCGCCGATCACGGAGAGCGTGCCTACAATTAAGCCTTCAAGTATTTCGCGGATCGTTCCTCCCGGCGATCCGCGAACGGCGGCAACCTTAGCCCCGGACGGCTTACCGTCCGGGGTTTTTCTTTGGGCGGCCCCGAACAGACGTGATCTCGATCCCCAAGGTGGCGGACATCGTTGCTTCTGGCATAACGGTAAAACGCCGAACCGCCCGGCTCGTTTGGGCTAATCTCAGGTTGAAATTCGAGATTGCCAAATCGGGCAATTACCTGCATTCCTCGCAACTGGGGGAACTGATGAACGCGCACCGAGAAACAGCATGGATGAGGGTAGGCAACGTCTGCCTTCTCTTTTCAATCTCGCCTTCGCCGTCCTTGCTGTGTTTTTCATTTTTCGAGGCGGCGTCAAATCCAACCCTAGCAATGGCCTGGAATACAAAGACTTTATATCCATATTGTTGACAGGCCTGAGCGTGATGATCGCTATCGGTGCGATCTTCATCGCGGTCTTGGCAATATGGTCTTACAGCCACTTTAAGGCGCTTACCGAAGCTTCGGCTGAAAAAGCAGCCAGTGCGGCAGCTAGCGCGAAAGCGGAGGAATTGGTTTCGATATGGCTTTCTACCGAGGCCCCCGCGGTCGTCAGGAAGAACGTTGATTTGTTAACAGATGCGACGCTTGGGACCGGCGATGATGCCGCCGCAGCCGATGATATAGGTAGGCAAGCAGGATGAACAACGAAGCCCCACTGAGAGTTGTCCAACGCCATTGGCATAGTACGCCTGTGCCCGTTTACGAGATCATTCGCGAGATCGGCCTAGATTTGCAGTTCAAGCCCCTGGCGGACGATATTTCAGGATGGATCGAGCGTAAAACAGATGGGCGCTATGGAATCGTCGTCAACGCGTCTCATCAGACCCAACGACAAAGGTTCACGGCTGCGCACGAGCTTGGACATTACATTTATCATCGTGAGCTTTTGGGCGAAGGTGTCGGTGATAACAGGGCTTATCGGGCCGTTGGGTCTTCGAAGCCAAATCCAATGGTCCGACCGGTTCACGAGCGCCAAGCCAACAGTTTCGCGGCTAACCTGTTGATGCCTAAGCATGCTTTGGTCGGGATACCGCCAAATGCGGATGTTGCGGCCTTAGCTCGTCAATTTGGCGTTTCCGAAGCGGCCATGAAGATCCGACTGGGACGTTAAGCTGCCGTTTTTGTACTAACTGCGTTTTCCGCCTGCACGTTGACGCCCGTAGCATCACAGAGATATACCGTTTAGAAGATTATCCACAAGGCCTACGGCAATCAAAGACGAGACGTTTCGGGTCTTCTCTGTGCCGGTTTTTGGATGAATTACGTATAGTGAGCGTCTTTTCCTATAGTTTTCTGATTTATTTAATTACTTCTTTTATTATAATAGTATTTCTTGTAACTGTATTTGGTGTTTTTTCTTTTAGAGTCTTCGGGCATTGTGGCTCCCGTTGTATAATTCATATTTAGCAATGCGCGGGATCCGGAGGCTCAATGTCGATGGTCTGTCCCGCTCGATCTCCAAACCGAAACGCCACCAGCTCATTTGGTTAGCGCCCCCTTAACCGGTCCTCGTTAGGCTTTAGGGCGAACCATGGAACGCTCGATGCCCCAGACCTCTTC
>JBEINZ010000119.1:0-9392 GCA_040377825.1 Hyphomicrobiales bacterium | reverse complement strand
GAAGATTTACGCCGTGGATCGTCTCGATCCGGCCGAAGGACTTGCGAACGTCCTTTAATGCGACCTCGGCCATCGGAGCCCCCCAAGTTACCTTTTTGCTTTACGACGCGACGCGCGCTGAGAGCATTTCCCGATCAGATAGACACCTCCGATCGATAAGGAATTGCTCCAGGTTCATTACCTTGAGCCGGTTGTCTTCGTTCGGATCGCTCCGATCCGAACGGGACAGGCTCTAGTCGTGAAGTGTTCCGAAGAAGGCATCGCGGCCGGCAAGCATCACCGTCCGCCCATCGAGTCTCCCGCCAAAGCCGTGCCCATCGAGTGGCCGAGTACCCGAAATGGTTGGGAGGGAGACTTGAACCGGATCGCGTCCTAGATTGAAGACGCAAAGAATACTCTCATCTTCTGACTTGCGAATGAAGGCGAGAACTGGTTCCTGCGTGTCCAAAAACCGGATTGTTCCGATTCGTAACGCCTCGGACTCTTTACGCCACCACAAGAAGCGGCGCGTGGCCTCCAGCGCGGAGCCCGACCGGTCTTCCTGTTCGGCGACGGCACGATGCTGATGCTCGGGGGGAAGCGGCAACCATGGCTCGTTCGTGGAAAAGCCTGCTGCCAAATTGTCGGATCGCCAGGGATGCGGGGTCCGGCAACCGTCACGACCTTTGTATTCGGGCCAAAAACGCTTGCCGTAGGGATCTTGCAGGCGCTCGAACGGCACTTCCGCCTCGGTCAGACCGAGTTCCTCGCCCTGGTAGATGCACGGCGTGCCACGTAGCGATGTGACCATGGCGATCGCGAGCGGCGCGAAACGGTCGGCATCGTCTTCAGCATGCCACCGCGATACAACGCGCTTGACGTCATGGTTCGAGAGCGCCCAACTCGGCCAACCGGAGCCGACACCCCTCTCCATGCCCTCCACGGTCCGCCGAATGAAAGTCGCATCGCCGCGCGGGCCAAGAAGATCGAACGAGTAGGCCATGTGGATGCGTCGGCCCTCCTCGGTGTAGGCCGCCGTCAATTCATAGACATCGTGATCGGTCCCGAGTTCGCCGACCGCCGTCACCGCAGGGTACTCGTCCATAAGCGCGCGCAGGCGTTCCAAAAACTGAAGGTTTTCGGGGCGGTTCTTGTCGAAGAGATGGAGTTGGTAGCCATAAGGATTGATGTTTGGAACGGTTGCGACTTCCACGCTATCCGACAGTGGGGGATTGTCGCGCAATTCCGGATCGTGGAAGTAGAAGTTCACGGTATCGAGCCGGAAACCGTCGACGCCCCGATCCAGCCAAAAACGCGCCGCGCCCAGCACGGCGTCTTGCACGTCCGGATTGTGAAAATTCAGATCCGGCTGCGAAATCAAAAAATTATGCAAGTAGTACTGCTTGCGGCGCGCTTCCCATTCCCATGACGAGCCACCAAATACAGACAGCCAGTTATTGGGCGGCGAGCCATCCGGCTTTGGGTCCGCCCATGCGTACCAATCGGCCTTGGCATTGTTCCGCGATGCCCGACTCTCTGCAAACCACGCATGCCGGTCGGAGGTGTGCGAGATGACCAGATCGATCATAACGCGGATGTCGCGCGCATGCGCTTCGGCAAGGAGTCGATCGAAGTCCGCAAGCGTACCGAAGATTGGGTCGACATCTCGATAATCGGACACATCATAGCCGAAGTCGTCCATGGGCGAGCGAAAGAAGGGCGATATCCAGATCGCATCGGCGCCGAGCGAGGCGATGTAGTCGAGCCGAGAGGTGATGCCATTTAGATCGCCGATGCCATCGCCATTCGAATCTTGAAAGCTGCGTGGGTAGATCTGGTAGATCACCGCGCCGCGCCACCAGTCCGGATCCGGCGAGAGGATATGCGGCATTGAAGCGGTCTTGGCGGTCGCTTTGTCGAGCATGGTCATGGACATGGTTGGCACCTGTACTGGGTCAGCCTTTGACCGCGCCGGCCGTCAGGCCAGACACGATTTTGCGTTGAAAGATGAGAACGAGCACGAGGAGCGGAACCGTCACGATGACCGAGGCGGCCATGATGTTGCCCCAAGGGAGTTCGTGCTGGCTTGCGCCGGTGATAAGAGCGATCGCGACGGGAACCGTCCGTACCTCATTGGATAAGGTGAAGGTTAGGCCGAATAGGAATTCGTTCCAGGCAGCAATGAAGGCGAGCAGGCCGGTTGTAACGAGAGCTGGCCACATTAACGGCAGGAAAACCCGCCGCACGACGATCCAAGGACTCGCGCCGTCGACAAAGGCGGCCTCTTCAAGCTCCTTTGGCAACTCGCGCATGAAGGTTGTCAACACCCAGACCGTGAAGGGAAGCGTGAGGATCAAGTTCGACAACATCAGCCCGAACAGAGTGTTGTAGATGCCGAGGGCCCGAATGAGCTCGAACATGCCCGAGAGTACCGCGACCTGCGGGAACATCGACACCGACAGGACCGTCATGAGCAACAGACCGCGGCCGCGAAACGCGATGCGTCCGAGCGCGTAGGATGCCGTCACCCCGAGGAACAACGAAAGCGCCACCACGGTCACCGCGACGATCACCGAATTGGCGATGTTGAGCGCAAACGGTTGCTCGCGGAACACGGCGACATAGTTCTTCAAGTCGAACCGGTCGGGCCAATAGTTAACCTGGAACAGCGCGGACCCCGAGCGGAACGAGGAGAGGATCGCGTAATAGAATGGGAACACGGCATAGATCACGATTGTCGCGACCAAAAGCCAGAAACCCATGCGCTTCAGGAGGGTGGAAACCGTCATCGCGCGCCCTCCTCGTCGAGCCTAACCCTGCCTACCATGATGGTGACGATGACCAACGCCGCGATAACGAGGAACAAAAGCGTTGACGCCGCCGACCCGATGCCGACTTCCTGAAAGTCTACGAGCTGTTGACGGGCATAGATCGACATCGACATCGTTTCACGGCTATTCGACGTCAAAACGTAGATCAGATCGAAAATCCTCAGCGCGTCAAGCGAGCGGAAGATGATCGCGACCATCAGCGCGGACCTGATGAGTGGTAGTGTGACCTTGAAGAAGACCTTCACCGGATTGATACCGTCCACCCGTGCTGCTTCGTAGCAGTCGGATGGCAACATTTGCAGCGCGGCGAGTATGAGCAGCGCCATGAATGGCGTGGTCTTCCAAACGTCAACAAGTACGACCGCCCATATCGCAGTCGAGGCGGACGCCGTCCATGCGATTGGCTGATCGATGAAACCGATGTGCATCAGCATATCGTTGATCACGCCGAACTGGTCGTGCAGCATCCAGGCCCACATCTTCGCCGAGACAATTGTCGGGATGGCCCAGGGTATGAGCACGGCCGCACGCACCAGCCCACGGCCTCTGAAGTTTGCATTAAGCACAAGGGCGACGACGAGGCCGAGGATCGTTTCCAATGACACCGAAACAACCGTGAACCACAGCGTATTGTAAACCGCCCGCCACCAAACGGGATCGGCCAGAATTCCAACCCATTCACCCCCATAGTTGGCGAGATAGTTCTCAAAACCGACGAAGCGGCGTTGCGACAGATCTGTCAGATTGGCGTTTGTGAAGCTGAAATAGATGGTGCGCAGTAACGGCCAACCGGCAACGAGCGCGAGTACGATCATCATCGGCGCAAGAAAGAACCATGCGGACCGCAAACGCGTGCGCGAGAGGCTCGATTTTGCCCGCATGGTATCCTCACTCGCTTGAGGCAGAGCCGTCGGTACCTGTCAAATGGATCGCGCCGCGGCCGGTCTATGAAGCCGCCGCGCGACCTTGGGGGATCTCTTACCAGCCGGAACGCTTGATGCGCTTCAGTTCGCCATCCAAGGCGGCCAGCGCTTCCGGAGCCTTCTGCTTGCCGGAGATCACGCTATGCGTCGCATTCCAGAAAGCGTTCGACACCTTGTTGTAATTAGCGCCGGTGATCTTGGACGGACGCGCCACCGCGTTGGTGAAGGTGCTGTAGAGGCTGCCGAAGAACGGAACGGCCGTAAGCACGTCCTTGTCCTCGTAGAGCGAGGCGATTGTCGGATTGTAGGCTCCGGCAATCGCGCGGCGCTTCTGCTCTTCCTTGCTGGTGAGGTAGAGTACGAGATCAGCGGCCACGGCCGCGTTCTTGGAGTATTTCGACACGGCGAGTTGCCAACCGCCGAGCGTGCCGGTGTTCTTGCCACCTTCGCCACCCTTCGGCAGGGCCACGACACCGATCTTGCCCTTAACTGGACTGTCGGCGGAATTGCCGAGCGACCACGCATAGGGCCAGTTCCGCATGAACGCCGCGTTGCCAGACTGGAATACGCCGCGGGCGTCTTCTTCAGCGTAGTTGAGCACGCCTTCCGGCGCGATCTTGCCTACGGTGCTCGCGACCCAGGTTAGGGCTTCGGCCGCCTTTGGGTTATTGATCGTGATATCGCCGGCGCCGTCGACGATCGCGCCGCCGCCGAAGGAGTCGATCCATTCGACCGCATTGCAGGTCAAGCCCTCATAGGCTTTCCCCTGGAACACGAAGCCCCAGAACTTGTCGTTGCCCGCCTTACGTTCCCCGTCTTGAACCTTGGCTGCCGCAGCGGACAGTTCTTGCCAGGTCCTCGGCACGGCGACGCCATGCTTTTCCAAGAGATCCTTGCGGTAGTAGAGCACGCCCGCGTCGGTGAACCAGGGCATTGCGAGCAGCTTCCCGCCAACCGTGTTGTTGTCAACGATCGCTTTGAAGTGTTCCGCCTCCGCGCCCTTGGTGAACGGCTTCAAGTCGACGAAATGCGTGCCGAGGATGCCCGGCCAGATGACGTCGATTTGGAGGACATCGATATCGGAAGCGCCGGAAGCGAGGATTTGCTGATAGAGTGCGAGACGTTCATTCGTTTCGTTCGGCGTCGAGACCACCTTAACGGTATGGCCGGTCTTTTTCGACCACGCTTCGACTCCCGACTTGCACAACTCCAATTCAGCGCCGACTGCGCCACACGAGATCGATATTTCCGCGGCCGAAGCCGATGCGGTGAATGCGAGCGCCGCAGTCGCGGCCAGCAAGAACTTGCGCAACATGAACTTGACCTCCTTGACGACTGGTGACGGACGGCAGCTCCAATCGGAAGCGTCTGTCCGGACAAGCCTCGGTTTCGTTTCCCCAGATTGTTCGAACGGAAGAACCGCCGAGCAATTCATTTCGCGCTCTTCAAAGCGCTTTGAGGTTGTGGTACGGACCGCCTGCTGACTTGTCAAGATTGGAGGACGCGGGCATGGTCCCGCCGCGGCGAGGAGCATCGACCGCAAAGGGCGGCTCAGTGAATCTCAAGGAACTCTCTCTGCATCTCGGCCTATCGCAGACAACAGTCAGCCGCGCGCTCAATGGATATCCTGAGGTCGGCGAGGAAACACGTAAACGCGTCGTGGACGCCGCCGGTCGTTTTCATTACCGCCCCAACGCCAATGCGCGTCGGCTGGCGACAGGTCGCGCCGGTGCCATCGGTATTGTTTTTCCAGTTGGTGAGAATTGGCTTCTTGATCCGCATTTCACCGAGTTCCTGGCGGGGATCGCTGGGCGTGGCGCCGAGGCCGATACCGACCTTCTGGTCAGCGCGACCCATGAGACCGAGGAGGAAGGCTACAGACGGCTAGCCCGAATGCGTTCGGCGGACGTTGTTATTTTGAGCGCTCCCCTCGTGAAGGACTCTCGGCTTGCGCTTCTGGCCCGCCTTGGCCTGCCGACAATCGTCCATGGCCGTACGATTTCCGCGGAGCCCTACGCGCATCTCGACATCGACAACGAGAGCGCTTTCCGCAGTGCGACCGAGCATTTGATCGAGCGTGGCCACCGTCGGATTGGTCTCATCAATGGCGACACGAGGCAAACATTCGCGACGAACCGCGAAGCGGGGTGGCGCAAAACCCTCGTGGCGCGGGGCGTCGGTGTTGACGAGCGGCTAAATCTTTCCGGTCCGATGACTGAACAGGCCGGCTATCTTGCCGCACGCCGCTTGATGGAACCGACCCATCGCCCCAGCGCGCTCCTTTGTTCCAGTATGGTCTCCGCGCTCGGTGTCGGTCGCGCGCTCGCCGATTTGAAGCTCGCGGTCGGCCGCGACGTTGCCCTCGTCGCCCACGACGACGGGCTACCGTTCATCCGCCCGGAATCGATGCAACCCCCCCTGACCACGACCTTCTCGTCGATCCGTGCCGCCGGCAAGCGCATCGCGGAAATGGCGATGGCGCTTGGTTCAGGCGAGAGTGTTGAGACGCTTCAGGAAGTCTGGCACGTCGAACTGTTGGTCCGCGGCAGCTCGTCCATTGCGAAGTAGACGACATTTGCCGGGCGGCCGAACATAAACCGTGCGGATCTCTGAGGGCGATAACATGGACGGTTTATTCGATCTATCGGGAAAAAACGCGTTGGTCACGGGCGGAAGCCGTGGACTGGGCCGAGCCATCGCGGAAGCGCTCGCCGCAGCGGGAGCTAACGTCGCTGTTTCCGCTCGCAATGTCGCCGACCTCGAAACCACATGCCGAGCAATAGATGCAATCGGTCGACGATCGGTCGCTATCGAATTGGACGTGCGCGATGTCGCGGCTTGCTCTGTGGCGATTGAACGGGCCGCGCGGGACCTCGGTGGCCTGGATATTCTATTCAACAATGCGGGTACCGAAGAGGTGCGTGCGTCGCTCGATGTCGACGAAGAGCTTTGGGATCGGATCGTCTCGACCAACCTGAAGGGTGCGTTTTTCTGCGCGCAGGCGGCCGCGCGGATCATGGCGGCGGGCGGCGGCGGATCAATCGTGAATTTGGCATCGTTGACGTCGTTTGTCGGCATTCCGACCGCCGTTGCCTATGGTTCCTCCAAGACCGGTCTGCTCGGTTTGACGCGTGCGCTGGCAGCCGAATGGGCACCTTTAGGAATCCGCGTGAACGCGATTGCACCGGGCTACTTCCGAACCGCGATGACCGAGCCGTTCTATCAATCCGATACTTGGCGCAAAGCTATGATCGCAAAGATCCCGCAGTGCCGGTTCGGGACGGATCATGACCTACACGGTGTCTCGGTCTTTCTTGCAAGTGACGCGTCGGCCTACATTACCGGGCAATGTATCGCGGTCGATGGCGGGTTTCTTGCATCGATTTAGGTCCGCCCATGCCAGCAGCGGCCTAGCCAAGCCGAAATGAATTATGAGATGTTAAATGCTGAATACTACGATTGCCGTTCGCGTTAACAACGTCAGCATGGTCTATGGCGGCGTGGCGGCGGTCAGCGATGCGTCGTTCGAGCTTGAGGCCGGAAAGTTCCTGACAATTCTCGGACCATCAGGGTCCGGAAAGTCCACGCTTTTGAGGCTCATCGCCGGCTTTCAGGCCCCCACGAAGGGCGACATCTTCATCGGCGGTCGGGCGGTCGGCACCGTTCCGCCGCATAAGCGCTCCATCGGAATGGTGTTCCAAAGGCTCGCTCTTTTTCCGCACATGACGGTAGCCGAGAACATCGCCTTCCCACTAAAGATGCGCCGGCGGGACGCTCGTACAATCCCCGAGACGGTCGAGCGGTATCTGGAACTCGTCCGTCTTGGCGGATACGGCACACGGCGCGTCCATGAACTCTCCGGCGGGCAGCAGCAGCGCGTCGCGATCGCGCGCGCGCTCGTGTTTGAGCCGGATCTGTTGCTGTTGGACGAGCCGCTCGCCGCGCTGGACCGGCGGCTGAGAGAGGAAATGCAACTCGAGTTCCGGCGAATCCAGCGCGAACTCGGCGTGACCACCATCAACGTGACGCACGATCAGCGGGAGGCCCTCGTCGTGTCCGACGAGATCATCGTGATGGATCACGGAATCATCCAGCAAAAGGGCTCGCCGAGCATCGCTTACCGCTCTCCAAGCAATGCCTTTGTCGCAAATTTCATCGGCGTGACCAATTTCATCGCCGCTACGCTCGGGTCTAAAGTGAGTGACGAAATCCATGCTGTGCAAACCGGCGATGTTCGGTTCGCTGGGAGGCTCGTCGATGGACAAGCTGCGGAAATGGGCATGGCGGTAACGGCGGCCATTCGAGCTGAACAGATCCGCCTTGCCAATCGCGCCTCCGATTTGGCGGACCTGCCAACGATTCTTGCCGGCAGAATTGCCGATGCAATCTTTGAGGGCGAGCGTATCGTCTACGAGGTGGCTGTTCCCGCCCTCAATCACAGTGTTCTTCGCATCTTCCATCACGATCCGATCGCACAGTGGCCGTTTGAGCCGGGATCGAGCGTGTTTCTTGCATGGGATTTGAAGGACGTACTCATCTTTGGGCAACGATCCGGCTCACCAGAGCCAATCTAAGGGGAAAACGATGGCTGATACTCACGGAAAAAACTTCAAGCTTAACCGGCGTAGCTTTCTTCGAAACACCAGCGCACTCGGCGGCGCACTCGGCCTGTCATCGATGGGTGTGCCCGCTTTCGCGGCCGAGCCGCCGAAGCCGGCGGAAATCATCGTTCGCGCCTGGGGCGGCGTTTGGGTCGATAGCCTGAAGGCCGGCGTGTCCGATCGCTTCACTGCCGCCACCGGCATCGCTGTCCGTCACGATCTAACCGAGGACAACGAGATCAAGCCGAAGATCTGGGCCGCGGTCGAGCAGCGACGCGTACCCCCGATCCATGTGAACTGGGATACGACCGCCAATGCGACGACTTCGGCGCTTCGCGGCGTGACCGAGGATCTGTCGGATCTCTCCAATCTCAAGGGCCTGCTGCCGCTTGCAAAGCCGCTTGGCCTTGATGGCTATCCGATTGTCAACACCTACGCTTATGTCTACGTGCTCGCCTATCGCGATAGCGCCTTCCCCAATGGGGCGCCGACCAGCTGGCAAGTTCTGCTCGATCCGAAGTTCAAGGGCCGTGTCGCCCTCTACAACGACGGCATCGGCTTCCACCCTGCCGCCCAAATGGCGGGTGGCGGAAAGGAAGCCGATATCCCCGGCAACATGGAACCGGCATGGGAGTTCATCCGCAAACTTAAAGCGCAGAACCCGCTGCTCGGAGAGGACCCGGATTTCACAACTTGGTTCCAGAACAACGAAATCGACGTGGCCTGCACGATCTCGTCCAATGCTCGCGAGGCAAAGAAGAACGGCATCAAGGTGAGTTGGACGGTGCCCAAGGAAGGCTGCAAGGTCGACACCGACGGCCTATGGATTCCGAAGGGCCTGCCGGCGAACGAACTTTATTGGGCGAAACAATACATCAACATGGCGCTCACCAAGGACGCGCAGCAAAAGTGGCTCGACGGCCTCGGTCTGCCGGGCGTCGCGCCGGGCGTGACGCCGCCAGCCGACCTCGTCGGGGATCCGTCCTATCCGACCAAGGAAGAAGACTTCAAGAAGCTGATCTTGGTCGCGCCGAAGATACAGGTCGAAAATCAGGCGG
>JBEINZ010000200.1:0-5795 GCA_040377825.1 Hyphomicrobiales bacterium | reverse complement strand
GGACCGGCTCAAGTTCTAGAATCTGGAGCAATTCCTTGTCGAACGGATGATTTCATCCAATCGGGAATTGCCATGGGGCGGCATAGGACGCCGTCGCTCGGTTCGCGCGATGTGCTTTATCGCAAAGGTGTCAATCGTCGCCTTGGAAACGGAACTTGACGAGTTTTTCCAAGCTTTCGATTTTCGACCTTAACTCGGTGACCTGCGACGCGGCGGAAATCACGAAGTGGTGCGCGTCATCCGCGTTGCCAGCGCTCAGTTCAGCTTCGGCAACGGTCACAAAGCCGTCAACACGGTCCGCCACCGAGCGCACGGATTTCAGGGTGTCCATGATTTGGCGAACACCGATGACCGCGAATTCCGGTCGATCCTCAGCACGCTTACCTTCTGGCGATCGCACCAAGAAGCCGATCGCCTCGCCGAGTGTTTCGGCGCCAAGTTGACCCTTGCAAAGAATGCCAAGTTGGTCGGATGGTCGATAGACCTCGATCATTTCTTCAGGTGAGAGGTTCGACAACACAAGTATGGGCGGCTTATTCGGCTTTCCCACCAGAGTTTCTATCAGGTCGGAGGAGTTTTCAGCGCCGATCCAAAAATCCACGACGTGAAGGTCGAACGAATCGCGCTCCAACAAAGCCGTTGCTTCGCCTATTGTCCTTGCGACCGTAATCTGTTCAGCGTCTATCCCGATCCGTCGCGCGCACCAGAAGAACAGCTTTGCGTCAACGGTATCATCTTCGACAAGGAGAATGCGAAGGGGCAAGCGCGCTGGCACCGTGTCGCCTCGGAGATCCGCACTCGCTGAAGGACGTCTATTCTTCAGAAAAACTACGTTCATGGACTGCACCTATTCAACGATAACGGACTGAATCGGATTCTACCATCAGAAGTTCGGACTTATGACGTCGTGCGCCGGGATCGAAATACTGAATCTCGACCCCACGTCGGGCTTGCTGTCGACCTCTATTGTCCAGCCCATTCGCTTTGCCGCCGTCCAACAAATCGCAAGACCGATGCCGGACCCGGGCGTCGCAACGCTTTGCGATAGTCTTCGAAAAGGCTCAAAAATGCGTTCCGCATCAGTCTTTTCGAAGCCGATACCGTTGTCCGAGATATCGATTGATAATCCTCCTTCCGCCAGGGGTCGATTGACGACAGCTACTTGAAGTGGCCGATCTGGTGAGCGGTACTTTAGCGCGTTGTCTAAGAGGTTCTTGAATATCTGCCTCAATTGCACGGCATCGGCGCTCACAGTCAACTGATCGTCGATATCGGCCATAAAAGTGCCACCCGCTTCGCGGAACGCTTCTGTCAGCGTGGACGTTATGCTCGAAAGAATATGCGGAACCGAAACCTCGTCCCGTTCAATCGTGCGCTCCGCAGCGCTAAAAAAACGGATGACATCGGTGAGTAAACCGCTAGCTTTTGTGGCGGTCTCATTGATAACGTCCAACGCGAAAAAGAGATCAGCTTGGTTTCCTTCCTTTACGGCGACCGTTAACATCGAAGTAAAGCTAACTAATCTCCGTAATGGCGCCTGAAGATCGTGGGTCGCCATCAGGGTGAATTGACGGAGGCCCTCGTTTGCCTCGGCAAGCTCGCTTCCTATTCGCATCAAATGATTGTTTTGTTCGGTAAAGCGTGCCTCGAACTCAACTTTTTCGGTTACGTCCCGACCAACTGAGAAGATATCCACGAGGGTGCCATCGAAATCGAAGACTCCGCGGTCTGACCATGCAAGCCATCGCGTGCGGCCGTTTCGAACTCCATCTTTTTGATATTCGGTGATGACGGGGGATTCACGAGTGATTTTTTTGACGCGTTCACGAATTACTTTAGCGATTTCAGGCTCAACGAGATCAAAGCAATTCGTGCCTTTGATTTCATATTCCGGAACGCCATGGTGATCGCAGTAACTTTTATTCGCATAAACAATAGTTCCATCGGGACGGGCGCGTAAAAGCATATCGGGAACAAATGTCAGAACTTCATTGTAAAGCTGTTCTTTTTCAATTAACGCAGCAAATTGTGTTCTTAGCTCCGTAACATCAGATAATACGCCGATAAACTGAAGTTCGCCCGGGCCGTCGCTGATCGAGGCGGTTAATTCAACTTCGACAACTTCCTTGTCCTTGGTCACACAAACTTGGCGGCTGCCTAGGCTCATCCCGGTCTGGCGAAGTTCCGAGTATACGATGTCGCGCGATGTCTGCTGGCTCTCGATCGTCATAAAGTCGCTTAAGGGGCGCCCAATCACCTCATCGCGTCGGTATCCGAGCCTTTTGGCAAATAGATTTGATAAATCGACCAACCGACCGTCCTGGCTGGTACAAAACATGAGAGCAGGAGCCGTTCGGTAAGCGGTATGCCAGGACCCAGTCGCAGCGACCGTATTTTCGTCATCAATGACGTTCGTTTCTTCGATGAGCTGCGCGGAATCGATCATCGATCTCCTGCCCTGGGCTAGTAAAATAGTGCCAGCCGATCTTTTTAGCTCGTGAAAAACAGCGATGAATTTGTTCGGGAACTGAACATAGATAAAACTTATCGTTAGTCGAGTTAATGGAGCCTCCCAACGCGAAAATTGTCAAGCCTTGCGTTGGTGCCGCATTGCAAAAAACATGCAGTTATTGTCATTAGGACCCAGATATAATCAAGATAATGAATTTAATATCATCATAGGACCGGCTAATCGGCGGCGTTCCGCTCGCCTAAGCCCAACGACTTAAACCTAACAAAGTTCAGGCTATAGCTTGGAAACGAAGCTATCTAGGACGCGCTTTTGGCCGGCGCGATCGAAATCTATGGTCAGTTTGTTGCCTTCCACGGCAGCCACCACGCCATTTCCAAATTTCTGGTGGAAAACTCTGTCTGCCACCCGATAGGTTGATTCCCCATTCGAGAATGATTTCGCGACAAGACTACCCTCAATGGTCGATCCAGCCCGGCGTTCGCGGATTGTGTTGCCCCAGCGATCACGAACGGGGCCGCCGCGCTCGAAACGAGAGCCCTGATCCGCGAAGCCGCTGCGCCGGGGTCCCTCTTGCTCCTCCGAAACGACTTGCGAATAATCGTCGTACGGCTCTTGCTTGGACTTCAGTTTTTGCGCGCGCTGCCAGCCCGGTGTCGAATAGGTCGACCCAAACGGTTCCATATTGTCAAAACGACTTTTGCCGTAGCCGCCATGGTTCGATTTTGCCTCGACCACATCGACATGGGGTTCGGGCAATTCATCAAGGAAGCGACTCGGGATCGAGGACTGCCACGAACCGTGGATGCGCCGGTTGCCCGTAAACCAGATCCGCGCGCGTTTGCGAGCCCTGGTAATGCCGACATAGGCAAGACGGCGCTCTTCCTCCAGCCCCGACCGGCCGGACTCATCGAGCGAGCGCTGATGCGGAAAGAGGCCTTCCTCCCAGCCGGGCAGAAAAACGGTGTCGAACTCAAGGCCCTTGGCCGAATGCAGCGTCATGATATTGACGGCATCGACAGAGGCTTGGCTGTCCGTGTCCATGACCAATGAAACATGCTCCAGGAATGCGGGTAGGGAGTCGTACCCCTCCATTGAGCGCAACAGTTCCTTGAGGTTTTCCAGCCGCCCTGGCGCGTCGGCCGACCGGTCCTGCTGCCACATTTCGGTGTAGCCGGACTCGTCCAGGATGATGCCAGCCAAATCGGTGTGTGACATCGTCTCAAGGGCGGCGCGCCAGCGGGCGAAGCTTTGTGTCAGGCCGCGCAGAGCGGTGCGAGCCTTGGGCTTCAGGTCCTCGGTCTCGACCATCTCTGATGCCGCTTGAAGCATCGGCACCGCGCGGCCTCGGGCGAGCGCGTGAAGCTGCTGCAAGGTCGCATCGCCAAGACCGCGCTTGGGGACGTTGACGATCCTCTCAAAGGCAAGGTCGTCAGCCGGTTGGCAAGTCACGCGGAAATAGGCAAGCGCATCGCGGATTTCCGCGCGCTCGTAAAAGCGCGGGCCGCCGACAACGCGATACGGCAGGCCGAGGGTCACGAAACGATCTTCGAATTCGCGCATCTGGAACGATGCCCGCACAAGGATCGCGACTTGGTTCAAGGCATGGCCGGATTTGTGCAGTGTCTCGATCTCGTCCGAGATCGAACGAGCCTCTTCCTCCGAATCCCAAGCGGACGCGACGCCGACTTTCTCTTCCTGTCCTTTCGACTGTTCCGTGAACAGCGTTTTTCCGAGCCTGCCTTCATTATGGGCGATCAAGTGCGAGGCAGCCGCCAAGATATGGGTCGTAGAGCGGTAGTTGCGCTCGAGGCGGATAACCTTGGCGCCCGGAAAATCATGTTCGAAGCGAAGAATGTTATCCACCTCCGCGCCACGCCAGCCATAGATCGACTGGTCGTCGTCGCCAACACAGCAGACGTTTTTCGCGCCGGTCGCGATCAGGCGCAGCCAAAGATACTGTGCGACGTTGGTGTCCTGGTATTCATCGACAAGAACGTAACGGAAGCGTCGCTGATAATCGGCAAGAATGTCGGGGTGCTCGCGCCAGAGGCGGATCACGTGGACGAGCAGGTCGCCGAAATCGCAGGCGTTCAATGTCCTGAGGCGCTCTTGATAGGCTTTGTAGAGAAGACCGCCCTTACCGCCGCCGAAGGCTTTTGCTTCAAGCGGGGGAATTTGGTCGGGGCCTAGACCCTTGTTTTTCCAACTGTCGATGAAAACCGAGAGCTGCCGCGCCGGCCATCGCTTTTCATCGATGCCCTCCGCTTGGATCAATTGCTTCAGAAGCCGGATCTGGTCGTCCATGTCGAGGATCGTGAAGTCCGACCGCAGACCGACCAACTCCGCATGCCGCCGCAAAACCTTCGTGCCGATCGCATGAAATGTTCCAAGCCACGGCATGCCCTCGACCGTCTCGCCGACGAGGCGGGAGATGCGTTCCTTCATCTCGCGGGCGGCCTTATTGGTGAAGGTGACGGCCAAGATCTGGCTCGCCCGGGCGCGTCCAGTGCCCAGGATGTGCGCGATGCGGGTCGTGAGCACGCGCGTCTTGCCGGTTCCCGCGCCCGCCAAAACGAGCAAGGGACCTTCGGTTGTCAAGATCGCATCGCGCTGTTCTGGGTTCAGGCCATCGAGATAGCTTGTATCGGACAGGGCGCGGGGCGCGGAGGCGCCGGCCGCGCGGGCGGCAATCCCACCGGCGCGCGGCATCGGTGCTGGCTCGGCACGTTCGGCGGGGCCGGCGAAAGGATCGTCGTAGCCGTCATCGTCCATTTGGCCAGAGGCACGCGAAGAAGAGACCATCAAATGTTTCCGACTCGTTCTGGACCACCACTATAGAGCGTTCGCGGTGGCGATGGGGCAGCGCATCATCACGGCTTCATGGCGACCAGCCTACCGTTTGGCCAGCCTACCGTTTGGCACGTATGCGCGCCGGCATCTATCATGTCCAAGCGACAGAGGGCATAGTCCCGCTCCTCTCGAGCCTTCATTTCAGGACCAAGACCTGTGAACGTAAGAACCGACGCCGTTGCTTCCCCCCATGCGACCAGCGCGGAGGCGCCGAAAGCGGGTGCCTCGAGCGGTACAGCCTTCGGCATTCTTCTTGCGATCTCGGCGTCGCATCTGCTGAACGATCTGATCCAGGCGCTGGTCCCGTCGATTTATCCGATCCTCAAAGATAGTTATGCGCTCGATTTCGGCCAGATCGGCTTGATCACGCTTGTCTGGCAGCTGACCGCCTCGATCCTCCAGCCGATCGTCGGCACGGTCACCGATCGTCACCCCCAGCCTTTCAGCTTGCCGATCGGCATGGTGTCGACGC
>JBEINZ010000003.1:0-39320 GCA_040377825.1 Hyphomicrobiales bacterium | reverse complement strand
TTCCGCAAGCCGCTGGTGATCGAGGACGTCCCGGTCCCCACGCCCGGACCCGGCGAGATCCTGGTCAAGATCATGGCCTCCGGCGTGTGCCATACCGATCTGCATGCCGCCGATGGCGATTGGCCGGTCAAGCCGAGCCCGCCCTTTATCCCCGGCCACGAAGGCGTCGGCTATGTCGCCGCGCTCGGCGCCGGCGTCAACGCGGTCAAGGAGGGCGACCGTGTCGGCGTGCCGTGGCTTCATTCGGCCTGCGGCGCCTGTCCCTATTGCAACACCGGATGGGAGACCCTGTGCGCCAAGCAGTCCAACACGGGCTACTCCGTCAACGGCGGCTTCGCCGAATTCGCCCTGGCGGACGCGAAATTCGTCGGGCGCCTGCCGGATAACCTAGAGTTCGGTCCAGCGGCTCCGGTGCTATGCGCCGGTGTCACGGTTTATAAGGGCTTGAAGGAAACCGAGGCGCGGCCGGGCGAATGGGTTGCCATTTCCGGGATCGGCGGGCTCGGCCACATGGCCGTCCAATATGCCAAGGCGATGGGCATGCATTGCGTCGCGGTCGATGTCGCCGACGACAAGCTCGCGCTCGCCAATTCGCTCGGCGCGGACCTCACGATCAACGCGGCCGAGGAAGATCCCGGCGCCGTCGTCCAAAAGGCGATCGGCGGCGTGCACGGGGTTTTGGTGACGGCGGTCTCGCCGAAGGCATTCGAACAGGCCTTCGGCATGTTGCGCGCCAAGGGAACGATGGCGCTCGTTGGTTTGCCGCCGGGCTTTTTCGCCATGCCGATCTTCGACACGGTGTTGAAGCGTATCACGGTGCGCGGTTCGATCGTCGGGACGCGGTCCGATCTTGCCGAGGCGCTCGAATTTGCCGGCGAGGGCAAGGTCGCCTCGCATGTTTCCTATGCGAAACTCGACGACATCAACGACGTCTTCCAGCGCATGCGGCGCGGCGCGATCGATGGGCGCGTCGTTCTCGACATGCAATGAAGGACGTTAGGCGCCGGCTGGCGCGCCCGACTTAACCAGCTTGTAGACGATCGAATCCATCAGCGCCTGAAACGACGCATCGATGATGTTCTCGGAGACGCCGATCGTGAACCAGCGCTGATCGGCGCCGTCCTTCGATTCGATGAGGACGCGCGTCGTGGCGCCCGTCCCGCCGTTGAGGATACGGACCTTGAAGTCCACGAGTTCCAAGTCGGCGATATAGGGCTGATAGATGCCGAGATCGCGACGGAGCGCGCCATCAAGCGCATTGACCGGGCCGTTGCCTTCCGCTGCTGAGAACACCACCTGATCGCCGACATTCACCTTCACCGTGGCCTCGGAAACCGTGACCAATTGCCCAAGCGCATTGTGCCTGCGCTCGATCATCACACGGAAGCTCTGCACGTCGAAAAAGTTCGGCACGGTCCCGAGCGTCCGCCGCGCCAAAAGTTCAAGCGAGGCGTCGGCCGCCTCATAGGCAAAGCCGCGCGCCTCGCGCTCCTTCACTTCCGCCAGAAGCCGATCAAGCCGCGGGTCGTCCCGCCCGACCTCGATGCCGAAGCGGGCGAGTTCAGCGAGCAAATTCGACTTGCCGGCTTGATCGGAAACAAGCAGCCGACGGCGGTTGCCGACCGCCTCCGGCGTGACATGCTCGTAGGTCTTCGGGTCCTTCATGAGGGCGGAGGCATGGATCCCCGCCTTCGTGGCGAAGGCGGACGCGCCGACATAAGGCGCGTGCCGGTTCGGCGCCCGGTTGAGGATTTCGTCGAAGGCCCGCGACATCGGGGTCAGTTCGGCGAGCTTTTCATCGGTGATGCCGATCTCGAAGCGGTCAGCATAGGCCGGCTTCAGCTTCAAGGTGGCGATCAGCGTGACGAGGTTGGCGTTGCCGCAACGCTCGCCGATGCCGTTGAGCGTGCCCTGGATCTGCCGCGCGCCGGCCCGAACGGCGGCAAGCGAGTTCGCGACCGCCTGTTCGGTATCGTTATGGGCGTGAATGCCGAGACTGTCGCCGGGGACGACGGCGGCGACCGCCGACACGATCCGCTCGACCTCATGCGGCTGGGTGCCGCCGTTCGTGTCGCAGAGCACGACCCAGCGGGCGCCAGCCTCATGCGCCACCTTGGCGCAGGCGAGCGCATAGTCCGGATTTGCCTTGTAGCCGTCGAAGAAATGCTCGCAATCGATCAGGATCTCGCGCCCGCGCGCCGCCGCCGCCTCGACCGAAAGGCGGATGCCGTCGAGATTTTCCTCCAGCGTCGTGCCGAGCGCGACCCGAACGTGATAGTCCCACGACTTCGCCACATAACAGATCGCGTCGGCGTCGGCCTCCAACAGCGCCGCGATCCCCGGATCGTTCGAGACCGAGACGCCCGGCCGCTTGGTCATGCCGAAGGCGGTGAACCGCGCGCGCTTGGTGCGCTTCTTGGCGAAAAAGGCCGAATCGAGCGGGTTCGCGCCGGGATAGCCGCCCTCGACATAATCAATCCCCAGATCATCGAGCATCCGGGCGATCAGGATCTTGTCCTCAAGCGAAAAATCAATCCCGCTCGTCTGCGCCCCGTCACGGAGCGTAGTGTCGAAGAGATGAACGCGGGCACGGTCGGTCATGGCTTGTTCCAGACTATAATTTTGCGATCGGGCGATATCAGTTCCGTCATGTCGACGGCGTCGTGAGCATCCCTTCGATCGCCAAGACAAAGGCATGGGCGTCGATCGATCTGGCTTCGGACTTGACGGCGTTCAAGAACGGATCCGTTGACTGCGCCGTCCACCGGCTCTCGGCGACAGCGACCGGCTGAATATCCACATGGTGAGCCAAGATTTCGTCGAATGCCATCTCGGCCAACTCCATGGTGCGCGCCCACGGACTCCACGAACCGTCACGAAAAACGAGGAGAAGGTCAGCATCGCTACACGGCAGATAATCGCCCCGCGCACGACTACCGTATAAAAACGCGGCTTGATACTCGGTGCCGTAGCGATCGGCTACCCTCGCGATGAAGCTCGTGAGGGCCTCTGACACGGCGAGCTCGGACGGCGGACCCGACTGCTTCTGTTCGGCGGCCTGTGCAGAAGTCATCATGTTGGCCCCTTCGGTTGCGGCAGCGGGCGAAGATCGGCCGGGACCTGCGGATCGATTTCGGCGATGAGGGCGGGCTTCAGATCGTAGCGGCCCGCCACGGCCTCAAGCGCGGCGACCGCATCAACGTTCACGCCCCAGGCGGCGATGAGCTCGGCGAAGGCGCGCGTCGTCATGAGGGTCAACGGATAGTCGGCCTCGATGAACAGGCTCGCCACCCTGCGGTCCTCGTAGACCACGACCGCCGCGCCCGGATGGGCGGGCAGCCAGCCGTCGATGAACTCGCGGATGGCCAATTCGCCCGAATTGCGCAAGGCGGACTTGAGCGCCGCGTCTTCCTCTGGCGACCTGGAGCGACCACGCAAAGCCTCGATCCCCGCGCCGACGACGGTCACCGCCGGCCAGACCGAGTCGCCCATGCTGAGCAGCCATGCGGCGACGTCGGCGGCGAAGGGCTTCGACGGATCGCCGCAGACTTCATCGATGACGCGATCGACCAGCACGACACGGCGGTTCAGCCCGCGCAGCGTATCGAGGAGCCCGGCCGCGGCGAGCCGGATGAGCGGACCGGCATCGGCCACAATGATCGGTTGCCGGTCCGTGGGCGTCATCATCGCGCGACTTCCCACTCGGTGCGGATCTCGCCGGTCCTAGCGTCCTTGGAGTCCTTCAGCGTGACGCCAAGCCCTGCGAGTTCGTCGCGAATGCGGTCGGATTCAGCGAAGTTCTTGGCCTTGCGGGCCTCAAGGCGCGCGGCGATCAGCCGTTCGACCACGCCCGCGTCGATCCCGGCCGCCTGTTTCTTGCGCGCGGCCCAGGCGTCCGCCGTCTCCTGCAGGAAGCCGAGCAACTTCAACGAGCCGACGAAGCCGCCGAGCGCATCGCTGCCGCCAGCGCGTTGCGCGGTGTTGCGCAGTGCGTGTAGCTCGGCGATCGCCTTCGGCGTATTGAGGTCGTCCGACAGCGCCTCGATCACGGAATCGGCCGGCGCACCCGCCGGAATCGTCCCGGCCATCCAATACCAGTCGTCGAGCGTGCGGGCGCTTTCCTCAAGGCCCTTCAGCGTCCAATCGATCGGCTGACGATAATGCGACCGCAACATGTTGAGGCGCAGCACCTCGCCCGGCCAATCCGCGAGCAATTCGCGGATGGTCACGAAGTTGCCGAGCGATTTCGACATCTTCTCGCCCTCGGCCTGCAGGAAGCCGTTGTGCATCCAGACATTGGCCATGACGGCTGTATGGAAGGCGCAACGTGACTGGGCGACCTCGTTTTCATGATGCGGGAAGACAAGATCGATCCCGCCGCCATGAATATCGAAGGTCTCGCCGAGATGCTTCCAGGACATCGCCGAGCATTCGATGTGCCAGCCCGGCCGCCCGCGACCCCAGGGCGACGCCCAGCCCGGCTCGTCCGCCGTCGAAGGCTTCCAAAGCACGAAATCCATGGCGTCGCGCTTGTAGGTCTCGACTTCTACGCGCGCGCCGGCGATCATCTCGTCCAGCGGCCGCTTGGAAAGCTGGCCATAGTCCGCCATCGACGGCACATCGAAAAGCACATGGCCGTCAGAGGCATAGGCATGTCCGTTTGCGATCAGCCGTTCCACGATCACGATCATTTCGGCGATATGTTCGGTCGCGCGCGGCTCGACGGTCGGCGCAAGGGCGCCCAGACCGGCGACATCCTCGCGAAAATTCGCATAGGTCTTCTCGGTCAGCGTACGGATCGCCTCGATCGGCGGCAGATCGGGATAGTCGCGCGCGGCGCGCTCGTTGATCTTGTCGTCGACATCCGTGATGTTGCGCACATATTTGACATGCCCCTCGCCATAGACGTGGCGGAGCAGCCGGAAAAGCACGTCGAACACGAGGACGGGCCGCGCATTGCCGATATGGGCGAAATCGTAGACCGTCGGTCCGCAGACATAAAGGCGAATGAGCGCGAGATCGATCGGGCGGAAGTCTTCCTTCTCGCGCGTCAGCGTATTGTAAAGCCGCAAGGCCACGATGTTCCCTCCCATGCCGGCTGGCCGGGGGTTACTCATCTGGTCTTTTCAAAAACAGACGGAACCGGGCCAGCCTCGCGCGCTAGCCGTAAATAATCCGGGCGATCGTGCCGATCGCGTGAAAGCCGGTCGTCGTCATGCTTCGGGTTTGATGGATTTGCGGCCGGTCGTCAAGGTGGCGGTGTCGGAATCCGATAGGTGTCGGCTTACGGCTCTGGCCGCATCATTCGTCGGCAGACGTCCGACGCCGATTATAACTCGTCTTCATTTCATCCAATCGGCGCACCGTGGTGGCGCGTCCGTGCCCCAGGGCATGATGGGCACCGTCGAGGTCGAGTTCTTCGGGCTGCCCTCGATCAGCTTGTCGGAATAGACCATGTAGACGAGGACGTTGCGCTTGGCGTCGCAGCCGCGCACGATCTGCATCTTCTTGAAGAACAATGAGCGCCGCTGGCGGAACATTTCGTCGCCTTGCGACAATTTCTCCTTGAACTTCACCGGGCCGATCTGCCGACAGGCAAGCGAAATGTCGGAGACTTCCTCGGCCACGCCCAGCATGCCCTCGATGCCGCCTTTTTCGGGGATCGTGAAGTGGCAGGCGATCCCTTCGACCTCCGGGTCGTCGATCCCGTAGACCGCGAGCTTGTGGTCCGGCGTCAGGAGCTTCCAGACAGTCGATTTTTTGAAGATAAGATCCGGCTCCTGCGCATGAGCATAGCCGGCCGACAAAACCGTGATGACAGTCAGCGAAGCGACAGCGAGCATCGCGGCGAAAAGGCTTTTGCGCATGGAAGAGTCTCCTTCGCGATTTATATGGGATATGCAATGTCGCGGAGCTAGAGATCGGTTTGAACGCGATGCGTATCAATCGGGTCTGGTCGGTTTGGGCGGGGCGCTATAGTTTAAATCGACATGGTTCGATTGCGTCGGGGAATTTGTGTATCGTCGCACGCGAGAGAACCAGATTTTGACCATTTTGCGGTGTCATGCCTGCGTTGAAGGATAGGCTCGTGGCTGTTTGCCGATCCGGCGACTCGTGACGAGGCCGCAGATGCCGCTAAGACTGGAACCTAGGATTCGGGGGCGTGTCGGTGTCAACTAGGGCGCGCATCTTTATTGTCGCATTGATAGCGATCGCCGCTCCGCAAGGGGCGTTTGCGCAATCTGATCGATGCACGCGCTTGAACGCCGAGCTCGCGCGTATCGACAAGGCCGGCGTTGCGATCGATCCGCTATCCGATGCCATGCTGAGACAGCGGGCGTCGCTCCAAAAGGCGACCAGCGATTACCAGCGGCTTTGCGGCGGCGGATTATTCGGCGGACAGGCCGTGCAGTGCCCCTCGCTTGAGGCCCGCATCGGCGAAATGCAAGCCAATCTCGACAAGCTGGAACGCATGACGCAGCGCGCCGGCGCGCAGGCGGCCGCGTCCCCGGCGTCGTTAGCCGGCGACCGAGCACGCATTCTGACCGCCATGCGGCAATCCGGATGCCCCCAGATCGACGGACCGGTCGTCGCTCCATCACAGCCCGCGCCGCGCTCGCCCCAAAACACACCGATTTCCGCCGGTCGGGGCAGCGAGCGATTTTTCATGATGCAGACGCCAAACGGGCCGATGATGTATCGCGAGGACGCGTCGGGCCGGATCATGCCGGTCGGCCCGCCCTTAGCCGGGCAGCGTCAGGCGGGCATACAGGCACCGCCCCCGCCATCCTCCCCGCCGCCGTCACAAGGCGGCTTCCTCGGCGCGCTTTTTGGCAATCGCCCCGTCGCCGGCGAGACGATCGAAGATCCTTATGCGTCGGACCCGGGCGCGGACGTCGTTCCGGGCTCTCAAGACCTGGCCGAGGAAAACACGCCATTCCGGACACTGTGCGTCCGGATGTGCGATGGCTATTACTTCCCGATTTCTTACGCCACCACGCCGTCGCGATTCGGGACAGACTCAGACATCTGCCGCGCCCGGTGCCCCGGAGCGGACACGCGGCTGTTCGTTCACAAGACGGCTGAAGATAGCGAGACCGCGGTTGCCGCCGACGGTTCGGGCGAAGCTTATACCCGCATTCCGAATGCATTGAAATATCGGACGCAGTTCGTCTCCGGATGCGGCTGCGGTCGCGCGGATCCGGCGCTGCTACCGATGAACTCCAGCCTGGACGAAGGCGCCTCCTCCGCCTCCAACACTGTTCGCATCGGTGACCTGCGCACCGATCTACCGATCCCGCGCGAGAAGCCAGAGATCGACGAAGACCCGGAAACCATTGCCAATGCGCTGGCGCGTTTCGTGCCGACGCCGGTCGAAGTGCAATCCAATGTTCAAGGCGCGGAGGCCCCGCGATCGGTCAGGATAGTCGGGCCGAAGTTTTTCGTAGCCCGATAAGCGGAAGCAGCGCCTTCAATTCGGGCCCGTGATCGAGGCCGGTCAAGGCACGCCGCAGCGGCATGAAAAGAGCCTTGCCCTTGCGCCCCGTCGCCGCTTTCACGCGCTCGGTCCATGTCGACCATGTCGTGTCGTCCCACGGCTCGGCCGGCAAAACGTCCCGCGCAGCGTCGAGGAACGCCCTATCTTCCGCTTCAACGGCCGGGATGATGTCGCCCGAAACGACCTCGAACCAAAGCTTCGCGTCCGAAAACAACCGCAGGTTTTGTCGGACAGCCAGCCAAAAGGCTGGTCCCGCCACTGCATCGTCGAAACCGGCGCCGACCGCCCGTAGCCGGGGTTCGGCCTCGGCCCATGGCATGTCGTGCAGGAGCCGGGCATTCAGCGTCTCAAAGTCGTGCGGGTCGAACATTGCTGTCGATGTTGAAACATGGGCGAGATCGACATGCTCGGCAAGCGCGGCGAGCGTAGGATAGGCGCGCAAATCTTCCGACGACCCGACCAACACCGCGAGCGAGGCGATCGTCATCGGCTCGTAGCCATCGTGGCGGAAGCCGCGCAGCGACAAGGATCCAAGCCGCTTGGACATCGCCTCCCCGCTCGTCGACGCCAGCAGATTGTGATGGCCAAAGGTCGGAACAGGCCCGCCGAGCGCCTCGAAGATTTCGATCTGCACGCCGGTATTCGTGACATGGTCTTCGCCGCGGATCACATGCGTGATGCCGAGTTCGATATCGTCGACCACGGAGGGCAGCGTGTAGAGAAAAGTGCCATCCTCGCGCACGAGCACGGGATCGGACAGCGACGCGGTGTCGACTGTTTGAGGCCCGCGCACCAGATCGTTCCAGCCGACCGATCGGCCATCGAGCCTGAAGCGCCAATGCGGGCGGCGCCCCGCGGCCTCCAAGGCCGCGCGATCGGCGTCGCTCATACCGAGGGCTGCCCGATCGTAGATCGGCGGCTGGCCGCGCGCGAGCTGACGCTTGCGGCGGCGGTCGAGTTCGTCGGGCGTTTCATAGGCCGGATAGAGCCGGCCCGCGGCCTTCAGCCGTTCGACGGCCGCATCGTGGCGGTCCTTGCGTTTGGACTGATCGGCCATCTCGTCCGGTACGACCCCGAGCCAGGCGAGATCCTCGATGATCGCGTCGCGGAAATGCTCCCGCGACCGCTCGCGGTCGGTATCGTCGATACGCAGCAAGACGCGACCGCCGGCCTGGAGCGCGAAAAGGTGATTGAGCAAGGCGCTGCGGGCGTTGCCGATGTGGAGATATCCGGTCGGCGACGGGGCGAAGCGAACCTTGATGGAACCCGCGAGCGTCATGCTACCCCTAAATGCGCCATGACGCCGTAGGCCGACATCGCAAGGATTGGAAGCACGACCAAGAGATCCTCGCGCGGCACCCGGGGGCGCGGCGAACCGCTCGGAAACGTCACCGGGTCGCCGGGATCGCGAAAGCCGTTGGTGATCGGATAGCGACGGTCGCGGCCAAAGTTCTTGCGGGTGATCTTCACCCCCGGCGCCGCCTGCCGACGCTTATATTCGGCGACACGCAACAGGCTCTCCACGCGCTTGACCGTCGCCAAGTCATGGCCTTCCGCCACAATCTCCGCGATGCCGCGCTCGTTTTCCACCAGCGCCTCGAGGATCGCGTCCAACACCGGATAAGGCGGCAGCGAGTCCTCGTCCTTCTGGTTTTCGCGTAGTTCGGCGGACGGCGCCTTGGAAATGATGCGCGGCGGAATGACTTCGCCGTCGGGGCCGAGCGCGTCCGCCGGCTTTGCCATGTTGCGCCAGCGCGCGACGGCGAAAACCTGCATCTTGTAGAGATCCTTGATCGGATTGAAGCCGCCGTTCATATCGCCGTAGAGCGTGGCGTAGCCAACCGACATTTCGGACTTGTTGCCGGTGGTCAGGACCATCGAGCCGAACTTATTGGAGATCGCCATCAAAATAGTTCCCCGCGTGCGGGACTGGAGATTTTCCTCGGTGATATCTGCCGGTCGGCCGGTAAACATCGGGCCGAGCAGAGCCGTGAACCCTTCCACCGCCGGGTCGATTGGGACGACATCGTAGCGCACGCCGAGCGCCTTGGCGCAGGCCTCGGCATCGTCAAGACTGTCGGAGGCCGTGTAGCGATAAGGCAGCATCACCGTATGCACGCGGTCGGGGCCGAGGGCATCCACGGCCATCGCCGCGACCACCGCCGAATCGATACCGCCGGATAGTCCGAGCACCACGCCAGGAAAGCGGTTCTTGTTCACATAATCGCGCAGACCCAGCATGCAGGCCCGCCAATCCGCCTCGGGGCCTTCCGAAACGCTTGTCATCGGACCGGAAACGCAGCGCCAAGTCTCGCCGTCGCGCGCGAACTCGACGAGCGCGATCGCCTCCTCGAAGGCCGGCATCTGGAAGGCGAGCGAGCGATCGGCGTTGAGGCCGAAGGAAGCGCCATCGAACAGCAATTCGTCCTGTCCGCCGATCTGGTTGACATAAATGAGCGGCAGCCCGGTTTCGACCACGCGAGCGACGGCCACCTGCATCCGAGCATCCGTCTTGTCGCGCCACCAAGGCGACCCGTTCGGCACGATAAGCAGCTGCGCGCCTGTCTCCATCAGGCACTCGGTCACCTCGTCGGTCCAGATATCCTCGCAAATGGGCACGCCGATGCGCACGCCCTTGACCGTCACCGGTCCCGGCAGCGGCCCCGGCTGAAACACGCGCTTTTCGTCGAAAGGTCCGTAATTCGGCAGGTCGACCTTGTGGCGGACCGCCTCGATCGCGCCGCCGGCGAGCAAACAGACGGAGTTATGAACCTTATCGCCCTCCCGCCAGGGCGAACCGACGAGGACGGCTGGACCCGACGCGGTCGCTTCGGCAAGCGTGGCGACCGCCTTCATGCAGGCGGCCTGAAAGGCCGGCTTCATGACAAGATCCTCCGGCGGATAGCCGGATAGGAACAGTTCGGGAAAAACGATCAGGTCGGCCTCAAGCCGCGCGGCTTCGTCGCACGCCTTGCGCGCATGATCGAGATTGCCGCCGACATCGCCGACGACCGGGTTCAGTTGCGCGATGGCGATCTTGAGACGCTTGGTCATGGTTCGGTTTAACGCGACAGGCGCGGCTGGACAATGGCCACGTATTGCGAAGGGTCCGGCGGAACACCGCCGAACCCTCTCGCTTTTGCGCTGGCCCGCCGATTATTCCGCTGCCTGCAGCAGCATGCTCGGGCGATTGGCGCGATCCTTCTTCAACTCGGCGGCGATCAGGAACGCGAGTTCCAACGCTTGCCTTGCATTGAGGCGTGGGTCGCACAGCGTGTCGTAGTGATTGCCGAGATCCGCGTCCTGGATCGCGACGGCGCCGCCGGTACATTCGGTGACGTTCTTGCCCGTCATCTCCAAATGCACGCCGCCGGCATAGGTGCCTTCGGAGCGGTGGATTTCGAAGAACGACTGAACTTCGTCAAGAATCCGCCCGAACGGACGGGTCTTGTGGCCGCTCGAGGCGGAGATCGTATTGCCGTGCATCGGATCGCACGACCAGACCACTTGGCGACCTTCTCGCTCCACCGCGCGCAACCGCGCGGGCAGATGCTTGCCGATCTTGTCCGAGCCAAAGCGCGCGATGAGGGTCAAGCGACCGGCTTTGTTGTCCGGATTGAGTGTCTCGATCAGCTTGAGAAGCGCGTCTGGTTCCAGGCTCGGGCCGCACTTCAAGCCGAGCGGATTGCGCAGGCCGCGCGCGAACTCGACATGGGCATGGTCCAGTTGGCGGGTCCGATCGCCGATCCAAACCATGTGGGCGGACGTGTCGTACCAGCCGCCCTCCACGGAATCCTCCCGCGTCAGCGCTTCCTCGTAGGGCAGCAGCAGCGCTTCGTGGCTGGTGAAGAAAGTCACGCCTTGAAGCTGCGGCACGGTCTCCGCGGTCAATCCGCACGAATTCATGAATTCGAGCGCCTCGGTGATCCGGTCGGCGACCTCCTGATATTGTTCCGCGACCGGGCTCTCGGCGAGGAAATCGAGCATCCACCGATTGACGCGCTCAAGCTTGGAATAGCCGCCAGTCGCGAAGCCGCGCAGCAAGTTCAGCGTGGCGGCCGACTGGCGATAGACGCTCCGCATCCGGCTTGGATCCGGGATGCGGGACTCCGGCGTGAACTCGAACCCATTGATGATGTCGCCGCGATAGGCCGGCAGTTCAACGTCACCGCGCCGCTCGACATTGGACGAGCGCGGCTTGGCGAATTGCCCAGCGATCCGGCCGACCTTCACGACGGGCAGCGCCGCCGAATAGGTCAACACCACCGCCATCGACAGGAAGACCTTGAAGAAGTCGCGAATGTTGTTGGCCGAATGCTCGGAAAAGCTCTCGGCGCAGTCGCCGCCCTGAAGCAGAAACGCGCGTCGCTCCACCACACGCGACAGCGCGGTCTCAAGCTTGCGAGACTCGTCGGCGATGGTCAGCGGCGGCCATGTGCGCAGATCGTCCTCAACCGCCGCCAGCAGCGCCTGATCCGGATACTCGGGCACCTGCACGATCGGCTTCGACCGCCAAGACTGGGGCGTCCATGTCCCGTTCGCCCGCTGTTCAATCATCGTGATCACTCCCTTGCCGCCGGCACCCAGTCCCGCGCAATCACTCATCGGCGGCGCCTTATACACGCGGATGACTGCCGAGGCCAATGGTTTGGCATCGCGTGCGCGCCAGTCGAGTACCGTTACGGCACAAGGCCATTTCCCAAAGCCTAAGACATAGTCACCATTATTAATATAATAAATTAATCATATAAAGTTATTACTAATATTTAGTATTACTTTAAATGCATTATTCTCTAGTCAACATGGCATTGACATTAATTCTAAGACTTAGTTACGTTGAATCACTTAGAACGTTTTCTTTGGAGGATTCGAAAATGTTCGGATCAGCAGTAACGCAGTTTGATGAAGCGAAAGGCACCTCGGATAAAAAGTCCGAAATGGCCTATCGCCGCATCCGACAATCGATCGTCGATTATCAAATGCCACCCGGATCTTTCATCGATAAGACCGAGATCTGTAAGACACTTCACGTCTCCCGCCAGCCCGTAACGCTCGCTCTATCTCGTCTTGAGCGTGAAGGATTGGTAGAGATCCTGCCCCAGCGCGGAAGCTACGTTTCGCGACTAAGCCTTAGTGGCATCTTGGAACACTTAACCATCCGCGCCGCGCTTGAAGGTTTCGCCGCAAGGGAACTTGCGACGAACCCCAGAGCGGACGTTATCTCCGAGCTGAAGTCGATCCTTGTACAGGAGCAGGCGGCTCAAGCGGTAAGTGGAAACGCTTACGCAATCGAAATGGACATGAAGTTTCATCGCACCATCGCATCGAGCGCTACGCTGCCCAAGTTGCTGGAGCTCGTGGAGGTCGGTCTAGCGACGATGCGCCGGACTTCATTCGTGATCGTCCAAGAGCCTCAGATGGCCGAGAAGCGGCTCGAGCATCACCAGACGCTCGTTGCGGCAATCGAAGCTGGAGATGCTGACAAGGCTTCCGCGATCGTCCACGAGCATGTCGCAACGTTCCTCAAGATCGTCGAGACACAGGCAGCGCGTCGTCCGGAAATCTTCCTTCCCTAACGACCAAGTGGCGTCGCGGCCGTAATGCCGCGATCACAAATTCGTGTTCAGGACTACCTATGCGGGCGACCCCTACACTAAAAGTTTAATCAAAAGGTCGTACAACCGTCGTGTTTATAAAGCCCAGCGTTGAAAGACGCTGGGCAAGATCCTTAGGATCCCGGAAGTGGATCGCTTTCATGCCCAATGTTCGCGCGGCTTTCACATTCAATTCAGAGTCATCGATAAAGACACACCTCATCGGATCAAGCCCCGCAGTCTCGAACAACCTTTGATAGATGCCCGGGTGCGGCTTGATCATCCGTTCTTCGCCAGACACCACAATCGTTCGGAAAAGCTTCAAGAAATCGAACCGCTCCCTGGCTTCGACAAACGTTTCCGCCGACCAATTGGTCAGCGCATGAAGCGGAACGTCGGAGGCATGCAAAGCCTTGAGGATCTGAACGGTGCCTTCAATCGCGCCCGGGATCATTTCCGACCAGCGCTCCCGATAAGCCCGGATCTCCGGCTCGTAAGCCGGATGTCGCGAAACGGCTTCAGCAATCGCCTCATCCCATGTGCGTCCGGCATCTTGTTGGGCGTTCCAACTCGGCGGGCAAACCTCGGCCAGGAACCACTCCATCCGCTGAACATCGTCGAACATCGTTCGATAGAGATTACGCGGATCCCAGGCGATCAACACATTGCCAAGATCGAACACAACGGTATCGACCACGGATGAGGTATCTGAAGGGAAATCTTCCGCGCGCATTTTAATCCTCGCTGGAGCAGTTAAGTCAGATCGTGATCTGCGCCCCAAGATCGACGACGCGTCCCGGCGGAATTTGATAGTACTCGGCCGGATCGGCTTGATTGCGATAGAGAAAAATGAATAGCCCGCGCATCCATGTCCAAATGCCGGTCTCGTCCCCTTCAACCAGATGGGCGCGGCTCACGAAATAGCTCAAGTCCTTCTTGTCGATATGAATGCCCATACGTTCGGTCGCCTTCACGGCGGCGGGAACGTCTGGCGACTCCATGAAACCGAAGCGTATGCGGATCATGGCCAACCCCTCGCCCATCTGCTCGACCGATGCCCGGCTCTGCGCATCGACCCAAGGGCTGTCGGCGGTCTCGATGTAGAGGAACACGATTTGCTGGTGGCACGATTTGTTGTGTTTCAAATTATGCAAGAACGCGCGCGGCGCAAGATTCTTGTCCTCCATCAGATAGACCGCCGTGCCGCAGACATGCTCGACGCGCGGACTGCGCAAGATTGACAGCGCGATTTTGATCGGCACGCCCTCGTGACGACGGCGCATCGCAAGCCGCAAACGCCCCATCCGCCATGCGGCCATGACAATCACCAGCAAGACGCCAAGCACGAGCGGGAGCCAGGCGCCGTGCAACACCTTTGCGGCGCATGAAATAAAGAATGAAACATCGAAGATCATGAAGAAACCGACGATCGTCAGCGCTTTCCAAAGCGGCCAGTTCCAGACGCCGCGCGCGACCAAAAACGCGAGCATCGAGGTCACGACCATCGTGCCGGTCACCGCGAAACCATAGGCCTCCGCCAGTTTTTCCGACTTCTGGAACACCAGCACCACCGCGATAACCGCGACGAACAGGACGAGATTGACGGAAGGCACATAGACCTGTCCGCGTTCGGCCGCTGAGGTGTGCCGCGTGTCGGTGCGCGGCCAGAAGCCGAGATGCGAGGCTTGGTGGGTAACCGCGAAGGCACCCGAGATGACGGCCTGACTGGCAATGACCGTCGCGGCCGTGGCGAGCACCACGAGGAAGGGCTGGAAGGATGGCGGCACCAGATGGAAAAACGTGTCATGCGCGCCATTGATCGGATCGCGCAGCGCGTGCGCGCCTTGGCCAAGGTAGTTGAGGATCAGGGCCGGCATCACAATGAATGCGAAGGCGCGGCGCACGGCGGCGCGGCCCACATGCCCCATGTCGGCATAGAGCGCTTCCGCGCCGGTGACCGCCAGGACCACGACCGCCAGCACGGCGAACGAGGCGAGACCTTCTCGCGCCAGGAAATTCAACCCGTGCCGAGGATCGATCGCTTGGAGCACCGTGGGATATTGTACGATCTGGACGAGCCCGAGCAGCGCCAGGACCGAAAACCAGACAAGCATGATCGGCCCGAACCAGCCGCCCACCTTGGAGGCACCGCTTCGCTGAACGGCAAACAGCGTAGTCAGGATAACAACAGCGATGGGCAGAACCAGGGCGTCGAGGGCCGGCGCCGCGACCGATAGACCTTCCACGGCCGACAAAACCGAGATAGCCGGTGTGATCACCGCGTCGCCATAAAACAAGGCCGCCCCGATGATGCCGAGTACGGCAATGAAGGTCCCAAGCTTAGGCGCGGATTTATGCGCGAGCGCCATAAGGGCGAAAATCCCGCCCTCGCCGCGATTGTCCGCCCGCATGATGAAAATCGCGTACCAAATGCCGACCACGATCGCGAGCGACCAGATACACAGCGACAGAAACCCCAGAATATCGGCTTCGATCGGCTTAATCACGCCGATCTTCAAGGCCGTGTCGAGCGTGTAGATCGGGCTGGTGCCGATGTCGCCGAACACGATCCCGAGCGCGGCAAGCGTACCGGCCGAATGAGCTTTCGTCGGCGTGTCGGCGCTGATCGAGGCCGTTTGGCCGGCCATCACCGACGCTCCGTTCTGGGCAGGGTCGGTGAGAATTGCGTCTAAATCGTCTTGCGCCATGGGCGCGGTCTCCACATGCGCCCGACCCATTTGGCGAGCAAAACATTATTGCGCCACTCCCCGGGAATGGCCGGCACAAACTCTGATCATCGAAACGGTAAATTGCCAGCGTCGAATCCGGCGCCATGCGCTTGCGAAGATCTCTCGGCTTCAATCGCCCCGCACCGACAACATGCATGCTCTTGCATAACCAGTGCCGACAACGAGGCTGGCTGATAGCAGTCCGCACCCGCAAAGACAACCGCCGCCGGGAAAACCGACGGCCGTTGCGATCTTAAAGCGCATGCGAGGCGATGACGGCGCGCGCTGGGTGATGTTCGCTCGGACTGCGCATCGTGACCAATTCCTCCGAGGCGGTCGGATGAACGGCCATGGTCGCGTCGAAATCGGCCTTGGTGGCCCCCATCTTCACCGCGATGCCGATCAATTGGATCATTTCGCCCGCGTCGGCGCCGACGATATGGACCCCAAGAACACGATCGTCGACGGCGTCCACGAGAATTTTCATCAGCATTCGCTCATTGCGGCCGCCGAGCGTATGCCGCATCGCTCGGAAGGTCGAGCGATAGACGTCATAGGCGCCGCCTTTCGCCGCGACCTCATCTTCCGTCATCCCGACGGTGCCGACTTCAGGCGTGGTAAACACAGCGGTCGGGACGAGCCGATGATCGACGATCACGCCGCGCCCACCGAAGACGCTATCGGCGAAGGCATGCCCCTCTCGGATCGCCACCGGCGTAAGATTGATGCGATCGGTCACATCGCCGACCGCATAAATCGACGGAACGGACGTTTGGCTTGCGGCATCGACAACGATGGCGCCCTTGGCATCGAGGCGAATGCCCGCCTCGGCGAGACCGAGGCCGGCGGTATTTGGCACGCGGCCGATCGCCATCAGCACTTGATCCGCCTCGATCCGTGCGCCGTTCTCGGTTTCCACAAGGAGACCATCGGTCATTCGCGACACGGCCTTGATCCGCTCGCGACACCGAACATCGAGCCCGCGCTTTTCGAGTTCGCCCGTCAGATGATTGCGGACATCCCGATCGAAGCCGCGCAGAATTTGCTCGCCGCGATAAAGCAGCGTGGTCTCGGTCCCAAGGCCCGCCATGAGCGAGGCGAACTCCACCGCGATATAGCCGCCGCCGACAACGACAAGTCGCCGCGGCCGCGCGGGCAGATCGAACATCTCGTTCGACGATATGGTGAGCTCCGCGCCTGGGAAATCGCGGGCCGACTGCGGCCAGCCGCCCGTCGCAATCAGGATCACGCGCGCCGAGATCAGGGTCCCGTCCGCCAACCGCACGGCATTGGGGCCCGCGACCACCGCGCGCTGGGGCAGGATGGCGACGTTCGCCCGCCCGAGCGTCTGACGATACAAACCCTCAAGTCGAGCGATTTCGATGTCTTTGTTGGCGATCAGCGTCGGCCAATCGAACCGTGCCTCGCCAATTGTCCATCCAAACCCCGTCGCATCGACGAATTCATCCGCAAAACGCGAGGCGTAGACCATCAGCTTCTTCGGCACGCACCCGCGGATCACGCATGTGCCGCCGATTCGGCTTTCCTCCGCGACCGCAACGCGCGCGCCGTGGCCGGCGGCAATACGGGCAGCCCTAACGCCGCCGGAGCCCGCGCCAATGACAAACAGATCATAGTCGAAAGACATCGGCAGCCCTTCTCAACGGCCGAAACCAGCCGCGCTTTAAAACCGAATTACAGATTATAGCCGCGCTTCTTCATTTCCTCGCGGACGCGGTTCACCATCTCGCTGGAGATCTTTTGCTGCCAAGCGGCGACCGACTGCATCGATTGCTGAACGATGCCCTGCGTTTCCGTGGCCAGTTTCTTCCCGGTCGGCGAATTATAGAACTTGGAGACTTCGTCGAGTTCGGCCTTGGTGAATTTCTTTGCCCAGATCGTCTGAACGTCACGATCGAGTTCCGGGCGCCGCGCCGCGAGTTCGAGCGCTACCGCATTGGTCACTTCGTCGATCTGCGAGGTCAGAGCCGGATTGGAACGCTGGAACAGCGTCTTGGTCTGCAAGGCAACGCTCACGAGAATATTATCGAATCCGTCCGCCACGCGCGAGGCTTCGATCGCGGCGCGCGCCGAGGCGAGATGTTCCTTGGTGATATCTTGCGCCATTGCCCCCGTCACCGATCCGACGAGAAAGGTTCCGATGAGAGCGAGGCAACGGAGGTTTGAGCGGTTCATAGGCGATGCTCCATGGTCAATGATCAACGGTGCAGGGTCTTTACGCCGCCCTCGCGGGCGATGACTGCGGCGGTCGCAAGACCGAGAAAGAGGCCGTGCTCGACGACACCGGGAATCGTTGCCAGCGAGAACGCAAGTGCTTGTGGATCCGGAATCTGGCGAAACGACGCATCAATAATCAGATGTCCGCCATCCGTCGTGTAGATCCGATCGCCACTGCGGCGCAAGGTCAGCCCCCCCTCGAGGCCGATCGCGCTCGCGCGTGCCGCGATGGCTCGGCGCGTGGCTTCCACGCCGAACGATACCACTTCGATCGGCAGCGCAAAGGCACCGAGCATGTCGACCACCTTCGAGCCGTCGGCAATGACCAGCATGCCGCGGGAGGCGGCCGCGACGATCTTCTCCCTAAGAAGCGCCCCACCGCCGCCTTTGATAAGGGCCAATCCGGGCCCGATTTCGTCCGCGCCGTCGATCGTCAGATCGAGTTCGGGCGTTTCATCAAGCGTGGAGAGCCGGATTCCGAGTCGCGTGGCCAAGTCGGCCGTCCGCTCCGAAGTCGGTACGCCGATTACATCCAGGCCTTCGGTAACCCGCCGACCGAGCACATGCAGGAACGCGTCCGCGGTCGAGCCCGTCCCGAGGCCGAGGCGCATGCCGGGCTTGACGAAGGCCAAGGCGGCCTCGGCGGCTTGCGTCTTTAGGTCCGCACTCATAAGGCCCCGTCGGCTCTCGCGCGATCCGCGCTCTACCTTTAACTTTGCGGCCTTCAATAGCGCAGCCCCGCCCCCCTTCGCCAGCCCCTCGTTCCGTAATCGATGGATGTTGAAAGCGGAGGCACTACCAGACTAGACCCCGCGAAAGCGCGCCCAGCCTGAAACTGTGTTTCTTTACGTTGCAACCGATATAAGTATTTAACTTTTTATTTATGAGCATTGGAGGATTGTAGGACTCAACTCCTGTAACGGGACAAAAAAATGTTTAGAACCCTCTTCGGGCGCGCCAAAGCAACGGCAACAAAGCCGACAATCGTGGCGGACGTCGAAATCTTACCCGCAGACGCTGAGAGTAGCCATCGCGACGCCTCGATCTTGAGCGTCATCGAGCTCCTAGAGTCCGATCTAAGGCGCGCCCAGTCGAAGTTGCAGGGCGTCAGCGCAACCATGCGCGACACCGTTACCGAAAACGCTGAGATCGTCGATGGGATTCGGCGAGACAGCGATCATCTTGCCAACGAAACGGGCGAAGCGCGCGGCAACGTCCAGGATCTCGCCAACTCGATCGAGAGCTTCGCGACGTCGAATCGCAAGATCGAAACCGAGGCGCAAAACTCCAATCGTCTGGTCGCGGCCGCCGAGGCCACGGCTGCGGAGGCGACGCGCTCGATCGACGAGTTGCGCGGCGCAATTGGGGAAATTCAGGCGGTCGTCTCGCTCATCGCCGATGTCGCCGGACAAACCAACTTGCTTGCGCTGAACGCAACGATCGAAGCCGCGCGCGCCGGCGCCGCGGGCCGCGGCTTCGCGGTCGTCGCCAATGAGGTAAAGGCGCTGTCGGTCGAGACCCAGAAGGCGACCGACGAAATCGGCCGTAAAATCCAACATTTGCAGAAAACCGCCGCGACCAGCATTGGAGCCGTCGACCGCGTGATCGGGATCATCGGCGATATCCGCCCCGTTGCGCAGTCGGTGGCGACCTCCGTGCAAAGCCAAATCGGCATCATTGGGCACGTCTCACATAGCGCCAACCAGACGACCGCTTTCGCCGACGATGTCGCGCGGCGTGCGCGCTCGATCCAAGAGGCGACTTCCGCTGCGGTCACGATGGGATCGTCCGTTGCGTCGGCAACCGATCTCATGGGTCGTGCTGTCGATGACATGACCCGCCAGCTCGTCACGGTCCTGCGTCAAACCCCGCAAGGCGATCGTCGCCGCCATGATCGCTGGCCGGTGGAACTGCGTGGCCGATTTACAATCGGTGGCCGCGCGTTGCAGATCAAGACGATCGATCTTTCGCTCGGCGGCGCGCTGATCGCCGTTGAAGGCTGCACGCTCGACCGGCACGATCGCGGCGTGATCGACTTGAGCGGTATCGGCGATCTCAACGCTCGCATCGTCGACAAAAGCGCGCTCGGCTTTCACGTCATGTTCGAGAACGCGGATCATGCCGCGCTCAAGGCGCGAATTGCCGCCATCGCTTCGGAATACGAACCGCTGATCAAGCGCGCCCAAGCGGCCGCATCGGCGGTGGAGGCATCGTTCAGCAACGCGCTCGGCCGTGGCGAAATACGCATCGAGGACCTTTTCGACACCGACTATCGGCCGATTGGCGGCACAAACCCGCAGCAATTCGAGACGCGGGCGCTCACCTTCCTGGAACGGGTCCTACCGCCGATCCAGGAGCCGATCATCGAGTCGGATCCTCGTGTCACGTTCGATGCGGCGGTCGACATCAACGGCTATCTGCCGGTGCATAACCGGAAGTATTCGCATCCCCAGCGGCCGGGCGAAGTGGTTTGGAACACCGCGAATTCGCGCAACAAGCGGATCTTTGACGATCGGGCCGGCCTCCTGGCGGCGCGCAATACGCGGGCCTTCCTCGTGCAGAGCTATGCGCGCGACCTCGGCGGCGGAAACATCGTCATCATGAAAGAGATCGACGCGCCAATCTACGTCGGCGACCGGCATTGGGGCGGCTTCCGAACGGCCTACCGGATGTAACTGGCCGCCGAGCCGTCGAAGGTGGTTCAGCGTGCGATGGCTTGCGGCGTGCAGAGGACCTTTTCGTCCTTGACGAAGCATAGGCTTGTCTCGCCGGTCGTCCGGTTCAAGCGAAAGATGCCAAGTTCGTTTTCGAGACTGGTCGGCATCAGGTCGTAGTCGCCCGATGGCATTGACTGAGCGTTGTCACCCGGCGGAAAACATTGCATTGTCCCCGGCGTCCCGGCCTTCGGCACGAACTGGCAGGCGCCGACAGTTCCGGTATATCGATCAAGCCAATAGATTCGATTCTGTGTCTTCGCCTGCGGCGTGGTGAAGATATACTCGGAATGCGCCGACGTGCTGGCGACGACCGCGGCCACGACGACCGAGAGCCCCATAACAACCCGCCGAACCCCGTAAACGTGCATCATCATCGCCCCCCGTCAGCTCCAAAGAGACCGTGTTCATCATGAGCGAAAACCGTACTGCTCCGCTCCTCGTTTTCGACCTCGACGGCACGCTTGTCGACACCGCCGGCGACCTATTGGGCACGCTCAACGCGCTCCTGTTGCGCGAAGGCCTGTCAGCGCTTCCTCTTACGGAAGTCGGCACTCTTGTCGGCGCCGGCGCGCGCGCTCTTGTGAAACGTGGCTTCCACGCCAACGGCGTTACGCTCGATGACGCCACCACCGACCGACTCTTCGCTGAATTCGTGACCGATTACGGCGCCAACATCGCGTCCAAAAGCAAGCCTTATCCCGGCGTACTCGCGGCCTTGGACCGTTTCCACGCGGCCGGGTGGCGATTTGCCGTCTGCACCAACAAACTGGAAGGCCTGTCCCGCCAGCTTATCGGCGAACTCGGGCTTTCCCATCGCTTTCAGGCGGTATGCGGCGGCGACACGTTCCCTGTCCGCAAGCCCGACGCCCGCCATCTCCTCGGCACGATCGAGCGCGCCGGCGGGGCCGCGACCCACGCGGTCATGATCGGCGACTCGCGGGCGGACATCGACGCGGCCCGCAACGCCGGCATCCCCGTTATTGCCGTCAGCTTCGGCTATACCGATACGCCGGTGAGCGCGCTCGACCCCGATGTCGTCATCGATCATTTCGACGCGCTTTGGGACGCGGTGCATGGCCTCGGATTGCCGTTTGCGAGCGCTGAAGCGCGGCTGCACTAACCTGAACCCTCAAACCGCGTGGCCGGTCGCCCGCGCGATCTCGCCGCGCATGCCCTCGATCACGTTCCGGTAGTCCGGCGCCGAGAAGATCTCGCTGCCGGCGACGAAGGTGTCGACCCCGGCGGCGGCAATGCTGCCGATATTCGTGGTCTTGACCCCGCCATCGATCTCCAGCCGGATCGACTTGCCGCTTTCGTCAATGATCCTGCGCACGAGCCGCGCCTTGTCGAGCACGGCGGGGATCAATGGCTGCCCGCCGAAGCCCGGATTGACCGACATCAGCAAGATGAGGTCGAGCCGGTCCAGGACCCAATCCAGATGCTGGATCGGCGTCGCCGGATTGAGCACCAAGCCGGCGCGGCAGCCCTTGCGGCGGATCAGGTCGAGGGAGCGGTCGACATGCTCGCTCGCCTCCGGGTGGAAGCTGATCAGATCCGCGCCGGCCGCCGCAAACATCTCGATCAGCGCATCGACCGGCTTCACCATCAAGTGCACATCGAGCGTCGCCGTGGTGTAGGGACGGATCGCTTTGAGGATCATCGGCCCGAACGTCAGGTTCGGAACATAATGGTTGTCCATCACGTCGAAATGGATCCAATCGGCCCCCGCGGCGATCACATCGCGCACCTCGTCTCCGAGACGGGCAAAATCGGCCGCGAGGATGGATGGCGCGATGATTGGTGCTTGCATCGAAACGGCCCGACCGGTTTGTCGTTGACATCCAACTTATGCGCAAGCCCGCCATCGGAAGGCAAGGCCGGCCTTATCGCGGATCAGCGCACGATCTGCTTGAGATCGCCGCCGGCATAACGCTTCGCCATCGCCTCGAGCGGGAGCGCAACGATCTTGTCCGCCTTGCCGGCCGAGCCGAAGGCTTCAAAACGCGCCGCGCAAACCTTGGACATCGCCTTGATCGCGGGCGCCAGATACTTCCTCGGATCGAACTCACCCTTGTCGGTCACGAGCACGCGCCGGATCGCGGCCGTCATCGCCAAGCGAAGATCGGTATCGATATTGACCTTGCGCACGCCGTGCTTGATGCCTTCCTGGATCTCTTCCACCGGCACGCCGTAGGTCTCCTTCAGATCCCCGCCGAATTCGCGGATCTCCGCGAGGAGCTCCTGCGGCACCGACGAGGAGCCGTGCATCACCAGATGCGTGTTTGGGATTCGCGCGTGGATTTCCCTGATGCGTGAAATCGCCAGGATTTCGCCGGTCGGCCGGCGCGTGAACTTGTAAGCGCCGTGCGACGTGCCGATCGCGATGGCAAGCGCGTCGACCTGCGTCTTGGCAACGAAATCGGCTGCCTGATCGACATCGGTCAAAAGCTGCTCGCGCGTCATGGCGCCTTCCGCGCCATGGCCGTCCTCCTTGTCGCCCCGCATGGTCTCCAGCGAGCCGAGTACGCCGAGTTCGCCTTCCACCGACACCCCAACCGCATGCGCGCGCTCAACGACCGTCCGCGTCACGTCGACGTTGTAGTCGTACTCGGCGACCGATTTTCCATCCGGATTGAGCGATCCGTCCATCATCACCGAGGTGAAGCCGTTTTCGATCGCCGAGGCGCAGACGGCCGGCGCGGCGCCATGATCGAGATGCATGACGATCGGGAGCGTCGGATAGGTCTCAACGGCAGCTTCGATAACGTGACGCAGGAAGTTGTCACCCGCATAGCGCCGCGCGCCAGCGCTCGCCTGCAAGATGACGGGCGAACGTGTTTCCTCCGCGGCGACCATGATGGCGCGGACCTGCTCGAGATTGTTCACGTTGAAAGCCGGCAGGCCGTAGTCATGCTCCGCGGCATGATCGAGCAACTGTCGCATCGATACGAGGGGCATCCCTGATCTCCCTAAGTCAGCCGCCGCGGGCCGCCGGACCCGATCGGCTCAGGCTGATTACGGCCTGACGAGGCACCGAGCAAGATAGAACATGCCGGCCAACTGAAATACTCGCCCCGCGAACGAAAGTTCTCATCGGCAAAAAGAAATAATTTTCACTAAAGAAAGACATGCCGCGCGGGCGATAAGCCTGTGCTTGCCTCTCGATCCGGCCTCGCATTCATTGCTGTCGCCTGGACTAACCGTATGAAACGCAGCTGGATGCAGTAATTATTATAGATCCAGCATTAGACTTGGTTTTACATTGTTATGCTTGCCAGAACCGATCGCCGAAATCGACTGAAATTGCGTCTCAAGCTTTACATGAATTATCAAAGGTTGCTTCATCCCATTGACGCCCGTCATCCCGCATGAAACGTATTAACCGCATAAAGTCCGGACCGGGACAAACCCAGCCGGTTTCTAGGGAGAAAGTGTCATGTCCAACCGCATCGATCGGCGGCAGTTTTTGGCCGTCTCTGGTTTAGTGAGCGTCAGCGCGTTCGCCGGTATTCGTCCCGTCTTCGCCGCCGGTAAGGCGCTGACCATTGCGACGTCGCTGCCGAGCCTGTCGTTCCCGTTCTTCGTCCACATGCAACGGCAACTTGCCGCAGAGGCAAAGACGCTCGGCGAAATCAAATTGATCGAGACCGACGGTCAGAACTCCGTGCCGAAGCAGACGGCCGATGTTGAGGCCGCCATCACCCAAAAGGTCAACGCCCTCGTGATCTCGCCGCTCGACGTGAACGCGATGGCCCCGGCGCTCGAACAGGCCGTTAAGGCCGGCATCCCAGTCGTCACGATCGATCGCCGCGTGCGGGGCGTCGAAGGCATCCTTGCCCATGTCGGCGCGGACAACGTCAAGGGTGGCGAGGCTCAGGCCGCGGCAATCATGGCGGCGTTCCCGAACGGTGCGAAGATCTTCCATCTTCAAGGCCAACCGGGCGCTGGGCCAGCGATCGACCGCAACAAGGGCCTGCATAACATTCTCGACAAGGCCAAGGACAAGTATCAGATCATATTCGAGCAGACGGCGAACTTCGCCCGCGCCGAGGCCCTCTCGGTCACCGAGGCGGGCCTTGCCGGCAAGGGCAAACCGGACGTGATCGTTTGCGCCAATGACGACATGGCGCTCGGCGCGATGGAGGCGGTGAAGGCGCGCGGCCTGACCGGCATCGCGATCTACGGCTTCGACGCGCTCCCCGAGGCGCTGAAGGCCATCCGCGACGGCGCGCTCGCCGCGACCATCGAGCAGTTCCCCGGCGAACAAAGCCGCGAGGCCATGCGCATCGCGGTCGCGTTTGCCCGCGACGGCAAAAGGCCGGCGGAAGCCTTGAAGCTGCTGACGCCGATCGCGATCGGCAAGGGCAATCTCGACAAGGCCGAGCGACTCGCCGAAGTCGGCTGAGTGCTCCCGAGGATCAACGAGGGGCGGCCTGGCGCCGTCCCTCGATTTGCTGCCAAAGGCGCGGCGATCCCCGATACCACGGCCCTTGCGCGGCCAGTTGAAATCGAGCCCCGATGTCCGACACCTCCCCCCTCCTGATGATCGATGGCGTCGGCAAGCGCTTTCCCGGCGTGGTCGCGCTCGACAATGTGTCGTTCACGGTCGGCCGGGGCGAGGTGCACGGATTGCTCGGGGAGAACGGCGCGGGCAAGTCGACGCTGTTGAAGATCATCTCGGGCGCGCAAATGCCCGATGCCGGAACGATCTCGTGGGATGGCCGGCCCGTCGCGATCGATACCCCGCAGATCGCCCAGGCGCTCGGGATCGTCACGATCTACCAGGAATTCAATCTCGTCCCGACGCTATCGGTCGCCGAAAACATCTTCATCGGACGCGAACCGCTCCGTTTCGGCGCCTTCGTGGATTGGCCGCGCCTAGAGCGCGAGGCGCGCGAGATCACGCGCCGCATCGGGCTCGAGATCGATCCGCGCGCGCTGGTTTCCGAGCTTTCGGTCGCCGAACAACAGATGGTGGAAATCGCTCGCGCCCTGTCAGTGAATTTGCGTCTCATCATCATGGACGAGCCGACCTCGGCGCTGTCGGAGACAGAGGTCACCCGGCTGTTCGGTATTGTGCGGGCGCTGAAGGCTGACGGCGTGTCGGTCATGTTCGTTACCCATCGGCTCGAAGAGGCGGTCGCCATCTGCGACCGCTTCACGATCCTGCGCGACGGCCGCCTCGCCGCCTCGCGCGACGCCGAGGGCCTCGGCATACCGCAGATTATCGAGCTCATGGTCGGTCGCGCGGCCTCCGAGCTTTACCGCCGGCCCCAGCGCCGTCACGGCTCGGGCGCGGTGCGCCTGTCGATCCGTGGCTTCCGTACGGGCGACCGGGCCGGCCGCGCGCGCGGCACCTTGCTTCGCGGCATCGATCTCGATGTGCGGGCCGGCGAGATCCTCGGGATCGCAGGGCTCGTCGGGGCCGGACGAACCGAACTCGCGCGCGCCATGTTCGGCGCCGATCCGATTGTCGCGGACCGGATCGAGATCGACGGCAACCCGGTCGACTTACGCAGCCCGCGCGACGCGATCCGGCTGGGGATCGGGCTCGTCCCCGAAGACCGCAAGCAGCAAGCGCTTTTTCTACAGCAGGCGATACGGGCGAATTTCTCAATCGCGGCGCTCGATCGGTTCGTCGGCTTTGCGACCTTCGTCGACGAGGCGGCCGAGGCGGCCGAACTCGATCGCTTCCGTCGCATGATGAATGTGCGCATGACCGGGCCGGAGCAGAAGATCTCCAATCTCTCCGGCGGCAACCAGCAGAAGATCGTGCTTGCCCGCTGGCTGGCGCTCGATCCCAAGATCCTCATCGTCGACGAGCCGACCCGAGGCATCGACATCGCCGCGAAGGCCGAAGTGCACGAGATCCTGGACGAACTCGCCGGGCGCGGCATCGCGATCATCGCGATTTCCTCGGAGCTGCCCGAGGTCATGGCGATCGCCGACCGGATCGTGACGATGCGCGAGGGCGCACTGACCGGGGAAGTCGCGCCCGAGGAAGCGACGCAAGAACGGCTCATGGCGCTGATGACGCTCAACGCCAAACGGGATGAGACGATCGAAGGGAGGATCGCGTGACGAAAGCCCAACCGATGACGAACACCGGTAATCGCCGGCGAGGGCCGATCTTCTGGTCGATCGTGAGCCGCTTCGCGCCGTTGATCTTCCTTCTCGTTCTCATGGCCGTCTTCGCGATCCTGGAACCCAGGTTTCTCGACCCGACCAATCTTTTCAACGTGATGCGGCAGATTTCCATCACCGGCCTGATCGCGCTCGGCATGACCTTCGTCATCCTGACCGCCGGCATCGACCTTTCGGTCGGCTCGATGCTTGCGCTCGCCGGGATGGTCGCCGCCGCTGTCGCGAAAGGATCGACCGGCAACACGCTGTCGCTCGGCGAGGACGACGCGGTCGGCTACGGCTGGTTCGCGGCGATGAGCGCGGCGATTGGCGTCGGCGTTCTGTGCGGCCTGATCCAGGGCCTCGGCATCACGCGGCTCAAGGTTCCGCCCTTCGTGGTGACGCTTGGAGGCCTGTCGGCCTATCGCGGGCTCACCTTATGGTTTTCCGGCGGCGGCCCGATCTCCGGCTTCGAGGCGCCCTATCGCTGGTGGGGACAGGGCATGGTCGGCCCGGTTCCGGTCCCCGTTATCCTGTTTCTCGGCTGCGCCGCCGTCTGCCATATCGTTCTTCGCCACACCCGCTATGGCCGTCGCGTCTATGCCGTCGGCGGCAATCCGGAAGCCGCCCGCCTGTCGGGACTTTCCGTCGATCGGATCTTGCTGTCGGTCTATGTGATCGTCGGCTTCTTCGCCGGGCTCGCCGGCTTCGTGCTCTCCGCGCGGCTCAACTCCTCCGAAGCGGTCGCGGGCATCGGCTACGAACTAACGGTTATCGCCTCGGTGGTCATCGGCGGCACCAGCCTTTTCGGCGGTCAAGGGTCGATCATGGGAACCGTCGTCGGCGCCACGTTGATCGGCGTGCTCGTCAATGGCCTCGTCCTGAACAACGTGTCGTCCTACATCCAGCAAGTGATCATCGGCCTCATCATCATTTCCGCCGTCGCCTTCGATCGCTACGTCAAGACGCGGCAGGTGCGCTGAGGCTTCAGCGCCAAGCCGCAAGCAGCGTATCGGTGTCGAGGATTTCGATCTGGTCGGGCATGCGCGGAAAGACCAGATCGAGGATCGCGCGGTGCGAGGCTTCGTCGGAGCTGGTCATCGCGTCGGCGACCGCGATGACGCGGAAGCCGCGATCGACCGCGGCCATGAGGCTCGCGAGCACGCAGACGTCGGTTTCCACCCCGGTGAAGACGAGCGTCGTAATCCCCTCCGCCGCCAATCGCTCGCCGAAGCCAGGCGCCTCGAACACCGAATAGGTCGGCTTGTCCACGATCGCCCCGGGCACGGCGATCTGCGCGAGTGGCGAGACGAGGTCCACGAGGCTGGGATCCATGCGCTCCAGCGTGAACTCGGCCCAACGCTCGTAATAGGTCCGCCATTGACCGGGCGCGTCGGCCGGGCTGCGGGGGACGATGAAGCGGGTGTAGACGGTCGCCTCGGGCTTGGCGCGGGCGATGCGGGCGACGTTCGGCAAGATGCGGGCAAGCGACGGCGTGTGCCACGACGTGTCCTCGGCGAAGATCCGCTGCATGTCGATCGCCAGATGAAGCGTTGTTGGCGGCAAGCTTTCCATGTCAAGGACCTTCATCGTCGAGGAGCACGGTCTGCGCGGGCGGCCAGCAAAGCGTCACGCGCGCGCCAGCGGCGAGGATCCGGCCGTCGAAGTTCTGCGCAAAGACCTTCATCGCGGTACCATCCGGCGTCGTGACACCATAGGTCAGCGCGGCGCCGGAATAAATCGCCGCGTTCACGGTGGACGGCAGCGAATTCGCGCCGCCAACGGTCGCATCACCTGGGGACGCAAGCACGATCTTTTCCGGCCGAACTGCGACTGTCACCCGCGCGCCCTCCCCGGGCAATGCCGACGCCGCCCGGATCAGCGCGCCGCCCCCAAGGCGGATCGCGCCCCCTTCGACCGTGCCGGTCAAGAAGTTGGCATCGCCCAGGAACGCCGCCGCGAAGCGCGTGCGCGGGTGTTCGTAAATCTCGGCCGGCGCGCCGGACTGGATGATGCGACCCCTGTCGAGGATCGCGACCCGGTCGGACAGCGCCAACGCCTCCTCCTGATCATGCGTGACAAAAACCGTCGTCAGCCCGCTCTCGCGCTGGATGCGCAGCAACTCGACCTGCATCTCCTGCCGCAAGCGCCGGTCGAGCGCGGAGAGCGGTTCGTCGAGCAAAAGCACCGTCGGCTTGGTCACGATCGCGCGGGCGAGCGCCACGCGCTGCTGCTGTCCGCCGGACAGCGATGCGGGCTTGCGATCGGCGAAGCCGGGCAGACGGACCATGTCGAGCGCCGCCCCGGCCTTGCCGCCCGCCGCCCGCCGGCTCATGCCGCGCCGCTCCAGGCCGTACATCACGTTTTCCAGCACGCTCATATGCGGAAAGAGCGCGTAGGACTGAAAGACAAATCCAATCCGGCGCCGCCAGACCGGCTCCATCGTCACGTCCTTATCACCGATGCGGACCGAGCCCGCTTCGGGCGCCAAGAACCCGGCGACAATCCGCAAAAGCGTGGTCTTTCCGGATCCGGAGGGGCCGAGCAGGCTCGTGAGTTTGCCCGCTTCGAACACGATGCTCACATCGTCGAGCACCAGCGTCGCCCCGAAGCGCTGGGCGACCCCATCGATCGCCACCGCGCTCATCGGCCGGCTCCGATGCGGGAAAGGCGGGCAAAGCCGAGCACGATCACCATCGAAGCAACGAGCAGGATCGTGGAAATGGCGTTGATCTCCGGCGTAAAGCCCTTGCGGATCGCGGAATAGATCTCGACCGGTAGCGTGGAGACGCCCGGCATCGCAAGGAAATACGAGACGACGAACTGATCGAGCGACACCGCGAAGGCAAAGAGCGCCGCCGCGATGATGCTCGGCGCAAGCAACGGCATGGTGATCCGGAAAAAAGCGTCGCTTGGGCTCGATCCGAGGCTCATCGCGGCATCCTCAAGATCCGGTCGAAGACTATCCACCCCGGCGCCGACGACGAGCACGACATAGGGCAAGGCCAGCGCGACATGACCGAGGATCATCGCATGCAGCCCGCGCCCGATGCCCGTCCAGTAGAAGAAGACCAGCATGGCCGTGCCGATGATTAGCCAGGGTATGGCGATCGGTGGCAAAAGCAGGACGCGCAGCAGCGTGCGGCCGCGAAACTGCCGCCGATGCAGGGCCAGCGCGGCCATGGTTCCAATCGCGGTCGCCACGATCGCGGTAACCAGCGCGATCAGCACGCTGTTGCGCCCGGCCGCGATCAGCTTCGCGTTGCCGGAGAGATCGACGAACCATTTCGTCGTGAACGTCATCGGCAGGGCGTAAAACGGCGAGGCATTGAACGCCATCAGTGCCATGATGACGATCGGCAAATACAGGAAGACAAGCACGAGGAAGAGCCAAATCCGGCCGAGCGCGCCCATTTCGATCCTCAAGCGGTCGGCCGCGGCCGCGGCACGCGGGAAAAGGCACCAAGGAGCACGAGGACGACGGCGAGCATCGTAAACGACAGCGCTGAGCCGAGCGGCCAGTTGAAGCCTTGCACGAACTGATCCTCGATGACCGTGCCCATGGTGACGCCGACCTTGCCGCCGAGAATGCGCGGCTCCATGAAGCTGCCGATCACCGGCACGAAAATCAGCACGGCGCCGGACATGACCCCGGGCAACGCCAATGGCAGGACGATGGTCCGGAAGATCGTAAAGGATCGCGCCCCGAGGCTCGCCGCCGCTTCGACGATCTTGTCGTCGATGGCGAGGATCGAAAGATAGCAGGTGAGAATCATATAGGGCAGGTAGGCATGGACCAGCCCGACGACCATCGCGGGGAAGCTATAGAGCAGGCCGAGCGGCGGTAGTGACGGCAAGAGCCATCGTAGCCCAGCGTCGATGATGCCGCCGTCGCGCAGCACCATCGTCCAGGAAAAGACGCGGACAAGGCCGTTCGACCAGAATGGCAAGATGATCAGGATGAAGATCGTCTCCCGCGCCCGGCCGCGCGTGGCCCGGGCGAGCGCGAGAGCCGCCGGCAGGCCGATCGCGATGGAAAGTCCGGTCGTCCACAGCCCGAGCGAAATAGATCGCCATGCGACATCAATGAGATAGGGCCGATTGACGAAGGCAAGGTAGTGCTCGAGGGTGAACACCAGCGGCCGCCCGCCGAACGGCGCTTGCTTTAGGAAACTGAAGAACGCCATGACCGCGAGCGGCAGAAAGACCGCGATCAGCAGGACGCCATAGGCAGGAGCGAGAAGGCCAAGGGTCGCCGGCCAGTCGCGCCGCGTTTGGCGCTGCATGGCGACGGGGACGCGCGGCCTCGACGCAACCGACCGAGCCCTCCCTAACCCGTCATCACTTGGCATAAAACGCCTTGGTCTCTTCCCACAAATCGACAAAAGCCGCGCGGGTCGCGTCGCTGAGCGGCCCGTGGATCTGCAGCTTGCCAAGATACTCGGCCTTATGGACCACTTTGTTCAAGTCATCGTCGGACAACTTGGCCATGGCGGCAGCATTGGCGGAGGCGGGCGCACCGATCTTGGTCGACCATTCATAGTAAAAGTCGGGATCGATCATGTAATTGATGAAAGCGAGCGCCGCGTCCTTGTTCTTGCTGGTCTTCGGGATCGTCAATGTATCGATCCAGCCGAGCGCGCCTTCCCTCGGCATGATAAACTCGACGGGCAACTTGGAATTCTGCCGCGAGCGGATCGCCGCGCCGGACCAAAAGACCGAAACATCGATCTGATCGGCAGCGAAGGCCTTGTTCCATTCGACTTCGCTCTGCCAGAGCAGGCGAATATTCTTCTTTATGTCGCGCAGTTTTTCGCCCACGCGCTTCAAGTCCTTGGGCGCATTAATATCCTGCCCGCTCATCAGGGCACCGATGCCGATCGCCACGATCGGATCGTCGTTCATGGCCGCCCGGTTCACGAAAACCGGATCGGTCAAGACGGCGAGGCTCGCGCCCTGCGCAACCTTGCCCTGGCGCACGCCGAGGCCGGTGATGCCCCAAACCCAAACACAGCCATAGGGCTTGCCGCCTATCATGAAATTCGGATGGTTTTTGAGGGCCGGGGTTAGATCCCTGGCGTTTGGGATTTTGACGAGGTCAATGGGATCGAGCAAGTCTGCGCCGAGTTGGCTCGTCCGCGCGCTGTTGACGAGAACGACATCATAGGCGCCGGGGTTGGTCTGCAGCTTCGTGACCATCTCCGACTCGGAGTTGAAGTAGTCATGCACGACCTTGATGCCGGTCTTCTGCGTGAATGCTTTCAGGGCCCATTCCTCGTCTGTACCGTAACCTTGCCAGTTCAGCACCGTAATGGTCTCGCCGGCCGCCCTCGCGAGCCCGGGAACCATGGCGCTGGAAACCAAGGTGGCGGCCGCCGCCCCCCCGACAAACTGGCCAAACCGCCGACGATCGAGTTCGATCCGCATGCTGTTGCTCCATCCGCTTTGTCGAAATTGTCATGCCAAGTGGACTACCCGGATGACGGTTTTCAGGATTTGGCCCAATACTCAATTGCCCGAGTGGAGCGTGCGCGGGTTGCTCCTGTCAATCGTTCGCGATGGCGCACTTGAGTTTATGAATCTGGAGCAATTCCTTGTCGATCGGATGGATCCATCCGATCGGGTATTGCTCTAGGCCCTAAAGTCAGGGATCGATATGAACCGTGATGCGGCTGCCCTGACCTACCCGAACAAGGTCGATCTCGATCCCCTCCCCCACGGCCTTCCAGCCCAGATTGCCGCCATCAAGCCTGACCGCCACGACCGAACTTGGCTTGATCGCCGGTAGCCTCAGGGTGCCGGCCGGGGCCTCCAGATCGAGAGTAACGGCGAAGCGGGCCGGTTCGATCCATAAATCTCGAAACCGTCCCCGCGCGCCCGACTGAAGGACGACCGCCCCCGCTCGCTCAAGCGCCAACACGCCTTCGGAAACCCGGACGGTCGCCGGCCCGATCGGCGTGAGCATCGGGCCGAGCGTGACATCCCGGCCGTCATTGACCAGCGTCCAGCCGTGCCAGGGATCAAACCGGCAGATCTCACCGACGGCCATCAGCGGAAGGAGGCCGGCCCATATGTAAAACGGGTCGGTATCCGGCTGGTCCATCGGCTCGCCAGTCGTCGCGTTGTAATTCTCCGCCGCAATGCGGCTTTCATGCCAGGGGTTTATGAAAAGCCGCAGGCTCATGGCCGCGAGATCTCGGGCTTGCCTATGATATCCGTAGCGATTGAGGCCGTGCCACACGAGATAATTGACATTCGGCCAAATTCGACCGCGCCAATAGACATTGTCTTGGAAGGCCGGATCATCCCGCGTGGCATTTGGCAGGCCGAAGGGACCGGCGAAGGTGGCCGGATCGGCAAGGTGCGCCAGCAACGCCTCGGCCTGCTCCGCGCTCGCCGCCCCGCAAAGCAGCGGGTAAAAGCTCGTCGGCGATAATGAGCGCACAAATCCGCCGGTCCGCTGCCGGTTGGCGAAGATCCGCCGCTCGGGATCCCACAGCCGCTCCCGGATCAGCCGCCGGCTCGCCTCCGCCAGGACCGCGAACTCCGCCGCCTCCTCCGGACGACCGACCTCCGCCGCGATCAGCGACAAAATTTCAGCATCGAGCGCCAAGGCGCAGTTGAGGCCGAGATCGCTGGTCGAGAGCGTCCGCGTCGCGGGGTCCCAGACCGCCTCGTCGTGGGTCGCGGAATTGTCCATTCCGCTTTCGTTGCGCGCGCCGAAATGGGTCCCGACATAAAGCGCCTCTCCGATCGACGACGACCCACAGGAGACCAAACCGGACCCATCGGGATCGCGATGGGTGCGCCACCATCTCTGATTGCGCGCGAGCGCGAAGTAGGTTGAAACGAGGCTTGCCCGGTCGCCGATCTGAAGATGCAGAAGCCATGATATGAACGCGGTGAGCGGTGGCTGGCTGCGATCGACCCAAGCGTCTTTCGAGGTGACGATACAGGCAACGTTTCCTTCAGGAGTGGCACCGTTAACGGCAACACTGATGTTTTCGAACGCCAACAACGCATCGAAATTTCCGGCCATCAGGGCCGCGTATGTCTGATCGTTGAACCACACCGCAAAGTCGCCGAGAGGCCAGATCCGGCTGACGGTCGTGTAGGGGCGACGGTTGACGGGGTCGAAAATCGTGTTCCAGGCGACGATATCCCGGACCGCGTCAAGCGCGCCGGCACCTTGATGGAGGACTTCGGGCTCAAAAGGCGGGCGGTTCAGCGCTGCCCGCGCACGCTCGATCGCGATGTCCGCGTCGTCGGCGACAGCGGCGCAGAAGCGATTGCCCGCCATCATCTCCAGATTGAATCTCAGAGCAATAACAGGGGCTTCGTTCGCTCGCGACGCGAGATGAAAGTAGCCGTTTGCCTCAAAATCAGCGGCTAAAGCCGCCACATTTTCATGGCCCGTGACCTGGACCGGCATGGCCGCGCTGACCAGCGCGACATAGCGCCGCCCGACCTTCACGACCGCCGCCGCGGCCTCTGGACGGTAGCGCACGACCTCGCCGCCGTCCGCCGACAGGCAAATCGTCACCCAAAAGCGCAGACCCCACTCGCCATTGGTCAGCGTCCGCCACGCGCCGGACACGATAAATGGATCGTCTTTCCAATAGCTTAGCTCAATCGTCGAGCCGCCATGATCGACCTCCATCCGCACGCGCGACCCATCGATCGCATGCGCCCCAAGCCGCACCCCGCCGCCCCCAGGCGCGATCAGCGAGGCCTTCCTTAGCCGGGTCGAGTACAGCAACGGCGTCAGTCGGACACCGAGCGGCAGGAAAGTCATCTCGGCCGGTCGAGCGGACCAAGTATTCCAGGCGCGATCAAGCGGGATCGTGGCATGTCGAAGCATGGTCGCTCCGGGTTTGAAGACAAGGCAATGTCGCATTTAGAGACCGAGGCAGGCAATGCGAACGATACGATACTGTTGGAAAAGCGAAATTTCGGTGCTAGCCGATGGTCGTTTAATGGATCGTACAAAAGAAAAGCGCAAAAGCGCTCACTATAGGGAGGCGTCAGATTGAAGATCGCCGGGCTTGCGACCTTCGTTGTCGGCAATCCACCGCCCTATTACGGCGGACGTTACTTTATTTTTCTGAAGCTTACGACAGATAATGGCATCAGCGGCGTCGGCGAAGTCTATTCCGCGACATTCGCGCCAAACGTGATCGAGGCGATGATTGTCGATGTATTCGAACATCATGTGCTCGGCACGGATCCATTCCGCATCGAAACCTTGTGGCGCAACGTCTATGGCCGCGGCTACTCGCAGCGCCCGGACATCTCGCTGATGGGCGTCCTCAGCGGTCTGGAAATGGCGCTGTGGGACATCGTCGGCAAGGCGGTGAACAAGCCGGTCTACGAGCTGATCGGCGGCAAGGTGCACGAGCGGCTGCGCAGCTATACTTACCTTTATCCCTGGCCGACCGACGGCCATACCTACTCGGATTCCCCTGTTTACAGCGATCCCGACGCAGCGGCCACGCGAGCACTTTCCTATTTGGAACAAGGCTTTACCGCCGTAAAGTTCGACCCGGCCGGGGCCTATTCGACGATGGATCCGCGCCAGCCGAGCCTCGCGCGGATGGACCTGTCGGAGGCCTTCTGCCGACGAATCCGCGAGGCCGTCGGCGACCGCTGCGACCTCCTCTTCGGCACGCATGGCCAGTTCACCACCTCCGGCGCGATCCGGCTCGCGCGCCGGCTGGAAGCCTACGACCCGCTTTGGTTCGAGGAGCCGGTTCCGCCTGAAATGCCGGAAGAAATGGCCCGTGTCGCGTGCCAGACAACGATCCCGATCGCGACTGGTGAAAGACTTTGCACCAAGTATGAATTCGCCCGCATACTCGAACTCGGCGCCGCCTCGATCCTGCAAATGGCGCTCGGTCGGGTCGGCGGCATCCTGGAAGCCAAGAAGATCGCCGGCATGGCGGAGGCGCATTATGCCCAGATCGCGCCGCATCTTTACTGCGGCCCGATCGAGGGCGCGGCCAATATCCAGCTGGCGGCAGCAACACCCAATTTTCTGATTCTTGAGAGCATTCAGCGTTGGGACGGTTTCCATGCGGACCTGCTGGTCAAACCGATCCGCTGGGAAGACGGCTATGTCATCCCGCCGAGCGAGCCGGGGCTCGGCGTGGAACTCAACGAGGCGGTGGCGCGCGCACACCCCTATACCGGCGACAGCCTGCATCTTGTGCCGGTATTCGGTCCGGTCGGCCCCGATCAGTAAAACGAGGATAAATACATGCGTTACGGCTTCATCGGGCTCGGCAATCTTGGGGTGCATCTGGCAGGAAGCTTGCTGCGCGAAGGCTTTGACTTGACAGTCAATGATCTGAACCGCGCGGCTGCCGAGTCTCTACTTGCCAAGGGCGCGGCCTGGGCCGATAGCCCGCGCGACGTGGCATCGCGCGTCGACGCTGTGATCACCTGCCTGCCCTCCCCTAGCGCCTCGACCCATGTCCTGACCTCGGAAAACGGCGTCCTCGCCGGTCTCAAGCCCGGCGGGACCTGGATCGAGATGAGCACGACCGACCAGCAGGACATCGAGCGGCTTTCCGCCTTGGCTGCCGCTCGCGGCATCGACACGCTGGAAGCGCCGGTCACAGGCGGCGTTCATCGGGCCGCAGCCGGCGACATTACAGTGCTTGTCGGCGGCGAAACCGAGATTTTCGAGCGCCATCGCCCCGCTTTCGAGGCCATGGGCGGTGAAATTCTGCATATGGGACCGCTCGGCAAGGCCGCCGTGATCAAGGTGATCACCAACATGCTGGCCTTCATTCATCTCGTTGCCGCTGGCGAGGCCTTGATGCTGGCAAAGCGCGGCGGCCTCGATCTCGCCAAGGCCTTCCATGCCATAAAATCGAGTTCTGGCAATAGCTTCGTGCACGAAACGGAGAGCCAAGTCATCCTAAACGGCAGTTATAACATCAATTTCACGATGGATCTGGCTTGCAAGGATCTCGGCTTCGCGATGAAATTCGGCCGTGAATTCGGAGTCCCGCTCGATCTCGCGGCGCTCACGACGCAGACCTTCATCCGCGCCCGCTCGGCCTACGGCGGCGATTCGTGGTCGTCGCAGGTGGTCAAGCTGCTCGAAGACGCGCTCGGCACCGATCTCCGGGCGCCGGGCTTTCCTGCGGAACTTTAAGAAGAGACAAGAGAAACGGGGCGCCGGTTATGCAATCTCATGCGCGTATCGTAATAATTGGCGGCGGGGTGGTCGGTACCAGCGCGCTTTATCATCTGGTCGAGCGCGGCGTGACTGATTGCCTTCTTGTTGAACGCAACGAATTGACGTCGGGTTCAACATGGCACGCGGCCGGAAACTGCCCGAACTTCTCCACCAGCTGGAACACAATTAAGTTTCAACGTCATTCCACCCGTCTTTACGCAAGACTCGGCGACGCCGTTGGCTACCCAATCAATTATCATATCACTGGCTCAATCCGCCTCGCGCATGGCCGCGACCGGATGGATGAGTATCGGCACGTCGTTTCAATGGCGCGGGCGCAGGGGATCGACTTCGATCTGCTTTCACCATCTGAAATCCGGGCAAAGTATCCTCACATTACGCTCGACGATATCGTCGGCGGTCTTTGGGATCCCTTTGATGGCGATATCGATCCGAGCCAGCTGACCCAGGCTTTCGCCAAGGGTGCCCGAGACCTCGGTGCGCAGATCAGCCGATTTACCGAAGTGAAGGCGATCGAGCGAACGTCTACTGGGGAGTGGCTCGTCAAGACCGATAAGGGCGACGTTACCTGCGAGACGATCGTCAATGCCGCGGGGTATCGCGCCGGCGAGATCATGGCGATGGTCGGTCACACGATGCCGATCGTGTCGATGTCGCATCAGTATCTTGTTACCGAAACGATAGCGGAACTTGCTGAGGCCGGTAAAAAGCTTCCGTTGTTGCGTGATCCGGATGACAGTTACTACCTCCGCCAAGAGCGCGACGGGCTTCTACTTGGCCCTTATGAGTGGCAAGCAACGCCGCATTGGCTCGACGGCCTGCCGGCGGACTTCTCCCATCAGCTATTCCCTGATGATCTCGACCGGCTGGAGCGCTACATCGAGAGGGCGGTCGGGCGTGTGCCCATCCTCGGCACGGTCGGCGTTCAACGCGTCATCAATGGCCCGATCCCCTATTCTCCGGACGGTAACCCCTATATCGGGCCTGCCCACGGTCTGCCGAATTTCTACCAATGCTGTTGTTTCTCCTTCGGAATTGCCCAAGCCGGCGGCGCGGGCAAAACGATCGCGGAATGGATTATCGACGGCGATCCGGAGTGGGATTTCTGGGGCTTCGACCCGCGCCGCTATACCGACTATGCCACGAAGTCCTATGTCGTAGCCCGCGCGATCGAGCTTTACCAGAATGAGTATGCGATCGGTTTTCCTGTCGAGGAGCGGCCCGCGGGACGCCCGGCAAAGACGACGCCGGTCTACGAAAAGCTGAAGGCCAAGGGCGCGTTTTTCTGCGCGCGCGGCGGCTGGGAGCGGGCGGGCTATTTCCCAAGCGCCGGACAGGAAACGCTGCAGCGGCCGAGCTTTCGGCGGCAGGAAATGGCCTCTTTCGACGCGGTGGCCGAGGAGTGCCGCGCGGTGCGCGAGGCGGTCGGCCTGCTCGATCTCGGCGGGTTTTCGAAATTCATGGTGGAGGGTCCGGGCGCCGCGAGATGGCTCGACCGGATCATTTGCGGCCGGCTTCCGGCTGTCGGACGCATCTCGCTCACCTGGATCTTGAACACGCGCGGCGGCATCGTGTCGGAATTCACCATCAGCCGGCTCGCCGCCGACAGGTTCTATCTCGTCAGCGCGGCGGCGGCGGAGTGGCACGATCTCGACGTGCTCAATGGCCATTTGCCCGCGGACGGGTCGGTCCGCATCGACAACTTGACCACTCGGCTAGGCGCGCTCGTGCTCGCCGGCCCGAATTCGCGTGAGGTGCTCGCCCGCATCAGCGAGGACGACGTCTCCTGCAAAGCGCTGCCGTGGCTCTCGCATCGCGAGATCGAAATCGGATTCGCGCGGCTGAGGGTGCTGCGGGTCGGCTATGTCGGCGAACTCGGCTACGAATTGCACGCGCCGATCGAGCATCTCGGCGCACTCTATGACCGGCTCTGGACCGCCGGCGCGGATTTGGGACTGCGCGACTTCGGCATGTACGCCATGGACAGTCTGCGGCTGGAAAAGTGCTATCGCGGCTGGAAAGGCGACATCACCCACGAATACTCACCGCTGAAAGCGAATTTCGACCGCTTCGTCGCCTTCGACAAGCCGGACTTCATCGGGAAAGAGGCCCTGCTCGCCGAGCGCGCGGCCGGCCCGGTGGAACGACTGGTGCCGTTGGTGCTGGAGGACGCCGGCGACGCGGATGCGCCTTACTGTTCCTCGGTCTGGCACG
>JBEINZ010000095.1:0-10678 GCA_040377825.1 Hyphomicrobiales bacterium | reverse complement strand
TCGTTCATCTCGGCCGCCTCGTTCCAGGAAACCACGCGCGTGCTGACCGAAGCGGCCGTCGCCGGCAAGGTTGATAGTCTCGAGGGTCTCAAGGAGAACGTCATCGTCGGCCGTCTCATCCCGGCCGGCACGGGCTCCGTGATGAACAAGGTCCGCTCGATCGCGACTCATCGCGATGAGCTGATCCTTGAAGAGCGCAAGGCGGCGCAGGCGCCCTCCGGAGCTGCCGGTCAACCCACTGTAGCTCTTCCCGCGGCGGAGTAATTCGCCGGGATAGTCGATAGCGTTGATGAGGGCCGCGGACGGAGTCCGCGGCCTTTCTCTTTTGCCCCTGGCGGGCACGCAAAGCCGCTAAGTGCGTCAAGAACCGGCGAAAGAACGCGGAACGAACAAGGAATTTGCTTTTGTTGAGTCGAATCGCTTGACTAGCGGGGGCGGCGCTCATAAGGTCCGCTCACTTTCGCGGCAGGCCCGTCGGCCGCCCGTGATCGAGCGCGCCCAATGCGGTCGATCCATGGCACCGAGACGCTCTCGCGGACCTAGATTTGGAAAGTCGAGAATCATGACCCGGGCTTCAAACGCTCTGGTCCTCTGAGTTTTCGCGCCGCCTGCGGACGTCAAGTCCCGGGGCCGGTGCTTTCGTTCGTTTCCGCAGTCCTTTTTGGACGGGAATGCGTCGCGAAGCCTGGGTAGCGCATTCCGAATTCGGGGATTAACAAGTGGCGGGCGGCCACGCGAAAGAACGATCGGCGCGCCTGGCGCGCGGCAACGAGGTAGAGACGACGCATGCCGACGATCAATCAGCTGATCCGGAACCCGCGAGTGGCCCCGATCAAGCGGAACAAGGTTCCCGCGATGGAAGCTTGCCCGCAAAAGCGCGGCGTTTGCACGCGCGTCTACACGACCACGCCGAAGAAGCCGAACTCGGCGCTTCGTAAGGTCGCGAAGGTGCGTTTGACCAACGGTTTCGAGGTGATCGGCTACATCCCTGGCGAGGGTCATAACCTTCAGGAGCATTCGGTCGTCATGATCCGTGGCGGCCGCGTGAAGGATCTTCCGGGCGTTCGCTATCACATTCTGCGCGGCGTGCTCGACACGCAGGGCGTCAAGGATCGTAAGCAGCGCCGTTCGAAATATGGCGCGAAGCGGCCGAAGTGAGATTGAGCGGGGCGGGGACCTCGAGCTGGCTCGAACGAGCCGCCGGTCCGCGCCTTAGGATTTTATGAAGACACGTCCGAGGTACCGAGCATGTCCCGTCGTCACAGTGCCGAGAAGCGCGAGATCAATCCGGATCCGAAGTTCGGCGATCTCGTCGTTTCGAAGTTCATGAACAACGTCATGCGCGACGGCAAAAAGTCCGTCGCCGAAACGATCGTTTATGGCGCCTTCGAGATCATCGAGAAGAAGACCCGCCAGGACCCGGTCGGCATCTTCCATCAGGCGCTCGAAAACGTCATGCCGCAGATCGAAGTCCGGTCGCGTCGCGTCGGCGGCGCCACCTACCAGGTTCCGGTCGAGGTTCGCTCCGAGCGCCGTCAAGCTCTAGCGATCCGCTGGCTGCTGACGGCCTCCAACGGCCGCAACGAAAAGACGATGATCGAGCGCCTCTCCTCCGAGTTACTCGACGCATCGAACAACCGCGGCAACGCGGTGAAGAAGCGGGAGGATACTCACCGCATGGCGGAGGCGAACCGCGCCTTCTCCCATTATCGCTGGTGACGGTCGTCCACTTCACGCTGATCTGACTGAGGTCTCAAATGGCTCGCACGCACGCCCTCGAAGACTATCGCAACTTCGGCATCATGGCCCACATTGATGCGGGGAAGACGACGACCACGGAACGGGTCCTCTACTACACCGGCAAGTCGCACAAGATTGGCGAAGTGCACGATGGTGCCGCCACGATGGACTGGATGGAGCAGGAGCAAGAGCGCGGCATTACGATCACGTCCGCCGCGACGACCTGCATCTGGAACGGCAAGCGCCTGAACATTATCGATACCCCCGGCCACGTCGATTTCACCATCGAAGTCGAACGCTCGCTGCGCGTTCTCGACGGAGCGGTGTGCGTGTTGGACTCCTCGCAAGGCGTCGAGCCGCAGACAGAGACGGTCTGGCGCCAGGGCGACAAGTATAATGTGCCGCGCATCGTCTTCTGCAACAAGATGGACAAGATCGGCGCGGACTTCGATCGCTGCATCAACGACATTAAGGTGCGCCTCGGCGCGCGTCCCATCCCGATCCAGCTGCCGATCGGCGCGGAGTCGGATTTCAAGGGCCTGATCGATCTCGTCCGCATGGTCGGCGTGGTCTGGGAAGACGAGTCGCTCGGCGCGAAGTTCAAGGATATCCCGATCCCGGCCGACATGATGGACAAGGCCGAGGCGGCGCGCCTGGAAATGATCGAGGCTTGCGTCGAGCTCGACGAAGTCGCGATGGAAGCCTACCTTAACGGCGACATGCCCGATGATGCCACGCTCCGTCGCCTGCTTCGCAAGGCCGTCGTGACCGCGGCCTTCTATCCGGTTCTGTGCGGTTCGGCCTTCAAGAACAAGGGCGTTCAGCCGCTGCTCGACGCCGTCGTCGACTATCTGCCGTGCCCGCTCGATCGGCCGGCGATCAAGGGCATTGATGTCAAGACCGGCGCCGAGATCGATCGCAAGTCGTCCGACTCCGAGCCGCTGTCGATGCTGGCTTTCAAGCTGATGGACGACCAGTACGGCGTTCTCACCTTCTGCCGCATCTATTCGGGCCGCCTCGAAAAGGGCGTGTCGCTGTTGAACTCGGTGCGTGAAAAGAACGAACGCGTCGGCCGCATGGTTCTGATGCATGCCAATAGCCGCGAGGATATCGCCGAGGCCTATGCCGGCGACATCGTGGCGTTGGTCGGCCTCAAGGATACCCGCACGGGCGATACGCTGTGCGATCCGATGAAGCCGGTCATTCTTGAAAAAATGATCTTCCCTGAGCCCGTGATCGAGATGGCGATTGAGCCGAAGACCAAGACCGACCAGGAAAAGATGGGCGTGGCCCTGTCGAAGCTCGCCGCCGAGGATCCGTCCTTCCGCGTGACGACCGACTCGGAGTCCGGCCAGACCATCATCAAGGGCATGGGCGAGCTTCACCTTGACATCAAGGTCGACATCCTGAAGCGAAGCCACAAGGTCGAAGTCAATGTCGGCGCCCCGCAGGTTGCCTATCGCGAGACGATCCGCCGCGCGGCTGAAATCGATTACACCCACAAGAAGCAGACCGGCGGTACTGGCCAGTTTGCCCGCGTGAAGTTCCAGATCGAACCGGGCGAGCCGAATACCGGCTTCCAGTTCGAATCGAAGATCATCGGCGGCTCGGTCCCCAAAGAATATTTTCCGGGCGTCGAAAAGGGCCTAAACTCGGTCATGGGCGCTGGTCCGATCGCCGGGTTCCCGGTGGTTGATGTCAAGGTGGCCTTGATCGACGGCGCCTATCACGAGGTTGACTCCTCGGCGATCGCCTTCGAAATCGCCTCTCGTGCCGCGCTTCGCGAGGGCCTGCAGAAGGCCGCTCCGGTTCTGCTCGAGCCGATCATGAAGGTCGAGGTCGTGACGCCGGAAGAGTATCTCGGCGGCGTGATCGGCGATCTCAACTCCCGCCGTGGCCAGATTGCCGGAACCGATACGCGCGGCAACGCGCAGATCGTGAACGCGATGGTCCCGCTCGCCAACATGTTCGGCTACGTCAACACCCTGCGTTCGATGAGCCAGGGCCGCGCGAGCTACAGCATGCAGTTCGACCACTACGAAGAAGTGCCGTCGAACGTCGCCCAAGAAGTCCAGAAGAAGTTTGCTTGACCGATCGGTCGGCTGAGAGAAAGAGCACGGAGACGATCCGATGGCCAAAGAGAAATTCAACCGCGACAAGCCGCACTGCAACATCGGGACGATTGGTCACGTCGACCATGGGAAGACGTCTTTGACGGCGGCGATCACGAAGGTGCTCGCGGAGTCTGGCGGTGCGACGTTCAAGGCTTATGATCAGATCGACGCGGCGCCTGAAGAGAAGGCGCGCGGGATCACGATCAACACGGCGCATGTTGAGTATCAGACGAAGGCTCGGCACTACGCGCATGTCGACTGCCCCGGCCACGCGGACTATGTGAAGAACATGATCACGGGCGCGGCGCAGATGGACGGCGCGATCCTGGTTTGCTCGGCGGCGGACGGCCCGATGCCGCAGACGCGCGAGCACATCTTGCTCGCCCGTCAGGTCGGCGTTCCGGCGATCGTTGTGTTTTTGAACAAGTGCGACATGGTCGACGATCCGGAGCTTCTGGAGCTGGTTGAGCTTGAGGTTCGCGAGTTGCTTTCGAGCTACGGCTTCCCGGGCGACGACATTCCGATCATCCATGGCTCGGCGACCGAAGCGTTGAACAATGGCGACGCGAAGCTCGGCCATGATGCGATCTTGAAGCTGATGGCGGCGGTTGACGAGTACATCCCGCAGCCGGAGCGTCCGATTGATCAGCCGTTCCTGATGCCGGTTGAAGACGTGTTCACGATTTCCGGCCGCGGCACGGTTGTGACCGGGCGTGTTGAGCGCGGGATCGTGCGGGTCGGCGAGGAAGTCGAGATTGTCGGCATCCGCGATACGCGCAAGACGACGGTGACGGGCGTTGAGATGTTCCGCAAGCTGCTCGATCAGGGCCAGGCGGGCGACAATATCGGCGCGCTGCTTCGCGGCATCGAGCGCAAGGACGTTGAGCGCGGCCAGGTTCTTTGCAAGCCGGGCACGGTGACGCCGCATACGAAGTTTGAGGCGGAAGCCTATATCCTGACGAAGGAAGAAGGCGGTCGCCACACGCCGTTCTTCGGGAACTATCGTCCGCAGTTCTACTTCCGCACGACGGACGTGACAGGGATCTGCACGCTTCCCGAAGGCACGGAAATGGTAATGCCGGGCGACAACGTGAAGCTCATGGTCGAGCTGATCGTGCCGATCGCAATGGAAGAGAAGCTCCGCTTCGCCATCCGCGAAGGCGGCCGCACCGTCGGCGCCGGCGTCGTCGCTAAGATCATCGCGTAAGTCCAACGAACGCTAGGGCGCGTGGGCCTTTATAAACGACCGCGCGCCTTTCCGTCCGAAGGGAGCCTCCGAGGGTTCATACATGAACGGTCAGAACATCCGTATCCGCCTGAAGGCATTCGACCATCGGGTCCTTGATGCCTCGACGCGCGAGATCGTCAACACGGCGAAGCGCACCGGCGCTCACGTCCGTGGTCCGGTCCCGCTCCCGACGCGGATCGAGAAGTTCACGGTCAATCGGTCGCCTCACGTCGACAAGAAGAGCCGCGAACAGTTCGAGATCCGCACCCATAAGCGGCTCTTGGACATTATCGATCCGACTCCGCAGACGGTGGACGCGCTGATGAAGCTCGATCTCGCCGCCGGCGTGGATGTTGAGATCAAGCTTTAAGTTTCGAATCATGCTCCTCGGGCAGCAACGCCTTTGGAGCCTCTGAAGACGTACCCCCGGACTGTCACCGTTGCGTGACAGCGCCGACAACTGAAGAGAGAACGCCATGCGTTCAGGTGTGATCGCACAGAAGCTGGGCATGACCCGCATCTACACCGACTCGGGCGAGCAGGTGCCGGTAACGGTCCTCAAGCTCGACTCGTGTCAGGTTGTGGCCCAACGGACTGCCGAGAAGAACGGTTATACCGCGCTTCAGCTCGGCGCCGGCGCCGCGAAGGTGAAGAATACCACGCAGCCGATGCGTGGCCACTTCGCCAAGGCGCAAGTTGAGCCGAAGCGGAAAGTCGTCGAGTTCCGGGTCGACCCGGCCAATCTGATCGACGTCGGCGCGGAGCTGACGGCCGACCACTTTGTCGTCGGCCAGTTCGTCGACGTGACCGGCACGTCGATCGGCAAGGGCTTCGCCGGCGTCATGAAGCGCTGGAACTTCGGCGGCCTTCGTGCCACGCACGGTGTGTCGGTCTCGCACCGCTCGCACGGTTCGACCGGCCAGCGCCAGGATCCGGGCCGCACCTTCGCGGGCAAAAAGATGGCGGGTCACCTCGGCAACGAGCGCGTCACCACGCAGAATTTGAAGGTCGTCAAGACCGATGTCGAGCGCGGCCTAATCCTGGTCGAGGGATCGGTTCCGGGCTCAAAGGGCGGCTGGATCATTGTCAAGGACGCGGTGAAGCGCGCCGCTCCGGCTGGTCTGCCGTTGCCGGGTGCCTTCCGCAAACCGAACGCGGCCGTGGCCGCCGTTTCCGAGACGGGGGCCGAGTGATGGAACTTCAGATCAAGACCCTCGATGGCGCCGACGCCGGCAAGATCACGCTCTCCGACGAGATCTTCGGGCTCGAGCCGCGCACCGATCTCATCCAGCGCGTCATTCGCTGGCAGCTCGCCAAGCGTCAGGCCGGCACCCACAAGGTGAAGGGCCGCGCCGAGATCTGGCGGACGGGCAAGAAGATGTACAAGCAGAAGGGCACCGGCGGCGCCCGTCACGGCTCGGCCCGCGTGCCGCAGTTTCGCGGCGGTGGTCGCGCCCATGGTCCGGTCGTGCGCAGCCATGCTCACGATCTGCCGAAGAAGGTTCGCGCGCTCGGTCTGAAGCATGCGCTTTCGGCCAAGGCTGGCGCCGGCGCGATCGTCGTGGTGGATAGCGCCGCGGCGGCCGAGCCGAAGACCAAGGCGATGCGCGATAAGCTGGCGGCGCTCGGGCTCGTCGATGCGCTGTTCATCGCCGGCGCCGTGGTCGACACCAACTTCGGTCTGGCGACCCGTGGCATCCCGAACGTGGATGTCCTGCCGGTTCAAGGTCTCAACGTTTACGACATCCTCCGGCGCGACACGCTCGTCCTTACCAAGGACGCTGTCGAGGCCATCGAGGCTCGGTTCCGGGTGGAGGCCTGAAGGTCATGACCAATCTGGCTCATTACGACGTCATCCGCTCCCCGGTCGTCACCGAAAAGGCGACGATCGCGGCCGAGCAGAACCAAGTTGTGTTTAACGTCGCCAAGAGCGCCACGAAGCCTGAAATCAAGGCGGCCGTGGAGGCTCTGTTCAAGGTCAAGGTGAAGGGTGTCAACACGCTCGTTCGCAAGGGCAAGGTGAAGCGCTTCCGCGGCTTCGTCGGCAAGCGCGACGACGTGAAGAAAGCGATTGTGACCCTCGAAGAGGGCCAGCGCATCGACATCACGACGGGCCTTTGAGAGGGAAACCGAGGTCATGGCTCTCAAAACATTCAAGCCCGTAACGCCGTCGCTTCGCCAGCTGGTGATCGTCGACCGCGGCGCGCTCTACAAGGGCAAGCCGGTGAAGACCCTGACCGAGGGTCTGAGCCAGTCGGGCGGGCGTAACAATCTCGGCCGCATCACCGTGCGGTTCAGGGGCGGCGGGCACAAGCGCTCCTATCGCATCATCGACTTCAAGCGTCGCAAGTTCGACGTGTCGGCGACGGTTGAGCGGCTCGAATACGATCCGAACCGGACCGCGTTCATCGCGCTCATTCGTTATGACGACGGCGAGCTGTCCTACATCGTCGCGCCGCAGCGTCTGGCGATTGGCGACAAGGTGATCGCCGGTCAGTCAGTCGACGTGAAGCCGGGCAATTGCATGCCGATCGGCAACATGCCGGTTGGCACGATCATCCACAATATCGAGATGAAGCCGGGGAAGGGCGCGCAAGTGGCTCGTTCCGCTGGGGCCTTCGCTCAGATCGTGGGTCGCGACCAGGGCTATGTCATCGTTCGCCTCAACTCGGGCGAACAGCGCCTGATCCTCGGCACGTGCCTCGCCTCGATCGGCGCCGTGTCGAATCCGGATCACATGAATACATCGATCGGCAAGGCTGGTCGCAGCCGCTGGCTTGGACGTCGTCCGCACAATCGCGGCGTCGCGATGAACCCGGTCGATCATCCGCACGGCGGCGGCGAAGGCCGCACCTCCGGTGGCCGTCATCCGGTCACGCCGTGGGGCAAGCCGACCAAGGGCAAGAAGACGCGGTCCAATAAGCGGACGACGAAGTTCATCGTTCGCTCGCGGCACGCGAAGAAGGGTTGAGGGTAGACCATGGCTCGTTCCATCTGGAAAGGCCCGTTCGTCGACGGCTATCTGTTGAAGAAGGCTGAGAAGGCGCGCGGTTCGACCCGTTCGGAAGTGATCAAGATCTGGAGCCGTCGCTCCACGATCCTGCCGCACTTCGTCGGTCTCACCTTCGGCGTCTACAATGGTCACAAGCACGTTCCGGTGCTGGTGTCCGAGGACATGGTGGGTCACAAGTTCGGCGAGTTCTCGCCGACCCGGACCTATTTCGGCCATGCGGCCGATAAGAAGGCGAAGAGGAAGTAATCCGATGAGCAAGCCGAAAACAGAACGCGCGCTCAAGGATTCCGAGGCTCAGGCTGTCTCGCGCAATATCCGCGTGAGTCCGCAGAAGCTCAACCTCGTCGCCACGCTGATCCGCGGCAAGAAGGTGTCCTCCGCGCTCGCCGAACTGACATTCTCCAGGAAGCGTGTCGCCGGCGACGTTAAGAAGACACTCGAGAGCGCGATCGCCAATGCCGAGAACAACCACGATCTCGACGTCGACAGCTTGGTCGTCGCCGAGGCCTTCGTCGGCAAGTCGCTGGTCATGAAGCGCTTCCATGCGCGGGCCCGCGGTCGGGCGGGTCGTGTCGAGAAGCTGTTCTCTAACCTCACGATCGTCGTGCGCGAAGTGGAGTCCGCCTAATGGGACAGAAGGTCAATCCGATCGGTCTGCGGCTCGGCATCAACCGGACCTGGGACTCGCGCTGGTACGCCGACAAGAACGAGTACGGCGTGTTGCTGCACGAGGATATCGCGATCCGCAAGTATCTAATGGCGGAGCTGAAGCAGGCGGCGGTCTCCAAGATCGTCATCGAGCGTCCGCACAAGAAGTGCCGCGTCACGATCCATTCGGCACGTCCGGGCGTCGTGATCGGGAAGAAGGGCACGGATATCGACAAGCTGCGCAAGGGCGTGTCGAAGATTACGGATAGCGAAGTCCACATCAACATCGTGGAAGTTCGTAAGCCCGAGATCGACTCCACCCTGGTGGCTGCGTCGATCGCCCAGCAGCTGGAGCGTCGCGTGGCGTTCCGCCGCGCGATGAAGCGGGCGGTTCAGTCAGCCATGCGGCTTGGCGCCGAAGGCATCCGGATCAACTGTTCAGGCCGTCTCGGCGGCGCGGAAATTGCGCGCATCGAATGGTATCGCGAGGGTCGCGTGCCGCTGCACACGCTGCGCGCTGATATCGACTTCGGGACGGCGACGGCCATCACGGCCTACGGTACCTGCGGCGTGAAGGTTTGGATCTTCAAGGGCGAGATCCTCGAGCACGATCCGATGGCGCAAGACAAGCGCATGAACGAGCAGGACGCCGGCGGCGGCGAGCGTCGTCCGCGCCGTGAAGGCCGCGATCGCGACGAGCGCGGTCGTGGTCCCCGCGGTCGCGACGCCGCCTGAGCTTCGGTCAAACATTCGAGAGTCTGAATCATGTTGCAACCCAAGCGCACGAAGTTCAGGAAGGCCTTCAAGGGCCGTATCCATGGGGCCGCCAAGGGCGGCTTCGAACTCAACTTCGGCCAGTTCGGCCTGAAGGCAATGGAGCCGGAGCGCATCACGGCCCGCCAGATCGAGGCGGCTCGTCGCGCGATGACCCGCCACATGCGCCGCGCCGGCCGCGTGTGGATCCGCATCTTCCCGGACGTGCCGGTGTCCAAGAAGCCGACCGAAGTCCGCATGGGCAAGGGCAAGGGCGCTCCCGAATATTGGGCGGCGCGCGTGGCTCCCGGCCGCATCATGTTCGAGATCGACGGCGTGACGCCGGAGCTCGCACGCGAGGCGATGACGCTGGCGGCCGCGAAACTGCCGATCAAGACGCGCTTCGTTCAGCGCATCGTCGAATAAGGAGAGGCGAGATGTCTTCCAAGCAGCGCGTCTCTGACCTCAAGGTCATGACCGAAGACCAGCTCAAGGACGAAGTCCTTAAGCTGAAGAAGGAACAGTTCAACCTCCGTTTTCAGCGCGCCACGGGCCAGCTTGAGAACACCTCGCGCGTGCGCGTCGTCCGTCGGGACGTCGCGCGCGCCCTGACGCTCGCCGCGCAAAAGCGCGCCGACGCGAAGAAGTAAGGACAAGCGCCATGCCGAAGCGTATTCTCCAGGGCGTCGTCGTCAGCGATAAGCAGGAAAAGACCGTGGTCGTGCGCGTCGAGCGCCGTTTCACGCATCCGCTTCTCAAGAAGACGGTGCGCCGCACGAAGAACTACCACGCTCACGACGAAGCCAAGGCCCATAAGGTCGGCGATACCGTCTCAATCGAAGAGACAAAGCCGATTTCTAAGCTGAAGCGCTGGACAGTGGTCAGCAAAACCGCTTAATCCGGAGCGACGATTCACATGGGGGAGCGAGGATCGCTCCCTTCAGGCGAAGTCCGAAGCCAGACTTCGGAAACCGATCTGAAAAGGAAGGCGCGACGCCATGATTCAGATGCAAACCAACCTCGACGTGGCGGACAATTCCGGCGCGCGCCGCGTGATGTGCATCAAGGTGCTCGGCGGCTCCAAGAGGAAGTACGCCGGCGTTGGCGACATCATCGTGGTGTCGATCAAGGAAGCCAGTCCGCGCGGCCGCGTGAAGAAGGGCGACGTCATGAAGGCGGTCG
>JBEINZ010000087.1:0-11085 GCA_040377825.1 Hyphomicrobiales bacterium | reverse complement strand
GGTCTCATGGGCGAGCAACCGCGCGACCGTCGTCTTGCCTGTACCCGGCGGGCCCCAAAAGACCAGGGAGCCGAGCGAGCCGGCGCCGAGCATCCGCGTGATCGTGCCATCGGGACCGACCAAATGATCCTGGCCGACGACGTCTGTGAGCTTGCGCGGCCGCAGACGATCGGCGAGCGGGCGAGGCGCGTCCGCCGAGAGCCCAGCAGCGGAAAAAAGATCGGGCATGTCAGCCCCTGAAGGCCATGCGCAGAACCTGACCGTCACGCGAGATCGCGAGCCGCCAAAGCCCCGGGTCGCTTAAGGCCGAGCGCTCCAGCGTCCGGGTGGAATCGATCCGCGTGCCGTTGACATCGAGAATGATGTCGCCCTTTCGAAAGCCGACGCGCTGGGCGGCCGATCCGTCGACGACATCCTTCACGACGACACCCTCCGCGTCGCCGGACAGGTTCATTTCTTCGGCGACAGCCGGCGACAGGTTGGCAACCGTTGCGCCTTGGAAGGGCGAGCTGCCGCGAATCGTGCGTTCGTCGCGGGCCACCGTCTCGGGCGCGACCGCAAGCGTCACATCGGCAGAAACGGAACGTCCCTGGCGCAAAACGGATAGCTTCGTCGCGCTGCCGAGCGGCTTTGTGGAAAATCGATAGCCGAAACTGTCAGGGTCGTCGATCTCAACGCCGTCGATCGCCATTACGAGATCGCCGATCCTAAGGCCCGCGCGCGCGGCCGGTCCGCCGGGAGCAATGCCGGCAACGAGCGCGCCGGTCGGCCGCTTTATCCCGAGTGTCTCAGCGACATCCGCCGTAACCGCCTGGAGCGTTGCTCCGAACCACGGCCGACGCACCACGCCACCGTTGCGCGCCTGCTCGATGATGAAGCGGACCATGGTGACGGGGATCGCGAAGCCAATGCCGATCGAGCCACCGGACCGAGAGAAGATCGCCGAGGGGATGCCAACGAGCCGCCCGTCGACATCGACAAGCGCGCCGCCCGAATTGCCTGGATTGATCGCGGCGTCCGTTTGGATAAAAAAGCGGAAATCCGCCACGCCGACTTGCGTTCGCGCCAGCGCGGAAACGATACCCTGGGTGACGGTCTGGCCGACCCCGAACGGATTGCCGATCGCGAGCACCAGATCACCGACTTCCAGCGCCTCGCTGTCGCCGAGCTCGGCGACGGGGAAATCGCCCCGTTCGCGAATGCGGATGACAGCGAGGTCCGTGCGCTCGTCTTTCAAGACGATATCGGCCTCGAATTCGCGCTTGTCGGACAGCGCGACCTTCACATCCGTGGCGTCCTTGATCACGTGGTGGTTCGTCACGATGAGGCCAGAACGATCGACGATGACGCCCGAGCCTAGCGAGGACTCGACGCGGTCGCGCGGCAATCCCTGGGGTGCGTCGCCGAAAAAGCGCTTGAACAGCGGATCGTCGAACATCGGCGACAGCCGCTGGTTCCGAACGGCGCGCTGCGCGTACACGTTGACGACAGCAGGGGCAACTCGCTTGACCACCGGGGCGAAGGAGAGCTGTACCTCGGCCCTCGCGCTCGGTACCACGCGGTTCTGAGCAACCGCCGGACCAGTGAGGAGAACGGCGAGTAGCAGGACGAGCGGGCGATGCATCCGGGTGACCTCCGATGTGGTTCGATCTAAGCGAAGGCATCCGAGGATGCAAAGGGATTGCTGGGCCAAGGGGTACGCCGGCAACGCCGCTTTAGATCGAGAGATCGTGATCCGACGAGAGTTTCGCTTTGACCGTCTGACAGTTATGACGCAATGGCTGAATTCCAAGCCCCTGGAGTGAATCTGTGTCCTTAGTCGCCCGCATGCCCTGGTTTGATCGCACGGGCCGCGTTTCGCGTCTAAAGGCCGCTGTTTTCGCGCTCACGCTCGTTCCCGCGCTCTGGATTGGCTACCAAGCGGCGACGGGCATGCTCATACCGAGACCTTGGACCGAGGCCACGCATCAGACGGGCGTCTGGGCGCTGCGCTTTCTCCTGATCGCGCTCGCCGTGACGCCGGCTCGGCACATTTTCGATCGTTCTAAAATCATGCAGGTCCGGCGCATGCTGGGGCTGACCGCGCTCACCTATGCGCTTGCGCATCTGGCGATGTACATGTTCGACCAGAACCTGGACCTGCCGAAAATCACCTCCGAGATCATTATGCGGCTCTATCTGACGATCGGCTTTATCGCCGTCGTCGCGATGGTAGTGCTTGGGGTCACCTCAACGGACGGCATGATCAGGCGGCTTGGCGCGGTGCGCTGGCGGCGACTTCATCTTTTGGTTCATCCAATCACTATACTCGGTATTCTGCATTTCTTCATGCAATCCAAGCTTGATGCCAGCGAAGCGGCTTTAATGTCAGGGCTTTACGTGCTTCTGCTACTCTACCGTTTGATGATCAAGCGACGCATCCAATTGACACTTTTCCCGCTCGCCGGCGCCGCCATTCTCGGTGCTCTCGCCACTGCCGGGCTGGAAGCCTCATGGTACGGGCTCGCCACGCGGGTCAAGGCGCATCTGATCTTGGAGGCCAATCTTGATTTCGACGCGGCCATTCGCCCGGCATGGTGGGTGCTCGCGGCCGGCCTTGCATTGGCGTTTGCGAGCCTCGCACGTCGCCGTTCCAAGGCACGCGGCCCAAGCCGACCGAACGCCGTGGCGCCGGCGTAGGCCCTACCAAGCAGCCAGTTGCGGCTTGCCTTCACCGATCTCGTAATAGTCGCCCTTGTTGACCACGTAGTTGTGTTCGCTTGTCTCAAGACCGGATGGTCCATCGATCGAGCCGGCTGCGATGGCAATCCGGGCCTCGCCAGTCGGCTGCCAGAAGAGCGTCGAGCCACACATTTGCGGCAAAAGCCACGCTCGGCGGCCTCAGAGGATCGGTACCATGCCAGCTCTTCTTTGCCAGTCAGTTCGAACTGATCATGCGACGCGGAGGTCGCGGCCCAGAAGTGCCCGCTCATTTTGCGGCACTGCCCGCAATGGCAGGCGATCACCGGCCGCAGCTCGCCCCGGACGCGCCAGCGAACCGTGCCGCAAAGGCAACTTCCTTCGTGAAGGGCGTCGGACGGATCGGTCATGGTTGAGCTCCGGTTTCTCTGCAACGATACGAAGGCTCCGGCTAGGTGTCACCCCCGCATCCGCAGTCCCTTCGGGTCGAGCAATGGTTCAGTGCGCATGCGGGCGGGCCGGCGGTCTCCGATGACTTCGATTTCGTACGGCGCGGTTTCGTCGAAAGCGGCGGCTTCGACATAGCCAAGCGCGACGGAGGCCTTGGAGGCATGGGCGTAGCCGCCGGACGTGACCCAGCCAACGACACGCCCGTCGCGCCAAATCGGTTCGTCGCCGATGACGTCGGCATCAATCGCGTCGACCACGAATGTCGCCAAGATCCGGTCCGGTCCTTTGTCGCGGGCGGCAAGCAATGCATCGCGGCCGATGAAATCCGGCTTCTGCAGGCTGACGAAGCGCTCGAGCCGTGCCTCCCAGGGCGTATAGATCGGCCGGTATTCGCGAGACCAGGAGCCGAAGCTCTTTTCCAGCCTCAACGCGTTGAGCGCGCGACCGCCGAACGGGCGGATGCCGTAATCCTTGCCGGCGCTCAGCAGAAGATCAAACAACGCGCGCTGATGCTCCGGCTTCACCCAGATCTCGTAGCCGAGATCGCCGGTATAGGTGACCCGTCCGACCAAGGCCGGGATTGACCCGACATCGAAGGTGTCGAAGGCCATGAACTTGAACGCATCCTTGGAAATGTCGCGGCCGGCGAGCGGGGCAAGCAGATCGCGCGACTTCGGACCGGCAATCTGGCAGCCAACAAGATCAAGGCCGTAAGAGCGGATGGTGACGCCGTTGGTCGGCGCCTCGGCGAGGAACCACCGCATATGGTAAGCCTCGGCGAGGCCCGAACCAAAAATCAGGAAGCGGTCGTCGCTCGCGCGCGCCAAGGTGAAGTCGCCAATGAGACGCCCCGCTGGGTTGAGCATCGGCGTCAGCACCATGCGTCCGATTTCGGGCACGCGGTTGGGCAAGAGCCGATCAAGATAGGCTTCCGCGCCGGGCCCAACGACCTCGTATTTGGCGAAGTTGGAAATTTTGAGCAGGCCCACGGCCTCGCGCACAGATTCGGATTCAGCCGCCACGGCCTTGAAATCGTTGGACCGGCGGAAGGAGAATTCATCCTTTGCTTGAGCTCCGTCCGGTGCGAACCAAAGCGCGTGTTCAAGCCCGCACATATCCCCCATGACGGCGTTCATGTTCTTCAGCCGGTCGTAAACCGGCGTGGTGCGGAACGGCCGCGCGGCCTCCAGTTCTTCGTTCGGGAAGCGGATGCGGAAGCGGCGGGAATAGTTCTCGCGCACCTTCGCGTTGGTGTGGCCGAGTGTCGTCCAGTCGCCGTAGCGGGCGACATCCATGCCCCAAACGTCGAAGCCCGGATCGCCGTTGACGATCCAATTGGAGAGGGCAAGCCCCACGCCGCCGCCTTGGCTGAAGCCCGCCATGACGCCGCACGCGACCCAATAGTTTCGCAGCCCCTTAATAGGACCGACCAGCGGATTGCCGTCCGGCGCGAAGGTGAAGGGGCCGTTGATAACCTTGCGGATGCCGGCATTGGCATAGGCGGGGAAGTGCTCGAAGCCGACTTCCAGCGACGGCGCGATACGGTCTAGATCCGGTTCCAGAAGTTCATGGCCGAACGTCCAGGGCGTCTCGCGCTCGGACCAGGGTTTGCAAGCACGCTCGTAAGTGCCGAGCAGCATCCCGCCGCGCTCCTGGCGGGTGTAGATCTCGCCTTCGAAATCGAGCGCGGTCAGCACTTCCTTGCCGGTGGAGGCGTTGATCTCGGCGACCTCGGGCATGTCCTCGGTGAGGATGTACATGTGTTCCATGGCAAGGATGGGTAGTTCGAGCCCGATCATCCGGCCGCATTCACGCGCCCAAAGTCCGCCAGCGTTGACCACATGCTGCGCATGAACGATGCCCTGCTCCGTGACCACATCCCACGTGCCGTCGGCGCGCTGCACCGTGTCGACCACGCGATTGCGAAGCACGATCTCCGCCCCCTTGAGCCGGGCCGACTTTGCGTAGGCATGGGTTGTGCCATAGGGATCGAGGTGCCCTTCGAGCGGGTCGTACATCGCGCCGACGAACTTCGTCTCGTCGATCAGCGGCATCAGCCGCTTGGCCTCGGCCGCCGATATGATCTCGGTATGCATGCCGAGATAGCGCCCCTTGGCATGGGCCATTTTCAGCCAGTCCATCCGGTCCTTGGTGCCGGCGAGCATCACCCCGCCAGTCAGATGCAGGCCGCAGGACTGGCCGGAGAGCGCCTCGATTTCCCGATAGAGCTCCACGGTGTACTGCTGCAGCTTGGCGACGTTCGGGTCGCCGTTCAGCGTATGGAAGCCGCCCGCCGCGTGCCACGTGGAGCCAGAGGTGAGCTCCGAACGCTCGATCAGCATCACGTCCGACCACCCCGCCTTGGTCAGATGATAAAGCACCGAACATCCGACGACCCCGCCGCCGATCACCACGACGCGCGCTGACGATTTCATGGGTAGGGCCTCTTCATGATAAATTGAATCGAGACGGGTTCGAGCGTCGATCGCTCAAAAATCCGTCGGCGCGCCGCCCTCGACCTTGCGGCGAGCGACAAAAGCGTCGAGTTCCTCACGGATAGCCGGATCCATCGGCGGCGGTTCGTAGGCCGCGAGGCGTTCGCGATAAAGGCTTTCGGCACGATCGTAAGCCGTCGGGCTGCCGGCTTCGCGCCAGGTCTCGTAGTTGCGCCAATCGGAAATCATCGGCGAGAAGAACGCCGTACGATAGCGCGCCTGGGTATGGGCGCACCCGAAGAAGTGCCCGCCAGGACCGACCTCGCGGATCGCATCGAGCGCCAATTCCTCCGCATCCACGCCGACCGGCCGCAGGAACTCCGAGACCATCGCGAGGAGGTCGGCATCAAGCACCATCTTCTCGAAGGACGCTTGCAAGCCGCCCTCCATCCAGCCTGCCCCGTGCATGACCAAGTTCGCTCCGCCCATGATCGCGCCCCAGAGCGAGAAGACGCTTTCATAGGCGGCTTGCGCGTCAAGCGTATTGGCGGCGCAAGTGTTCGACGAGCGAAAAGGCAGCCCGTAGCGGCGCGCCAGCTGCCCGCCGAGCAGCGCTGATTTCATATACTCGGGCGTTCCGAACGCGGGCGCGCCGGACTTCATGTCGACGTTTGACGTAAAGCCGCCATAGACGAAGGGCGATCCCGGCCGGACGGTTTGCGCGACCACCAGCCCTGCCAGCACCTCGGCATTTTGCTGAGCAACAGCGCCGGCAATGGTCACGGGCGCCATCGCGCCGGCGAGCGTGAAGGGTGTCAACACGACGACCTGGTTTGCCGAAGCCATGCGAACGATGCCTTCAAGCATCGGCGCGTCCAAGCGCAGCGGCGACGACGAGTTGATGATCGTGAAGACCGACGGTTCCGCCTCCAGCTGCTCGCGCGAAATGCCGCGGGCGATACGGATCATTTCGATCGCATCGAGATTGCGTTCGGTCCCCAGCGAATAGGCGTGGATCGGTTTGTCCGAAAGCGTCAGCATCGCGCGCAAAGCATCGAGATGGCGCACGGAGGCATGAACATCCGCCGGCTCGACCGGATAGCCGCCCCAAAGATGCATCGCGTCGAGCGTTTGGCCGAGCCGGATGAGGTTGCTGTAGTCGGCCATGTTACCCGGTCGGCGTCCTCCCGCTCGGTCGGCGACATTGGGAGCGCTGGCAACCGAGCAGAAGGCAACGTGCCGGTCGCCGATGGTAACGCCGCGGGCCGGATTGCGAGCATGAAGCCGGAAGCTTTTCGGCGCAAGCCCGAGCCTCGATTGCACCAGCCCGCGATCGATTCGCACGCGCTTGGAATTCGGATCGACGTCCGCGCCAGCCTCTTTCAGCAAGGTCCGCACGCCGTCGTGTAGGAAATCCATGCCGATTTCCTCGAGGATCGTCATCGACGCCTCGTGGATCGCCTCCAATTGGTCGGCGGACACGACAGGCACTGGATCGAATGGCAGCCGCGGCTGCGGTTTTGGCGGCGGCGCGGCGGGCGGGCGCTGGCGTTCCTCACGACCACGTCGACGCGGCCGATCGTCGGCTTCGATATTCGGATCCATTGAATTCTCCTATCAGCCTGAAACTGACGCCCGCGGGCGGCTTGCGAAAGGGCCGATCCGCCAGCATCGCATTTTTCGATCGCGGCATCGAATTATGCGCCGTTCACGCAGGGCTCCCCTCGGCTAGACCATGGTTCTATTCGCATTCCGGAGACCAGCATGAGCCGCTACGAGATCGCCCGCATGCCTCAAATCACTGGAGGTGCCTGCACGCGCAAGATGGCCGGCAAACTTGTGGCCGGGTTGGTCGGATCGGGGTCGCCGGTGGTGCTAGTCGCAGACCCCGGACTGTCGGCAAGCGGTCTCATCGGAGAGATCGAGACAAGCCTCACGGATGCAGGCCTTAATGTGGTCATTTTCTCGGCTTTCGGCGGAGATCCGTCCGTTGCGTCGGTCGATGCCGCCGTCGCCGTTGCTCGATCGCACAATGCAAAGGCGGTCGTGTCGCTCGGCGGCGGATCGGCGCTCGATCTCGGCAAGGCGGTCGCCGCCATCGCCGGGGACTCGCTTTCAGCCGTCGAGTACGAACTTTGCAAGCGCGAATTTCCGGCAGATCGGCTTGCCTCGTTGGTCATCCCGACCACCTCCGGCACCGGCTCCGAACTCACGCGCACCGCGATCGTGACCCGATCGGACAAGGCCAAGGTTTGGCTCTGGGGCGAGGCGATCAAGGCCGACGCGGTCATTCTCGACCCGGAAGCCACCATCTCGCTTCCGCCGCTTCTGACGGCCCAGACCGGCATCGATGCCCTGGTTCACGCCTTGGAAGCGGCGACCAACGGCAACGCCAATGCCGCCAACAATCTTTTCGCGCATGAAGCCATCCGCCTTGCCGCCACCCATCTCGAAGCGGCGGTCGCAGACGGAAGCAAAATCTCCGCTCGGGAAGGTCTTCAGCGCGCCGCCGCGCTTGCCGGGATTGCGATCGATAATGGCGGTACGGCAATTGCCCATACGATCGGCCATGCACTCGCGTCGCTGAGGCCGATCCATCACGGCCGCTCGGTCGCGCTCGGCATGATCGCAACGCTGGAATGGAATATCGAGCAAGACGACGGCCGCTTCGAGGCGGCCTCGCGTGCCATGGGCCTATCCAGCGCGGCCGAACTGCCGACGGCTTTCGAACGGCTGACCCGAGCGGTCGGCATCAAGATCTCGCTGGCCGACGAATTCGTCGGCGTGACCCCCGAGATCCTTGCGGCGCAGATGGCGCGGCCGGAAAATGCGGCGATGCGAAATTCCAATCGACGCAAGAGCACCGACGCGGATCTCCTGGCTTTCGCGACACAGGTTTTGCGGCGAGCTTGAGCCGCGCAGGTTCTGGAGGCGATGTCGATGAAGATTACCGCGGTCGAGATCACGCACCATCGCCTGCCGCTTGATCCGCCCTTCAACGCAAGTTGGGACACGCGCCCCCGCACGCATTTCGATGCGACGGTCGTTCGCGTCATGACGGACGAGGGCCTCACCGGCGTCGCCTCAGGCGACACGATGACCGGCTTTACGGGCCACGAGACCCTGTTCATCGGGCAGGATCCGCTCGCCATCGAGCGGCACTATCGGATCTTGTCCAACATCCAATTTCACTATGGCCGCTGTTGGCCGCTCGATCTGGCGCTGTGGGATCTTGTGGGCAAGATCACGGGACAACCAGTCTACAAGCTGCTCGGCGGCCTTTCGGATCGGGTCCGCGCATACGCATCGTCGGGTACGCTGCGCGATCCGAAGGCGCTGACCGATCTCGCCGAGCACTTTGTCGCGTGCGGTTTCAGGGCCATGAAGATCCGCTTCCATCGCGGCGATTGGCGTTCGGATATCGCTGCTCTGGAAGCCGTCAGGGCCCGCGTGGGCAACAAGCTCGATCTCATGGTTGATTGCAATCAGGGCTGGCGCATGTCCTGGGATGCCTACGCGCCGTGGTCCTTAAAGGACGCGGTGGCCGTGGCGCGCGCGCTGGAACCGCTCGGCGTCTATTGGATGGAGGAACCGCTGCATCGATCCGATCGAGAGGGCATGCGGCGGCTGCGGGAAATGACGGACATCCGCATCGCCGGCGGCGAAATGACCCGCGAACTCTATGAATTTCGCGATCTGATCCGCGACGGCTGCCTCGACGTCTTCCAGCCCGACGCGGCCCTCGTCGGTGGGATCACGGGCCTCCGACGAGTGGCTGCCATGGCGCAAGAGGCGAACCTCGTGTTCACGCCGCATACCTGGACCAACGGCATGGGCGTGGTCGCCAATGCGCATTTGACGGCCGGTCTCGCAGACGCGCCATTTCTGGAATTTCCCTACGATCCGCCGGAATGGAGCCTCGATCGACGGGACTTCCCGATGACGATGCCGCTCGATATCGACGCGGATGGCTGGATCGTACTGTCGGATCGACCTGGCATGGGTTACGACCTCAACGAGGACCGGCTGAAGCGCACGCGGATCGGATGATCTTTCCGAGCGCCCCGGTCGGGGGAACGCGTCCATGGATCGTCGCTGGCTTCCACTCAACGCGCTGCGCGCTTTTGAGGCCGTCGGACGGCACACAAGCTTCACGGCCGCCGCGCAGAGTCTGCTTGTATCGCAATCGGCCGTCAGCCGCCACGTGATCGGCCTGGAAGACTTAATCGGCGTCCCGCTCTTCGAACGCAAGCCGCATCAGCTCGCGCTTACTGAAGCAGGTCGACGGCTGCTGCCGGCGGTCACAAAGTCCTTCGACAGGATCGATGAGGTGATCGAGGAAATTCGCGCCGAGCGAGGAACGCCACGGCGGGCACTGAAAGTTGCTCTGCCGCACACTTTCGCCCACCAACTCGCGATTCCTCTCCTCAAGGATTTCCGCGCCGAGTATCCCGACATCGGAATCGAGATCGACAGCCGCATCGTCGCCCAGCCGATGGAGCGCGGCGCGGATGTGGCCGTGGTTCACTCCGAGCCGAAGGTCACGGACCGGGTGCTTGATCTTCTGTGGATGATCCGCCTGACGATTCTTTGTCATCCCGAGGTCGCCGCAAGAATGGCGGGAGCGGATATCCGCAGCGTTCTTTTGCAGAACGATCTTCTGCATGTACGCCTCGATGATCGCCCGAAAACTTATCTCTGGGACATGTTCATTCGCCGCGCCGGCTGTCCCAACGTGAAGGTCGATCGCGGCATCGCTTTCGATACGGCGCAGATGGCGCTCGGCTACGCCATGGCGGGAGAAGGCCTCGCTTTAGTCGATCCGCTGCTGTTTCAAAGCGAAATCGAAAGCGGTAAGGTCGTGCGCTTGTTTGATATCGAGATCGACGACGGGTATGGCTACTATCTTGCGTCCGATCCCGACGACCTCGGCGAAACGGCAATCTCGGTATTCCGCTCATGGATCATTCGGCGGTTTTCGCGTCCGCCGTTTGCGCGAAACGCTTCGGCCAACGCCGAGTGACCGAACTGGCTCTAACCAAACACCGCATGGACCTTCCCAAAAGGCGACCCCTGACCAAGAACAGTCGTCTCTAATCCACCCGAATGACGCCACATGGGTCAAGTCTACTGCTCAATACCGCGCCTATGGCGGTCTGCTAGTTCCTCTTACCGGATCTTGCCGTGGCCTCTGCCCTGCGCCCTGTTGCCGCCCTCCTGATCTCCATGTTCCTCGTGCTTGTTGGAAATGGGCTCTTGGGCACCATATTGCCGCTCGGCGCCAAGGCCCATGGCTTTAGCGAACTGCAGATCGGCTTGCTCGGGTCCGCCTATTTTGCCGGAATGCTTATCGGTGCGGTCATGAACCCGCGCGTGGTGCGACATTCCGGCCATGTGCGCGCTTTCACGGCCTCGATCGCGACCGCAATCGTCGCGACGCTCAGCTTCTCCGTTTTTGAAGATCCCTGGGCGTGGCTGCTTTTTCGCTTCATGGTCGGTTACAGCACGGCTGGCCTATACG
>JBEINZ010000105.1:0-10358 GCA_040377825.1 Hyphomicrobiales bacterium | reverse complement strand
CGTGCCGGTCTCGGCGATCGAACGTCCGCGCGCTTCCGCTAGAATCGCGACACCGTTGACGTTGGCGGTTTTGCCTTGATCGGTCGCCATGCCGAGCGTCGTATAGCGCTTGGTATGCTCGACCGAGCGGTAGCCTTCGCGCTCGGCGAGTTCGATGTCCTTGTCGGTCACGTCGTTCTGGAAATCGACGAAGGCCTTGCCGCGGCTCTTTCCGATCCGGAAATGCGGAGTCGCGCCGGCAAGGTCTGCGTCCGTCTCCGGCAGCCCTACCACCGCGCCGCGGTATCCGGCGGAAACGGCAGCGGCCAGCCCCGCCTCGAAACCGCTTGCAAGGCAGTTCCCAAGGCCCGCATGTCCTGCAGCCGAACCGGCAACGGCTAGCCCGGGCGGTAGCGGCCCGGGCGTGAAAGCACCACGCGCTTCGTTCCAAACCGGCTTGCCGCCGAGATGGGTCGTCAAATGGAGCGTCGGCGACCAACCGCCCGACATCGCGACGAGATCGGTCTTTAGATGCACCGTTCCGGCTGATGATGTGACCTCGACGGCCTCCACGCTCTGCCCGCCTTGAACCCGCGTGATCGCGCCGCCGACGATCAGTCGCGCGCCCGCGGTCTCAACGAACGCCGCTACTTCAGGCGACACGCTCGGCCGAAGATCAACATAGGCCACCGCTCGGCCGCCCGCCGCCGCCACATCGGCGAGGGTGCGAACCGCGTCGTCGTTGGAGGCGAGGACAACGACCTCGTTGCCCGGTCGGGCCGCGAAACGGTTGGCGTAGGTCCGAACCGCGCTCGCCAACATGACGCCGGGCCGGTCGTTGTCGCCGAAGATGATCGGCCGCTCGATCGTCCCGGCCGCAAGCACCGCGCGCTTTGCCACGATGCGCCAAAGCCGCTGGCGCGGCTGATGCTCAGGCGGGACTGCTACGTGATCGTTGACGCGCTCCAGCGCGCCGTATGTGCCTTGATCATAAACACCGAACACGGTCGTACGCGTGAGGATCTGGACTTCAGGCAGGCTAGCGAGTTCTGCGGCTGTCCGCTGAACCCACTCGGCCGACGTGAGGCCATCGATCATGCGCCGCTCGGCGAGAGCGCTTCCCCCAAGCCGGAAGTCGCTCTCGACCAACACGACGCGCGCGCCCGTTCGCCCGGCGGCGAGTGCGGCGGCGAGGCCGGCGGGACCGCCGCCGATCACCAACACGTCGCAATGCATCGTCGCTTTTTCGTAGGTGTCCGGATCGGCCCCTTCCGCCGCTCGGCCGCGGCCCGCGGCGCGCCGGATCAGCGGCTCGTAGACCTTCTCCCAGAAGGCAGCCGGCCACATGAACGTCTTGTAGTAGAAGCCCGCCGCGATAATCGGTCCGAAGAGTTGATTGACCGACATCACGTCGAAGGCGAGCGACGGCCAACGGTTCTGGCTCGAGGCCTCCAAACCGTCGAACAGCTCGATCTCGGTCGCCCGCGTGTTCGGCTCGCGCCGAACTCCGGTCCGCAATTCGACAAGCGCATTGGGCTCTTCCGACCCGGCGGAGAGCAGCCCGCGCGGACGGTGATACTTGAATGAGCGCCCGAGCAGCCGCACCCCGTTCGCCACGAGCGCCGAGGCAAGCGTATCGCCGGGATGGCCGAAATAGGTCCGGCCGTCGAAGCGAAACTCAACCGTCCGCTCGCGATCAATCAGCCCGCCGCACGCGGCGCGGTAAGGTTGACTTGTCGTCGCTCGATCCGACCCCGCCATCAGGCCGCTCCCTTGGCGAAGATATCGCGCGCAATCTCCACGGCGAAAATCTCCTGCGTGCGCACATCGCGGGTCACCACGAGCCACGTTCGGCAACCGCCTACATGTTGCCAGAGTTCGCGGTGACGGCCGGCCGGGTTATCGCGCAGGTAGACATAATCGACCCACGCATCGAAGGCCTCGCCATCGGGGCGCCGAACCGTAGCGTCGCCCAGATAGGCAAACTCTTCGTTGCCGCGCGTGCCGCAATGGGGACAAGCGATGCGCATGGGGGCCTCAATGACGGTTCGGCTGAGCCCCCGCGCCACGCTCGTCGATGAGGTGGCCGGTGGCGAAGCGGTCGAGACGATAGGCGGCGTTGAGGGGGTGAGGCTCGTCCTTGGCTATGGTCCAGGCAAAACACCAGCCCGACGCCGGCGTCGCCTTGAAGCCACCGTAACACCACCCGCAGTTCAGATAGAGACCATCGACCGGTGTGCGATCGATGATCGGCGAGCCGTCCATCGACATGTCCATGATGCCGCCCCAACTCCGCAGCACGCGAAGCCGCCCTAGCCGAGGCATGAGGGCCATCCCGCCCTCGCAGACGTCTTCAACAATCGGAAGATTGCCGCGCTGGGCATAGGAATTATAGCCGTCGATATCGCCGCCGAAAACAAGACCGCCCTTGTCCGACTGGCTTACGTAGAAGTGGCCGGCGCCGAATGTAACGACGGTATCGAACATCGGCTTCAAGCCCTCGGAGACGAAGGCCTGAAGCACATGGCTCTCGATCGGCAGCTTGAGCCCTGCCATGGTCGCCACGCGTGACGTATTGCCGGCGCAGGCCAGCCCGATCTTTCCCGCGCCGATGTAACCCTTTGTGGTTTCCACTCCGACCGCGCGGCCTTGTTCGACCCGGATGCCGGTGACCTCGCAGTTTTGGATGATGTCGACGCCACGCTGGTCGCCAGCCCGCGCATAGCCCCAGGCAACCGCGTCGTGTCGTACCGTACCGCCACGCGCCTGACGAAGTCCGCCGCGCACCGGAAAGCGAGCATTGTCGAAATCGATATCCGGCAAATGGGGCCGAAGCTCATCGCGATCGAGCAACTCACTATCCACGCCGTGAAGGCGCATTGAATTGCCGCGTCGCGCATAGGCGTCGCGCTGCGCATCCGAGTGAAACAAGTTGATAATGCCGCGCTGGCTAACCATGGCGTTGAAATTGATGTCCTGTTCCAGCCCTTCCCAGAGCTTCAAAGACCATTCGTAAAACGGGATGTTTCCGGGCAGTAAGTAGTTGGATCGGATGACCGTGGTGTTTCGTCCGACGTTGCCAGAGCCGATGTAGCCCTTTTCGATCACCGCGATGCGGCCAACATTATGTTCCTTGGCAAGATAATAAGCCGTTGACAGGCCGTGCCCACCGCCGCCGACGATCACGACATCATAGTGCTGAGCGGGATCCGGCTCTCGCCAAACCGGTTTCCAACCCTTCTGCCCACCAAGGGCCTCTGATATGACCGCGAAAATCGAATAAGGCCGGAAGCTCATGAAGGGATCCGAAAAGCGCGAGAGAGATTCTTCTTTAGCATGTTTAGTTCCATACAGGCAACGGCTTCACACGGCCGCGCGGCGGCGCTCGACCAGAACAAGCGCCAAGCCGCTTGCCATGATGAGGCCCGCGCCGACAAAAACCACGACAGCCGGGATAGCGCCCCAAATCAGATAGCCCCAGAGGAAGGCCCAAATCAGGGCGCTATACTCGAATGGCGCCAGCGCCGAGGCAGGCGCCAAGCGAAAGCTTGCGAAATAGGCGAATTGGCCGGCGCCACCGATCAATCCGAGACCGAATATCAAAACGAGATCGAAGCCGGTCGGCGTCACCCAAATCCACGGGAGCGGCAACGCGCAGAGCGCCGCGGTGATCAGATTTGAGACCGCGACCTGTGTTCGCGGCTTGTCGGTTCGGCTGGTCATACGGACCAGCACCGCCGTCACCGCCCAGATGGCGGCGGCAACAAGCGTCAACATCGCCGGTTCGATTGGCATCGCGCCGGACGGTCCAACAGCCACGATCACGCCGCCAAACCCAATGCAAACTGCGATCCACCGGGCCGGACCGACGGTTTCCTTCAACACGAACACCGATAGAATCACCACGATGATCGGCGCGGCGAAATAAAGCGTCGTGAGTTCCGCGAGGCCGAGTGAGCGCGAGGCCGTGTAGTAGCAAAGCCAAGCGACCAGGATCAGGATCGCGCGCACCGCGAACGCGCCCTTGTTCGGGCTGGCGATCGATTCCGCGACCACCTTGCGACCGCCGACTGCAAGGATGCCGAGCACAATCAGGGTGCTGCGAATGCACAGAAGCTGGAGGATCGGATAGGTGGTCGCCAGCCACTTCACCGTCGCGTCCTGCACGCTGAAAAACGAAAATCCGAGCACGGCCAAGCCGATACCCATCAAGATCCGTGGGGACGTCTCTATAACTGCAGGGGTCATGGATGCTCCGATCGGCAGGGATCAATCGGCCGACCCGCCCGATCTGTCAATCCGCAGTAGCGTCATACCTATCAGGCGGCGTCTTCAAAGCCGGTCAGAACGCCGACGGCGTTGACCCCAATCTCGGCGACCGCATAACCGCCCTCCATCACGAAGAGCGTCGGCAGACCAAGAGCTGCAATGCGTCGACCGATCTTCGGATAGTCCTCGGTTACCAGCTTGAATTGGCTGATTGGGTCCTTCTCGAAGGTGTCGACCCCGAGCGAGACGATGACAACGTCCGGATTATAGGACGCAAGCCGGACGCAGGCATGTTCCAACGCGTCATTCCAGGCACTCCAGTTCGTGCCCGGCGGCATTGGATAGTTGATATTGAACCCTTCGCCTGCTCCGACGCCGCGCTCGTCGGCATGCCCGAGGAAGAAGGGATACTCCGTGAGCGGATCGCCATGCAGATTGATCACAAAGACGTCCGGACGGGCATAAAAGATCTCCTGCGTCCCGTTGCCGTGGTGGTAATCCACGTCGAGTACGGCAACCCGTCGCGCGCCCCCATCGCGCATCGCCTGGGCGGCGATCGCGGCATTGTTCAAGTAGCAATAGCCGCCCATGAACGCCGTTCCGGCATGGTGACCGGGCGGGCGACAGAGTGCGAAAGCCGCCCGCTCGCCGGCCTGGACCAAGGCGGCGGCCGACAATGCCGTATCGGCGGACCGGCGTATCGCTTGCCAACTCCCGGCGACCAGCGCGCAGCCGGCATCGAAAGAGAAATAGCCGAGCTTGCCGTCGATCGAGTCCGGCTCCCGCGTGCTCATGCCGGGGGCGCGCCAAAAGCTGGGCAGCGCCGCATGCGTCCGGCCAGTCGCCACCCACATCGACCATGCCTCGGCCAGGAAATCCACATATCGCGACGCATGAACCCGCTTGGCAGGTTCCAGATCATGTATCGCGGGCTCGATGACCGGCCCAAGACCCACCGCCCGCGCCCTTTCGACAATAAACTCGGCCCGCGCGGGCAATTCGTACCCGGGAAGAAGCTTGCCGCCGGCAAGTTCGGGCTGGTCGCGATGGAGCTGGTGGTCACGCGTGTAAACGGTTTTCATGGGATGCGACTCGCGGTTTTCGGGGATTGCGGTTCCCTCGTCCTGCCGCCGACCGGCGAAAACGCGGTCATAACGATCAACCGGGGGACATATGGACATGGATTTCCCAGACGCTCGGCAAACGCCGGCGCAAAGTCAACCCCCACTCGGGACCCTGACCGTAACCTCGATCAACGAATACCATGCCGCGAGATCGGCGATATCCTGATCCGTCAGGGGTTTGGCGACGACGCTCATGTTCTCGTCCTGCCGGTCGCCGGTTCGAAAAGCGTTCATTTGCTTCGTCAGATAGAAGACGGACTCGCCGGCGAGGTTCGCGGCATTCGGCAGTTTGGCGAGGCCATCTAGTCCGTGACAGGGCGCGCAAGCATTGGCCTTCTTGCGGCCGGCGACCGGATCGCCGTCGGCGATCGCCATGCAAGGAAAGAGTATCGTAAGGGCGAGGGACGCAAGCAGTCTTGATGTCATGGCGCGATCCAGGGCAGGTCAGGGAGGCAAGGCCCGCGCTAAGCGTCGTGCGGGCCTCGATGGATTAGTTACCCTCGTACTGAATCCGGTAGAGGGCGCCGACGAGATCATCGGAGACGAGGATCGACCCGTCACGCAACGACGCGACATCGACCGGGCGTCCCCAATACTCCCCGGTCTCCGTCAGCCAGCCGTCGGCGAAGACCTCCGTCTTCTCCGCGCCGCCGTCGGGCTTCAGCGACGTGAACATTACGCGCGCGCCAATCGGATCCGTCCGATTCCAAGATCCGCGTTGAGCGGAGAAAATGCCGCCCCGATACTTCGCCGGGAATGACTTGCCGGTATAGAAACTCAGGCCGAGATCGGCGGCGTGCGCGTCCATCTCAACTTCCGGGAAAATTAGGCCGGCCGGCGGCGTATCGTCCTTGTATTCGACGGTCCGGGTCTTGCCGCCGCCGTAATAGGGGAAGCCGAAGTTCTGACCGGCTTGCGTCGCGCGGTTAAGCTCGCCCGGAGGAATCAGGTCTCCCATCCCGTCGACTTGGTTGTCGGTGAACCAAAGCTGCCCATTGGCGGGATTGAATTCGATGCCGACGGAGTTGCGGATACCGCGGGCGTAAACCTCGCGGTTCTTGCCCTGGCGATCAATGCGAATGATCCCGCCGATGCCCCACTTGTCGTAATCGGCCATCTTCTGCTTCGGCGGAACGTTGAAGGGCTGGCCGAGCGCGATATAGAGTTTGTTGTCGGGTCCCACTCGGCAAACGCGGGCCGAATGGTTGAAGCTCTCGTGTTCCCTTGGGATCAGATCGCCTTTCTTGACCACAATGAAGGCCGAGATGTCAGCGCCTTCGTAGAAAAACTCCGCAGCCGGGAAGGTTAGTACGCGGTTTTGTTCGACCACGAACAAAAAGCCGTCCTTGGAGAAACAGACGCCATTCGGGATCGAGAAGCTGAGCGAGGGGGCGAATTCCTTGACCTCTCCAGCGACGTCGGTCTTGCCGCGATCGATCACCGCATAGACCTTGTTTTTCCGTGTGCCGACGAACGTTACGATGCCCTGCGTACCGACAGCGATATGACGCGCATCGGGAACGAGGGCGTAAAGGGCGATCTTGAAACCCTGCGGCATCTTGATCTTGGCTAGATTGCGCTTCACCGCCTCGGCCTTCGCGCCGGTCTGCAGCACGGTCGGGATCTCGGTCATGCCCGTGGATTTGAAGTCGCCAAGCTTTTCGAGATTGTCGGTCGATTGCGCCATCGCGGTCGTCGCCGCGAAAGCCAGCGCCACTGCGGCAACCGCAGCGTACATCATGCTCTTCATGGCATTCCTCCGTCTTTTTTGATGCATTTACGACGCGCTTCTGAACCGGCGCTTTTACTCCCGACACGGAAGTGCGATCAGTTTTAATCAAGATACCAAATTCGTCTATTGCGATTCATCGCAGGCAACTGCAATCAAACGGCACGGCTATTCAGCCGCGATCTGCGATGGGCAATTAACGCTCGATCAACGCGACGTTCCCGCCCTTGAACGGCGGCGTGGTGCTGATAGGACAAGCGAAAGATCGGCGAGGGGCCACAAGGCGCGTCACAAAGCGCCGAGGACCGAGAAAGGGACGAGCATGACGCTCAACGCAGCATTTTCAACGGGCCATGTGGCGGTCATCACCGGGGGGGCGTCGGGCATCGGCCTTGCCGCCGCCCAAACGTTTGCCCGCCTCGGTTTAAAGATCGCAATCGCGGATGTTGAGGGGCCTCGCCTTGACCAAGCGGTCGCCTCGCTCGTGCAAACCGGGGCGGACGCGATTGGGGTGGCGACGGATGTTGCAGATCTTGATTCGGTCGCGCGGCTCGAGCGAACCGTCATCGACCGGTTCGGCCGCATCCATGTTCTCATGAACAACGCGGGCATTCAGCCGGGCAGCGGGATCGGCGGGCCGCGCGATGCCTGGGAGCGCGTCATAGCCGTCAATCTGTGGGGCGTGATCAACGGCACGCAGGCATTCTTGCCCAGCATGCGCGCGCATGGCGGCCCCGGCGCGATCATCAACACCGGCTCCAAGCAAGGCATCACGACGCCGCCGGGCGATCCGGCCTATAACGTGTCCAAGGCAGGCGTGAAGGTCTTCACCGAGGCGCTGGAGCATGACCTGCGCGCCGAGGCCGGCCGCAAGATCTTCGCGCATTTGCTGATCCCCGGCTTCGTGTTCACGGCACTCACGGCCAATGGACGCGTGGAGAAGCCGGCCGGTGCCTGGACGCCCGAGCAAACGGTCGACTTCATGATGGAGCGGCTTACCGTCGGCGATTTCTACATCCTGTGCCCCGACAACGACGTGACCCGCGCGCTCGACGAAAAGCGCATCGCCTGGGCGGCCGGGGACATCGTTGAAAACCGCCCGCCGCTGTCGCGCTGGCATCCCGACTACGCGGAAGCTTTCAAGAGTTCAGTCCCAGCATATAGTGGAAGAGATCCAAAGTGAATGTACGAGGCTCTTTATCCAACATTGCCGGTAAAATCGTAGGGTATGCGTGTTTCAGCGTCTTCAGTCTTCGGCCAAAACGATGTGCATCGATGAAGTCGGCGAGACGCCACGCGAGCTGAGCGTGATCATCATAATGAAGCGCTCAACGGCGGCGTCCTTAAGTGTGCGCTAGGTCCGCTCACCTTGCCCGTTCTCCCACGAATGGTTGGGCTTGTTGAAGCGATGCTCTATGCCGTCTTCCCCACAGAGCATCGCGAACAGGTGGGTCATGTGCCCTTAGCACCACCGTCAGGAGCCGAATTCATTCCAGTTCTGTGCCCTGATCCAGTCCTCCGGATGGATCGGCTTAAGGCCGACGCGCTCGTTCTGGTTTGTAGCCCGGCCGAGCTGCTCGCGTCCGTCCCCAGCAAACCATCCGTAAAGACGGGCGATCTCGGTGCCCACCGGCGGGCCAAACGCCTAGTTTAGCCCAGCCTCGAACCCATCGAGGGGAATGGGTGCATAGGCGTAGGTGCCGCCAAGCGCCTTCCCAAACGCCGCAGCGAGTTCGGTACCGGTCAGCGCGTGGTGGCCGCCGACATCGAGCGCATGTCCGGTCAGCGACGGATCAGAGAGCGCACGCTCAACCGCGACGGCCGTGTCCTCCCAACTGATCCACGACACCGGCACATCGGCCGCCAGCGGATAGGCGACCACATGGTCACGGACGATTCCCGGTGCCGACCAGGGTGCGATCAGATTGCCAAGATAGATGGTGGGCCGCACAATGGTCCAAGGAATGGATGCGCCGCGCACAAGCGCTTCCGCTACAACCTTGACGTCGATCGCGGCGACGCCGGTGCGGTTATCGGGAACAGGCACGCTGGTATCGAACACTAGCCGCTGAACTCCCGCCAGTTCGGCCGCCCGCAGGACATTGCTGGTCCAGCGCGCCGCCGCCTCGACATCGAAGGCCAGCGGCAGCAAGCACGACATGGCTGACCCCCGCCGTCGCTTGGATAAGGCTGCCGGCATCGTCGAAAGACCCTGAAACCGCCTCGACACCCTCCAGACCGTCGGGCTGCTCCCCGTAGATGAGCACGCGCACCCGGTAACCCTCAGCGCGAAGTCGCTCGACGATTCGGCTACCTTGAAATCCGGTTCCGCCGTAAACCAGTGCCGTTCCCTTGCCGCTCATGCCAGTCTCCCATGGGGCGTGAATGCCCGTTGACGTCACCTTGTAAGGGTCAGGAATTACTTGACAAGTACGCACCTTTTGGTGCCTATAAGATCATGATCACGTCGCTCTCTCCAGAAACTTTCGACGCGGAATGCCCGTCGCGCGCGCTGCTCGCCCGGCTTGCTGACAAATGGGTCATGCTGGTGCTGGTCGCGCTTCGACCTGGACCGATGCGAAACGGGGAGCTGCTGCGCCGCATCGATGGGCTGTCGCAGAAGATGCTAACGCAGACACTGCGCAGCCTGGAGGCGGACGGCCTAGTCAGTCGCACGGTGTTCGACCGGGTGCCGCCCCATGTCGAATATGCGTTGACGGATTCCGGACAAGAAGTAGCTCAGCTTGTCGACCGCCTCGATCAATGGGTGCGTACGACAATCGCCGCCGGAAGTGCCGCCGCCGATCGGCGGGTTAGCCACCTAGAGGCGGAACGATCCCCAGCGTGACCAATATCGCCTGCACATCAAACAGCCCCAATGCGCTGATCCGTCCGTCGCGCAGTGCATAGGCGGTGTTGCCGATCACGCGAAACGCCCTGCCGGTAGGTGCCACCGGCGCAGATCGCGATTGCCTCGGCCGGGTGCCGCATTGTCGGGGCGGCGGCGCTGGGTAGTCGTTCAGGACAACAGCTTCAACTTTATGAGAGGCACCGACCATCAGCGTCCACTTGGAGGCCGAGACCGTTTGAAGCAACGGGAGCACTTCCCGATCGGATTGAACTCAACCGAGCGACAAGGAAATGCCGCAGATTCTAGACCTTGAGCCCGTTCATTACGTTCGGATCGCTACGATCCGAACGGGATAGGCACGGAAGATTGAGCCGTCAGGGAATACGCTATACCCGATCGGCCACCG
>JBEINZ010000033.1:0-17027 GCA_040377825.1 Hyphomicrobiales bacterium | reverse complement strand
GCAGGGGGCGGCGCTCATCCTCGCGGATTGCGATAGGGTGGAGGCGACGCATTTGTTGGTCGCCGCGGGGCGCAGCCCCAATGTCGAGGATCTCGGCCTAGCCATCGCCGGCATCTCAACAGATCGAGATGGCATCGTCGTCGATGCCGGACTTCGAACCGCCAACCGCGGCGTCTACGCGATCGGCGATGTCGCCAGCGTGTATCATCGCGGCGCCCGGCGCGGCCCCGCCCGGTTCACCCATTGGGCGAACTACCACGCCGGCCTCGTGCTGCGTTCGATCCTGTTCCGCTTGCCCGTCAGCGAAAACCGCGACCTTCTGCCGCGTGTCACCTTCACCGATCCAGAGATCGCGCAGGTCGGCCTCACCGAAGCCGAGGCCCGCCTTCGCTTCGGCGATCGGGTGCGCGCGCTGATCTGGCCGCGCTCGGCCAACGACCGCGCCGAGGCCGAACGCGAGACCGAGGGCCTCGTCAAGGTGATTGTCGGCCCGGGCGGCCGGATTTTGGGGGCAGGCATGGTCGGCCGCAATGCGGGGGAGGAGTTGAACCTTTGGTCGCTGGCGCTCACCCGCGGCCTGAAAATCGGCGCGATGGCAACGTTCATTTCGCCCTATCCGACCCAAACCGAAATTGGGAAACGGGCGGCTGTCACTTCTTTCGCCTCGAATTTGACCTCGCCTTTGGTGAGGCGCATTCTCGCCGCGTTGCGGCTGCTCGGCTGAACCCGGCCGCGCCGCGGGCGTTTCAGGCTTGGCGCGCGGGGGCGCGCCGATCGGCAAGACGAGGGGGCACATCGCATGGAGAGCGGGAGCGCCGAGGCGTCAAACCCGCCAAGCGCTGGCGGACGCATGCAGGCGACCGGCGGCCGAAGCTTTGGCCTGTCGACGAAGTTGCTCGGCCTCACGGTTATCTTCGTCATGCTGGCCGAAGTCCTTGTCTATTTGCCGTCGATCGCCAATTTCCGAAACAACTGGCTGCTGGATCGGGTCAATATCGCGGAAGTAGCCGCCATTGCGCTGGGCGATGTCGAAGACATTCCCCGTGGCGCGCAAGACGCTATTCTAACAGCGGCCGGAGCGATGACGATCGCTGTCCGCGAGGGGAATACCCGACGGCTAATTGCTGTCTCGCAGACGCCGCCGATGGTCGATCGCCACGTCGATCTCGCCAAGCTCGGGCCGATGACCGCAACCATGGATGCTTTCGACGCCCTGTTTGCCCGCGACGGTCGGGCGATCCGCCTATTAGGCTTGCCCAATGCGCGGGGGCAGGTCATCGAACTCGTTCATTCCGAAACGCCGCTGCGTCAGGCGATGCTGCGCTTTTCATGGAATATCCTAGCGCTTTCCCTTGTGATTTCGGCGGTCACCGCCGCGCTCGTTTATGCCAGCCTGCGCGCGATGTTCCTGGCGCCGCTTCAGCGCCTGACCACCGCCATGGCCGACTTCCGCGAGAATCCCGAGGATGCGAGCCGCGTGATCAATCCGAGTGGACGGCGGGACGAAATCGGCGACGCGGAACGTCATCTGGCCGACCTACAGACCGAACTGCGCGAGACCTTGAAGCAAAAAAGTCATCTGGCCGATCTGGGCTTGGCGGTCTCCAAGATCAATCATGACCTGCGCAATATCCTTGCCTCCGCGCAGCTTCTGACCGACCGCCTCGCCGGCATACCCGACAACACCGTGCAGCGTTTCGCCCCGAAGCTCGTGGCCACGCTCGACCGCGCGATCGGCTACAGTCAGGCCGTCCTGTCCTACGGAAAGGCCCGCGAGGCCCCGCCGGAGCGGCGGCTTCTATCGCTAGCCCGGCTCGCGGAGGACGTCGGAGAGCTGCTTGGGCTTATCGGACATCCGACGATTCGTTACGATATGCAGATCCCCCCGGACGTGGAAATCGACGCCGATCCCGATCAGCTATTCCGCGTCGTCATGAATCTATGCCGCAATGCGATGCAGGCGCTCGAAGGCCACGGCGACCCGGCGATTGTCCGCCGCATCCTGATCTCCGCCGCCCGTCGCGGCTCGGTCGTCACCATCCGCGTCGGCGATACCGGCCCGGGCGTTCCGGTGCGCGCGCGGGAAAATCTCTTCCGCGCCTTCCAAGGTGGCGTGCGGCGTGGCGGCACGGGCCTGGGGCTCGCCATTTGCGCCGAACTCGTGCGCGCCCATGGCGGCACGATCGAACTCCTTGACGACGGGCCGGGCGCCACCTTCGCCGTCACCATCCCCGACCGCGTCATCGAATTCCGCCGAAACGGTCGGCGCAGCAGCCACGTTTGACCCGGCTTTTCGATCGCGAGGAACCCCTTGCGCCCCCGCCGAATTCCGACTAGGAAAAGGCCCCGCGGCGCAAAGCCTCAAGGCCGACGCCGCCAAGCGCCCGTAGCTCAGCTGGATAGAGCACCAGACTACGAATCTGGGGGTCAGGAGTTCGAATCTCTTCGGGCGCGCCAGTTCCAAGTAATTGAAAATTATGAGAAAATCGGAAGTTGGCGTTTTCGCCGATTTCCGAAACGCCTTCGATTGGTCGGGTCCTTCTTCGTCCCTCTCGTGCCGTTCCATGGTCGCCAAATGCCGGCGAATGCCGCCATCGGCTCAAAATCTTCAGGTAAGGGCACGAGGTCGGGATAAGTGGGCTTGAGCTAAGGGCGTCAGGATGGCGATGAGACTTTGCGGACCTTGACGACAGGCGGGATTTGGATCGTCGGCGGCGTTGGAAAGCTCCAGAGCATGAATTCTCCGTCAGTGCGGCACGGAAGACCTCGCGGATCACGTCGGGATGATGCCGCAGTCTTTGGTGTATGCGCGCCAGAAGACTTCTGGGAAAAATCGAAAACTCGATCGATTTGGACTATTGTTGGCGGGCATTGGTGAGGACTGCGGGAGAAAAGCTATGACGACGACACATCCTCCATCGCGTCCGCGATTCAAGTCGCTATACGACCCAGAGGAGTTCGATCCGAAGCGCTTCTCTCCACCGGATGAGCTTTTTCGATTTGAGGCGGCATGCACTAATCTGCCAGCGAAAAGCGTCATCGCAATTCATGGATGGCCGAGCTCCGGCAAAACCCCCACCGCCACGTGGCTAGGGTGGCGGCTTGGACTAGATCCTATTCATCTCGACGACTTTAACTTTTCGCATCGCCCGGGATTTAACCCTGAGACTGACGCTTACGGCTTCGATGAAGAGGCGATGCGAGGTGAAATTGCCGTTCGGCGAGTTCGCGGCACAATCATCATCGACGGGGTATGTGCATGCCGCGTCTGTTCCCCAGACATCTTGCTGGATCTGGGCGGTTGGAATCAAAGCCATCTCAGCCGGACCCTCATGAAATTCGTAGGCGAATATAATGGGCCAAGCTTCGAAGGTCGACTTCGAACCTTTCGTTGCTTACGACGCCGGCCCTAGGGGAATATCGGCCCAACTCAGCTAGTCTTCTTCAGGACACCTTCCTTGCGGAGGCGGCCGAAGATGCCCGGCATCATCAAGCCGGCGCGCTCCCGGATCAGCCGGGTTGCTTCGCTCACGTCGCTTGCGGAAGCCGTGCCGGAAGAAATGCGGTGGACACGCTTCCCGATCTCATGGTCCAGCTTGTCCACGTCAGCGACCGGCCATTCGCGTTGCACGGCATTGCCTGTCATGTCGTTCTCCCTCGCCCCCATAAATGAATCACCCGGTTCAGCATTGCAAGATGGATTGCCAGAGATCGGATCGGCTCGACTGGATCGCGGGCGGCATCGTCATCGGGACGCTTAAGGCGAAACCGTCCCGGAACATCGCTTGTTCCCACAACAACACCGATCGGGTTCTCATCCTGTAAACGGATTGGAACCGAAGCGATTGACCGGTATCGCTCAACATCGTCCGAATTGCGGAGACCTTCGGGCGCATCGAAGAGCGCCCGGGCCTCCGGCGCTGACGTGTCCGCGGCAACGATGGTCCGCGCGGTCTGGTAGGCGATGCCGACATGCCCGATTCCCGGCTTCCAGCTTCTATGCGGGGCCTCTTCCTCGGCACGGATCGGACGGCGGCAGGCGACGCAATCAAGCTGACCGGACGCGGGATTGAATAGGTAGACCGCGAAATTCCAGCGGTCGTCATTCATCCCGAACAGCACGCCCTTATCCGCAACCAGAAGGTCGAGCATGAAGCCGAAACGCTTGGCCTGTTCCTCTTCATTTCCGCTGCCTTGCAGCGCAACCTGTTCCACGATCTCACGGAGAAAGTTGCTCAGGGAATAAAGCCTGGAAAACCATGAGAAGTCTTCCTCAAGCTTCCCGATGATGGCCGTGCGATTCTCGGCTTCAACAATGGCCTTCTCTGCATCAAGCAGGATTTCGGGTTCGGATCGCTCGACCCAGAGGAGGAATAATGTGCCCAGGAAAGAGAGACCCAGTCCCACCACCCATAACGTAACGAGATTCGGCTTCCAAGCCGCGAAGAACTCTGCATTCGAAAGGGCTTCCGATCCGCCCGCGAGTATGATGCCGCCAGTCACGAGAAACATCTGAATGACGCGGCGCGTGCGAATATCGTTGCCGAGTAAGTTCTCGGCCTGCTTTCTCAGCTTAATGCGCAAAGCCGCTAGATCCACGATTCCCCCGATAACTAGAACAGCTTAACCCGGCAAAGAGCTATCTTTGCCGCGATTGGCGCGTCGGCTTTGCTTGTGTCGGATGGAATCTTCGACCTCGCCCCCCCTTCACGCCGCCTTGGCCGGCCTCTTCCCCAGAATAATCATCCCGAGAATATCGTCGTCGGTGACGTCCTTGACGTTCACGGTGCCGACGAGTTGGCCGTTTTTCATGACCGAGGCGCGGTCGCAGAGTTTCATCACGTTGTGGATGTCGTGCTCGATGAGGAGGATGCCGAGGCCTTGGGCCTTTAGTTCCTTGATCAGCTCCGCCACCATTTGCGTCTCGTGGGGGCCGAGGGCGGCGGTGGGTTCGTCCATGATCAGGATGCGGGCGTCGAAATAGACCGCGCGGGCAATAGCGACCGATTGGCGCTGGCCGCCGGACAGCGCGCTGACCGGCACATTGAATTTGCGGAAATTCGGGTTGAGCCGGCCCATGATCTTGCGGGTCTCGGCCTCCATCCTGGAATCGTCCATGAGCCCCAGCGGCGTGGTCAGCTCGCGGCCCAAGAACAGGTTGGAGTGGGCGTCGAGATTGTCCGACAGCGCGAGGGTTTGGTAGATCGTCTCGATATTGTGGGTGCGCGCATCGCGCGGATTGCTGATCTCGACCTTGTGGCCGTTGATGAAAATGTCGCCATGGTCGGCCTTGTAGGCGCCCGAGAGAACCTTGATCAGCGTCGATTTGCCCGCGCCGTTGTGGCCAAGAAGGCCGACCACTTCCCCGGCGTAAAGGTCGATCGAGACATGGTCCACGGCCTTGATGCCGCCGAAGGAGATCGAGATGTCGCGCATCTCCAGGAGCGGGGTTTTGGCATGAGTTTGGCTCATTTCAACGCTCCGGTCCGCTTGCGGTAGATGAGGTCGATCCACACCGCGACGATGAGCACGGCGCCGACCACGATATTCTGAAACGGCGTATCCACGCCGACCATGGCCATGCCGGATTGCAGCGACTGCATGATCAGCGCGCCGAGGATCGCGCCGTAGATCGTGCCGATGCCGCCCGACAGTGCCGTACCGCCAATCACGGCCGCCGCGATCACCTTCAATTCGTCCAGCGTGCCGATGTCGTTGCCGTGGCTTTGCAGGCGCGCCTGCGCGACGAGCGCGGCAAGGCCGCACAGAAAGCCCATGAGGGCGAAGATCTTGACGGTCAGGAGGCGCGTGTTGATGCCGGAGAGCGCGGCCGCGTCCGGATTGCCGCCGGTGGCGAAGATATAGCGCCCGAAGCGGGTCTTCTGCGCGACCACGGTCATGACGATGACAACGACGATCAGGATCAGAACCGAAATCGGCAGGCCGTGATAGTCGACGTAACCTTCGGGCATCACCTCGCCCTTGGCCTCGAACACGCGCCGCAGCTTCTGCATCGGGATCGCGTAGGAATTGAGGATGGCGATCAACCCCATGATTGCCCCGACAATCAGCGCGATCAGCAGCCCTTCCGCCCAAATCGGCTTGACGGAAAAGCCATGCCGTTGTTTGCCACGGCGCGAAGCGAGGAGCGCGATCACCGCGCCGGCCGAGAAAACGAAGCCGGCAATCCAACTCAGCGTCGGCCCAAGCACGCCCTCGGCGCCGCCGAATATCAGCACGTTGGGGTCGGTCAAGGACACGGACTGACCGCTCGTCGCGTACCATGCCACGTTGCGCCAAATCAGCAGGCCGCCGAGCGTGACGATGAAGGACGGGATCGCTTGGTAGCCGACCAGCCAACCGGATGCGGCGCCGATCAAGGCACCGGTTACGAGCCCGATGACAATGGTGATCGGAACGGCCATCGGGTGCGAAAGGCCGAGGATCGGCGGCAACATCTGCGCCTGGGTGATCGCCATCAACGCCGAGCAGATCGCGAGCATCGAGCCGACCGAAAGATCGATGTGGCGGGCGACGATCAGGAAGACCATCCCGGTCGCCATAATCGCCACGGATACGGTCTGCACGGTGATGTTGAAGATGTTTCGTGCCGACAGGAACTTGCCGTCGGTGAGGATATTGAACGCGACGCAGAGAATGATGAAGGCGAGGATCATGCCGAACAGGCGTTTGTCCAGTTCAAGCGTGTCCGCGAGCTTCTTTCCGTCGGCTGGCTTCTTGAGCACGTGTCCCGCGTCGGTCATGTCGGCATTTCTCCCCGAGGGCCTTATGCACAGTGTGCCGCCGTCCGGTCGTGCGCGGAAGCCCCGGTTTCTTGATTATGCGCTAATATTCCAGAAAGACGAGGCGGATGGATGCCATCCGCCTCGAAAGTCCGCGCGGGTTGTCCCGCTCCGATCGATGGATTACTTGCAGACGTCCACGCCGGACTTCACGCCCTGGCAGAGCTTGTCCTTCGTGATCCAGCCGGCATCCAGAACAACCTTCAGGTTATCCTTGGTGATCGGGATCGGCGTCAGGAGGATCGAGTTCAGTTCCTTGCCGCCGGGCGACTTGAAGATCTTGGCACCCTTGATCTTGTCCATCGCGGTTTTGTTGGCAAGCGCCACCGCGACCTCGCCCGAGGTCTTGCCGAGTTCACGGCTGTCTTTCCACACGGACACGGTCTGCGTGCCCAAGGCGACGCGATTGAGCGCGGCCATGTCGCCGTCCTGGCCCGAAACCGGCAGACCAGCCAAGCCCTGAGCGGTGAGGGCCGCGACCACGCCGCCGGCCATGCCGTCGTTGGACACGACGACCGCGTCGACACCGTTGTTGGTCTTGGTCAGGATCTGTTCCATGTTGCGCTGGGCGTTGGCCGGCTGCCAATCGTCGGTATAGGTTTCACCCACGATGGTGATGGCGCCGGAGTCGATCGCCGACTTCAAGATTTCCTGCTGACCGGCGCGGACGAAGTTCGCGTTCGGGTCGACCGGCGAACCCTTGATCATGACGTAGCGGCCCTTCGGCTTCGCCTTGAACACTTCGCGAGCTTGCATCCGACCGACTTCGACGTTGTCGAAGGTGATGTAGAACGCACGCTTGTCGTCGATCAGGCGGTCATAGGCGACGACCGGAATGCCGGCGTCGGTTGCTGCCTGGAGCGCCGGGCCGATGGAGGCGGAGTCCTGCGACAGGATGATCAACGCACGCACGCCCTGGGTGATCAAGCCTTCGATATCGGCCAGCTGCTTGGTCGCCGAGCTCTGCGCGTCAGCGGAGATGTACTCGGCGCCAGCGGCCTTGAGCGCGGCCTTGATGGCGGCCTCGTCGGTCTTCCAACGCTCTTCGCGGAAATTCGACCAGCTCACGCCGATCTTGATGCTTTGGGCGAACGATGTCGTTACGGAACCGGCGACCAATGCGGCCGCCAGCAGAATCGCGCGTTTCATAGTGTATCCTCTCCTTGATGCCCCGGCCTCCCAAGACCGGTACGGCGATTGTCGCCTTGCGATAATTGATGGTGCAATCGATGCACTTTGTCAAAATCAGTTTTTCGCAAATTCTACTGAGGCGGCATTGCTTCCAAGGAGAACTTGAACAATCGAAAACTTGGAATATTACTCGGCTTTCGAGATTTCCGATGGTGACCGATAACTCAGGCCCAACGGGAGACTGATTCAAGGTCAAGCCTAGCACTTCAGGGCTCCGGTCCTCCAGCGCGGTTCAGGGCACGACGTCGTAGCCGGCGGCCGCCATCACGCGCAGTAGCTCTTCATGGCCCTTTTTCGCCATTTCGAGCGGCGGGTTGACCTTGGGGTCCTGCTCGGCTTCCACCACGAACCAGCCTTCGTAGCCATGGTGGGCGAGGCGCTTCACGATCGGCTCGAAATCGAGCGAACCGTCGCCCGGCACCGTGAAGGCGCCTTTCACCACAGCATCCAAAAAGCTCTCTTGCGATCGGTCCAGCCCATTGATGACGTTCATCCGAACATCCTTGGTGTGGACATGGCTAATGCGCGGGTGATGCTTGTCGATCGCGCGGAGGACGTCGCCGCCGGCGAAGGCTAGGTGGCCGGCATCGAACAAAAGCGGCAGTCCTTCGCCGGAATGTTTCATCAGTAGATCGATTTCGGCTTCGGCCTCGATCGCTGCGGCCATATGGTGATGGTAGGAAATTGGCATGCCCTGATCGGCGCACCACTCCCCGAACGCGGTCATTTTGTGGCCATAGACCTTGATTTCGTCTTCGGACAAGGTCGGCTTGGTCGCCAACGGCCTGGACCGGTCGCCTTGGATCGAGCGCGCGGTTTCGCCATAGACGATGCATGGCGCGCCAACGGCGATGAAGAAATCCATTTGCGGCCGGATGCGGTCCTTCTCGGCCTCGATGTCGCCGTCGAGCAGCAAGCCCGAAAACCAGCCACCGCAAACCGACATGCCATATTTCGCGAGGATGGGACCGAGCACCGACGCATCCATCGGGAAGCGGCGGCCCGTCTCCATGCCGGTAAAGCCGGCGATGCGAGCTTGATCGAGGCATTCGTCGAGCGAAACGTCATCGCTGAGCTCAGCAAGATCGTCGTTCCACCACGCGATCGGCGCGATCCCGAGTTTGGCTTTCATGGCTGACTTACACTCCGACCCGCTGTTTCGCGCGAATGGCTTCGTGATCCGCGCGGGCCTCGCGGACGCTTTCCCGTTCGGACACTTCCGGCACGCCGACATCCCAATCAGCATCCCCCGGCACCCAACGATGGGCGTCCGTGACGATGGACAGCACAGTGGTGCGGTCGTTCGCCTTGGCCCATTCCATGGCCGCGCCGAGATCCGCCAGGCTCTCGCAGCGTCGCGCCAGGGCCCCCATGGATTCGGCGTGTTTCACGAAGTCGACGTGGAGCGGGTTTTCCGGGGTCTCGATCCGACAATCGCCGAGCAGATTGTTGAAGCCGGGGATGCCCTTGAACTGCTGCAGCCGGTCGATGACGGCGAAGCCGCCATTGTCGCAAACGACCACGATCATCTTATGGCCGGTGAGCACGGTGGAATAGATGTCGGAGTTCATCATCATGTAGGTGCCGTCGCCGACCATGACGATCGGCGTGCCGCCGAGCCCGCCGGGCGATCGATTGGCCATTGCGTGCCCCCAGCCGGCGGCGATTTCGTAGCCCATGCAGGAAAAGCCGAATTCCAGGTCGAAGCTGTTCGGCGTCTTGACCCGCCAGCCCTTGGCGACCTCTCCCGGAAGCCCGCCGGCGGCGACCACGAGCGTGTCGTTATCGCTCGCGGCGGTGTTCACCACGTGCACGACCTGGGCATAGGTCGGGATCGGCGCGTTGGTCGCGGCCTGATGGCTGTCGAGCAGCGTGTCCCATTCCTTGAACAGCGCCTGCGCGTGCGTCATATGATCGGCCGGCGCCCTCCAGGACCCCAGTACGAGATCCAATTCATCGACCGTCTCCAGGGCATCCCCGACGACGGCCAGCGCGCGGTGCTTCATCGCGTCGAAGCGCGCGGCATTGATCGTAATGAAGCGCGCGTCGGCGCCAAAGGCGGTCCACGATCCGGTGGTGAAATCCTGAAGCCGCGTTCCGATTGCGACAATCACATCGGCTTCGGCTGCCAGCGCGTTGGCCGACGTCGAGCCGATAACGCCGATGGGACCGGCGTGGACCGGGTGATAGTGGGTTAGCCCGCCCTTGCCGGCAGTCGTCTCCACAACCGGGATCGAGCGTTCGGCGGCGAACCTTGCAACACGCTCCTCGGCCAGCGAATAGCGGACGCCGCCGCCGGCAATGATCAGCGGCTTCTTGGCGGTCCGCAACAAGGTGGCCGCGTCCGACAAGGCGCGACGATCCGGGCGCGGCCGGGGCACCCGCCAGACACGCGGCTCGAAGAAGACGGCGGGATAGTCGTAGGCTAATTCCTGCGTGTCCTGGCACAGGCCAATGAACGCCGGACCGCAATCGGCGGGATCGAGCATCGCCGCGACCGCCTGCGGTAGTGAGGACATGATCTGCTCGGGCAGCATGATGCGATCCCAGAAGCGCGACACGGCCTTGAACGCATCGTTCACGGTAATCGTCGGGTTGGAAAAATGCTCGACCTGCTGCAGGACCGGGTCCGGCACGCGATTGGCGAAGGTATCGCCGGCAAGCAGCAGAACCGGGAGGCGGTTTGAATGGGCCGTCCCGGCCGCCGTCATCATGTTCAAGGCGCCCGGCCCGATCGAGGCGGCCGCCACCATGATTTGCCGCCGTCGCTTGGCTTTGGCGAACCCGATGGCCGCGAGCGCCATCGACTGTTCGTTCTGCCCGCGCCAGGTCGGCAGCGTGTCTTGAACGCCCTCGAGCGCTTCGGAGAGGCAGGTTACGTTGCCGTGCCCGAAAATGGCGAAAACGCCGGCAAAAAGCGGGACGCGCGCGCCGTCGATTTCGGTAAACTGCTGCGTCAGCCACCGGACCAGGGCCTGCGCCATCGTCAGGCGAATCGTGGCCTGTGCCATTTCGTATCCTCCCAGAATAGTTTTTTCGAAGCATAGCCCCCAGCGCGGATAGTTGACAACGCTTTGTGCGGCCAATGAATATCGCCACGCGGACGCGACGCGCTCTTGATCGCCGGCGTCCTAACCGTTTCGGCGCCTATATCGTGAACGGAGTCCTCCCGATGTTGAAGCCCAAACTGCGCATCGGCCTGATCGGCACCGGCTTCATGGGAAAGACCCATGTGTTTGGCTATGCCTCGGCTCAGCGCGTGTTCGATTTGCCCTTCGACATCGAGCTTCATACGGTCGCGGATATCGCGGAGGAGCCAGCCGCCCGGGCAGCCCACGCTCTCGGATTTGCGCATTGGACGGGCGACTGGCGGACCATGGTCGCCGATCCAGCCATCGACATGGTCGATATCACCGCGCCGAACGCGCTTCACAACGAGATGGCGCTGGCGGCGATCGCGGCGGGCAAGCATGTCTATTGCGAAAAGCCGCTAGCGCCGACATCCGACGAGGCGCGCGAGATGGCGGACGCCGCCGAGGCTCGGGGCGTGAAGACCCAAGTCGGCTTCAACTACCTCCGCAATCCGATGCTGCGCCTTGCCAAGGAGATGATCGAGGCGGGCGAACTCGGGGAAATTCGCGCTTATCGCGGGGTGCATGCCGAAGACTACATGGCCGACGATCAGGCGCCTTTCACGTTCCGCCACGATCCGGCGGGCGGCGGGGCCCTCGCCGATATCGGCAGCCACGCGCTCGCCACCGCCGAGTTTTTGCTGGGTCCGATCACCCGCGTCATGGGGGATTGCGTCACCATGATCGAGGCGCGCCCTGACGCCAAAGGGGGCATGCGCCGCGTGGTGACGGACGATGTCGCCCGCGCATTCCTGAGGTTCGCCAAGGGCGCGGGCGGATCGATCGAAGCCAATTGGATCGCCACCGGGCGCAAGATGCAGCATGATTTCGAGGTTTACGGGACCAAGGGCGCGCTTGTCTTCAGTCAGGAACACTTCAACGTACTGAATTTCTATGCGACGTCCGACGCCCCGGGGCGCCAGGGCTTCCGCCGCATCGAGGCAGGCCCCGACCACGCGCCCTACGGCCTGTTTTGCGTCGCCCCCGGCCACCAGCTTGGCTTTAATGACTTGAAGGCGATCGAAGTGGCTGGTTACATCGAGGCCATCGCGGGAAAGCGTCCCGAGCCGTTCAATTTCCGCGCCGGCCTTCGCATCCAAACCCTTGTCGAGACGATCCAGGCCTCGAGCCGCGCCCAAAAATGGCTCGACGTGCCATGACGGGTCGCGTTTTCGCAGAACGGGGCATCAAGAGAATCATGTTTCGCAACCTCGCCGCCGCCGCGATCGTGTCGATTGCGATGTTGTTCACCGGATCGATCCATGGGTCCGCCGCTGATAATCAGGCCGGGGCGAAGATGGTGCTCGATACTTGGTATCGGCTCATGCTCGAGTTGGTGCGGCATACGCCGACCTATACGCCGCCGGTCGCGAGCCGCGCCATGGGTTATGTCGGCGTGACGGCCTATGAGGCCATTGCCTCCGGATCGGCGCGCATGGAAAGTCTCGGCGGGCAGCTGAACGGTCTCGCCGCTCCACCATCTCGGCAAAAATCCGTGGTCTATGACGAGGCCGTGGTGCTGGAAGCCGCGCTGGCCAAAGTGGTCAGGGAGCTCTTTTCCAACACCGGCCCGACCGGGCAGCGGGCCATGGGCGCCATGTCCGCCAAGCTCGGCAAGACGGTGACCGCGGGCGTCGCCGCCGACATTGTCGAGCGCAGCACCGCCTACGGCACCGAACTTGCCGATCATATCCTGCGCTGGGCCGCGGCTGATGGCGGCGCGACGATCATCAATATGGGTTTCCCGGTCAGCTACTCGCTGAAGCCTGGGCCCGCGGCCTGGAGACCGACCAGCCTGATCGTCCAACAGCAGGCGCCGCTTCTGCCCGGCTGGGGCGAGATCCGGCCTTTCGCGATGCCGGCGGGCGCGATCTGCGCCTTGCCGCCACCGCCGGCCTATAGCGAGGATCCGGGCTCGGAATTCCACAGGCAGGCGCGCGAGGTCCATGAGACGTCGCGGACCTTGACCGACGAACAACGGACCATCGCGCGCTTTTGGGCCGATGATGCCATGCTGTCGACAACGCCGCCGGGGCATTGGATCAGCATCGCGCTCCAGATCATCCGCCGCGACAACCTGAGCCTGGAACGCGGCACGGATGTCTTGGCGCGGCTCGGCATTGCGGTCGCCGACGCCTTCATCGGCTGCTGGCACGATAAGTTCCGCTATGATCTTTTGCGCCCGGTCACCTATATCCGGCGCCTGATCGATCCGAAGTGGGAGTCGCTGCTCATTACTCCGCCATTCCCCGAATACCCCTCCGGTCATTCCACCCAATCGGGCGCGGCGGCCACCGTGCTGACCGCGGTCCTCGGGGAGGGCTTCGCCTTCGAGGACGCGACCCTGGTTCCGGAAGGAATGCCCACGCGCCGTTTCGCAAGCTTCTGGCAGGCGGCGGAGGAAGCCGGCCTGTCGCGACTTTACGGCGGCATCCATTTCCGTGCCGCGATCGTTCAGGGCCTTGCCCAAGGCCGCTGCATCGGCGCCTATGCCGCCGCGCTTCGAACCTTGAGGTGATCATGCGTTCATTTCTGGCGGTCACGCTCGTCGCCGCATTGACTGCCGCAAGCACGGCCGCGAGCTCAGGCGAGGGACAGCCGGTCGTCCCGACCTTCGCGAATGAGACCGCAGCCGCCGGAATCGAGCACCAATTCACCGGCGGGTGGCAGTTCATGGTCGGCGGCGGCGTCGCGACGTTCGATTGCGACGGCGACACCAAGCCCGATGTTTACATCGCCGGCGGCACGAGCAAGGCCGCGCTGTTTCGCAATACGAGCACGAGCGGCGGACCCCTCAAGTTTGAAAAGGTTGAAAGCGGCGCGGAACTGGACGCGGTTACCGGCGCCTATCCCTTGGATATCGACAGCGACGGCATAACGGACCTTGTGATCCCCAGGGTCGGCGAAGACGTGCTTATGCGCGGCAAGGGCGGCTGCCGCTTCGAGCGCGCGAACGAGGCCTGGGGCTTCGATGGCGGCGATGCATGGTCGACGGCCTATTCAGCCACGTGGGAAAAGGGCGCGACGTGGCCGACGCTGGCGATCGGCACATATATCGATCGCAAACAGGAAGATTTTCCTTGGGGCAACTGCACCGACAGCAAGCTTTATCGTCCGGCCGCCGACGGAAATGGGTTCGCCAAGCCCAACGCGCTCGCGCCGAGCTATTGCGCCTTGTCGATGCTCTTCACCGATTGGAACCGTTCGGGCACGCCGAGCCTACGGGTTTCCAACGACCGGGAATACTACAAGGGCGGCCAAGAGCAGCTCTGGCACGTCGACCCTGGAAAGCCCCCTCGGCTTTACACGCCCGAGGAAGGGTGGAAGCCGCTGAAGATCTGGGGCATGGGCATCGCCAGCCAGGACCTGAACGCGGATGGCTATCCCGAATATTTCCTGACCAGCATGGCCGACAACAAGCTTCAGACCCTTGTCGATCCCGGCAAGGGTGGCCCGCCGAAACCGAGCTACGCGGACATCGCATTCAAATCCGGCGTCATCGCCCAGCGCCCCCATATCGGCGATGACGTTAAGCCCTCGACCGCATGGCATGCCCAGTTCGAGGATATGAACAACGACGGCCGGCCGGATCTCTTCATCGCCAAGGGCAACGTTTCAGAAATGCCGGACTTTGCCATGCGCGACCCGAACAATCTGCTCCTCCAGAAGTCCGACGGCACCTTTGTCGAGGTCGGCGACAAGGCCGGCGTCGCGAGCACGCTGACCGCGCGCGGCGCGTCAATCGCCGATTTCAACCGCGATGGAAAACTCGATCTGCTCGTCGTGAACCGGAACGGGCCGACCGAGATTTGGCGGAATATGTCGGAGGCGATCGGGAACTGGATCGACGTATCGCCGCGCCAGGATGGCGCCAATCCCGATGCAATCGGTGCTTGGATCGAGATCCGAGACGGCGAGAGGACGTTGATCCGAGAGGTCACATCCGGCGGCGGCCATGTCAGCGGCGCCAAGACCGCTGTCCATTTCGGCACGGGGTCAAGCGTCGCTGTTGATCTCCGTATCATCTGGCCGGATGGCCGCGTGGGTCGCTGGAGGAACGTCGCGACACGCGCGAGCCACGGTGTAGCTAAAGGCACGGAGGAACTGCTTCGGTAGCGTGGCAAGGAACGCGTTTCATTTCGTCCCGTTCCAATGCAATGCCGGCAAATCACATGCCCGTCAGAGAGTTCAGTTAGGGAAGACGATCTCTTGGGGGATCGTCCATGACCAAACTGAACCGTCGTCAATTCGTCGCCGCGGCCGGGGCCGTCGCCGCCATGGGCCACGCGAGCGATGTTTTCGCGCAGGCCGACAACCGACCGTCGATCACGATCGCGGTTCAGAAGATCTCCAACAACAACACGCTTGAGATCGCCTATGAGGCCTCGAACGTCGCCACCCGCTGGTACAACAACTTCGTCGAGCCGCTGATCGACACCGATTGGACCGGCGACGTCATGCAGCGTCCGGGCTTGGCGGAAAGCTGGAAACGGATCGACAACCGCACCGTCGAGCTGACTTTGCGCGCGGGCGTTAAGTTCCATAACGGCGATCCGCTGACGCCCGAGGACGTGGCGTTCAGCTTCGGCCCCGACCGCCTCTTCGGTGTTCCCGAGCGCCAGAAGGCTGGCACGGCCGATCCGAAGTCGCTGCCTTCCCCGCTGACCAAGGCCGGCCTGACCGCCTATCCCTCGCTCGAAAAGATCGAGATCGTCGACGGGCGCACGGTTCGATTCGTCAACAAGACCCCGGATTTGACGCTGGAAGGCCGAATTGCGATGCGGGTTGGCTGCATCTATAGCCGCCGCGCCTTCGCCGAGGCCGATAGCTGGCTCTCCTTCGTGCGCAAGCCGATCGGCACCGGCCCCTACCGCGTTCGCGATTTCAAGCCCGACACTTATCTGATCCTTGACGCCTTCGACGAGTATTGGGGCGGCAAGCCGCCGCTGAAGTCGATCCGGTTCGTGGAGATCCCCGAACTCGCCTCGCGCATGAACGGGCTTTTCTCTGGGGAATACGATTTCGCCTGCGACATCACACCCGACCAGATTGCCATGATCGAGAAGGATCCGCGCTTCGACGTCGTCGGTGGACCGATCCTCAATCAGCGCATCGTCGTGTTCGACAAGACCCATCCCGCGCTGGTTGATCCGCGGGTCCGCCGCGCCTTCGGTCATGCGCTCGATCGCAAGCTGATCATCGATACGCTCTGGGCCGGCCGCACCGAGGCGGGCAACGGTCTGCAATATCCGTTCTTCGGACAAATGTTCATCGAGGACTGGAAGCTTCCCGAATACGATCCGGCTCTCGCCAAGCGCCTCCTGCAAGAGGCTGGCTATAATGGCCAGCCGATCAGCTACCGCGTGCTAAATAATTACTACACGAGCCAAGTCTCGACCGCACAGATCATGATCGAGATGTGGCGTGCCGTCGGTCTCAATGTTCAGATCGAGATGAAGGAGAACTGGTCGCAGATCACGGCGCGCGACGGTGGGCGCGCGATCTACGACAATTCGAGCTCGACCTTTTTCAACGATCCGGTCTCCTATGTACCGGGCACCTTCGGCTCGAACGGCAGCTACGGCCAATCCGGCATGTGGAAGAACGAGGAGTTCGAGCGCCTGATCCCGGTTCTGGAAAGCTCCACCGACATGCAGGAGCGCCGACGCACATTCCGCCGCATGCTGGAAATCACCGAGCGGGACGATCCGTCGATCACGGTGATGCATCAGACCGCGAACTTCACGGCAAAACGGCGCAACATTGCCTGGAAGCCGGCAAAGTCTTTCGTCATGGATTTCCGCGCCCGTAATTTTTCAACCAAATAAATTTAGCAATTCCTGCATATTCGATTGATGGATTTGCAAACAGTCGCCGGCCGGAAAGATTTTTCAATCTTTTC